>JBHJGU010000019.1:0-2570 GCA_050331475.1 Maricaulaceae bacterium | reverse complement strand
GAACGGGGGAGGATATCGCAAGGCGACGCGCAGTTTTCCTCCCCCGCGTGCGGGGGAGGTGTCAGCGCAGCTGACGGAGGGGGGAGCCCTCCGCCGCAACCTTCAGACATAGGGAGACACCCCCATGACCTATAAGAACTTCCAATTCGAGGTGGACGGCGACGGCGTGGCGCTGATCGCCTTCGACCAGCCCGACAAAACCATGAACGTGCTCTCCGGCGACGTGATCGAAGAGATCATCGCGCTAGCCGACCGCATCGGCTCGGATGAGGCCATCACCGGCGCGGTCATCACCTCGGGCAAGTCCACCGCGTTCTGCGCGGGCGCGGACCTGACCGAGCTGGGCGATCTGTTCTCCCAAGGCGGGGAGGACCTCTCAGAAGAGGCGCTCAAGCAGAAGGTGTTTGACGGGACCTACCGGCTGAACCAAGCCTTCCGCCGGCTTGAGACGTGCGGCAAGCCGGTGGCGGCCGCGATCAACGCGCTCGCGCTCGGCGGTGGATTCGAGATCACGCTCGCCTGCCATTACCGGATCGCGGCGAACGACAACCCCAAACTCAAGCTCGGCCTGCCCGAGGCCATGGTCGGCGTGTTGCCCGGTGGCGGGGGCACCCAACGCATGCCGCGGCTGATCGGCATGATGAACGCCTTTGATCTGATGCTGCAGGGCAAGCAGGTCGATGTGGGCAAGGCGCACATGCTGGGGCTGGTGCACGACACCGCGCCCACCGCGGAACTGGTCGACAAAGCCAAAGCTTGGGTCAAAGGCGGCGAGGTGATCACCGCCGAGCATCCGCGCGCGGGCGAATTTGGCCTGAAACCGGGCGCCAAGCCGGTCAATGACCGCGGCGTGCAGCCCTGGGATAAGAAGGGCTTCAAGATCCCCGGCGGCGGACCGTTCCACCCCGCGGGCATTCAAGTCGCCATGGGCGCGCCTGGCATGCTGCGTAAGAACACCTGGGGCAATTACCCCGCCCAGCGCTTTATCCTCTCTTGCGTTTATGAAGGTCTGCAGTGCGACATCGATGCAGGCCTACGCATTGAGAGCCGGTATTTCTCCAAACTGCTGTTAATGGCGGAAAGCCGGAACATGATCCGGTCGATCTTCCTCTCCAAACAGGACTTGGACAAAGGCGGGCGCCGCCCCGCGGGGCAGGAGAAAGCGGCCGTGAACACCATCGCGGTGATCGGCGCGGGCTTTATGGGCGCGGGCATCGCCAATGTCTCCGCCCAAGCCGGCATCGATGTGGTGCTTATTGATCGGGACCAAGAGGGCGCCGACAAGGGCAAAGCTCATATCGAGAAAGACCTCGCCAAGCGGGTCAGCCGGGGCAAGATGGCCCAGGACAAAGCCGACGCCATCCTCGCCCGCGTCACCGCCACCACCGATTACGCGGCCATTAAGGACGTGGATTTGGTGGTCGAAGCCGTGTTCGAAAACTCCGAGCTGAAGGCCAAAATCACCGACATGGCCGAGGCGGAGATCAGCGAGACGGCGGTCTTTGGCACCAACACCTCCACGATTCCGATCACGTCTTTGGCCGAAGCCTCCAAACGACCCGAGAATTTCATCGGCATCCACTTCTTCTCGCCGGTCGAGAAAATGATGCTGGTGGAGATCATCCAAGGCGAGCAAACCAGCGACTACGCCATTTCGCGCGCCATAGATTTTGTCACCAAGATCAAGAAAACCCCGATCCTGGTTCAAGACACCCGCGCGTTTTACTGCAATCGCTGCGTGATGCGATTTATCGAGCAAGGCTTGATGCTGCTCGGCGAAGGGGTCAATCCGGCGCTGATCGAGAACGGCGCGCGCATGGCCGGTATGCCCATGGGGCCGATGGAGCTCTCAGACATGACCGCCATCGATCTGGGCTATAAAATCATGACCCAGACCCAGAAAGACTTGGGCGACGCCTATGTGCCCAGCCCGTCCGACCCGATCATCAAGCATATGTATGAGCTGGGCCGGTATGGCCGGAAAACCGAGACCGGTTTTTACACCAACACGCTTGGCGGTAAGACCACTCGTCTCTGGGCCGGACTCGCGGATATCCCGGAAAGCGGCGTGCGGCCTGAGGCGGACCAACCCAGCGTGGACGCGATCAAGGAGCGCATCCTTTACGCCCAAGCGATCGAAGCCGCCCGTTGCATGGCCGAAGGCGTGCTCTCGGATCCGCGCGAAGCGGATGTGGGCTCCATCCTGGCTTGGGGCTTTGCGCCCTACACCGGCGGCGTGTTGAGCTTTATCGACACAATTGGCGTGAAAACCTTTGTTGAGACCGCGGATCGCCTCGCCGAAGCCCATGGCCCCATTTTCGCTGTGCCGAATTTGCTGCGACACATGGCTCAGAAGGGCGAGACCTTCTACGGCCGCTTCGGCGCGGAAACCCAAGCGGCGGCTTAGGGCCATAGGACAAGGGAGAGTTTTCGTCATCGCGCAAAGGCTCGGCCCCCCCCGCGGCGGGGCCGGCCACCCACCCCAGCGCCCCCGGCGGGGGCCCCGGGGGGCGGGGGGGGTTGATATCCCGCCCCAGCGGGGGGGGGGGGGCCCGCGCGGCGGGGGGGGG
>JBHJGU010000018.1:0-16455 GCA_050331475.1 Maricaulaceae bacterium | reverse complement strand
CTCCAGGTGGGGTGTTGGGCGGTTGGCTGCCGGGTGCGCCCGCGATTTTCGGGGGGGCCAACGGGGTGTTGGCAATGGTGTCGGCCAGGGGCTCGGCCGCGTCCAGCGCGGCCGCCAATGCCTGCGCGCGCACGCCTTCGGATCCATCGAGCCAAAGGGCCGCCAGGGCGCCCGCCCGATCGGCGCCACGTCTCGCCAGCGCCGCCTTTAAGGCGTTCTCCGCCTCCGCGCCGTTTAACCGTGTTGGCCCGGCCAGCGCTTCGGTCAGCGCGGCCGGATCGCCCAAGCTCGCGCGCGCGAGCCGCCAAGCCGCCTGGGCGCGCGCCGCCTCCGTGAGTTTTGGGTCGCCCAATGCGCTCGCCCATCCCGCTCGCGGCAAAGCCGCAATTATGTCCGCAGATAACGCCGTCTCCCCCGCCTGCGCCAAGCTCACCGACAGAGCGCGCGTCGGATCGGGGTCCGGCGCGGACAAACGCGCTCCGGTCAGCGCTAAGATTTGGGCGTGCAGTATCTGGTCGTCATCCGCGCTTAAGGCGAGATTGGCCGCCAGCTCCGCAGACCGGCCCTCACCGTTCATGGCGAAACAGCCCGCGCGCACCCACACCCAAAAGGGTTCAGAGAAATTTCGCCCCGCGCGCTGGGCGACAGCGCACGCTTGGTCCCGGGCGCCGGACCAGAATAAAGCCTCGACCCAGAGCCGAGCGGCGCCGCTGTCGTCCTCAACCCCCAGCGTCTTGGACAAAACCTCAGCGGCGTCTCGCGGATACCCCAGCGCTAAGAGCGCGCGCGCGCGAGCTTGGGTCAACGCCAGCCCGCCGCCCTCCGGGCCGGCCGCCGCCGTACGTAAGACCCCAGCGCTAAGCGCCAATGCGGCCGGGTGGCTCAGATCGCGCTCCGCAATCGCGGACACGAGAGGTTCGGCCCCCGCGGCGGAGGTTCCCGCCCACATGTCCGTTCCCAGTCCGTCAGGCGCGGGCGACAGCGTGCCAACGAGGAACGGGTCAGGCGCGCCCAGTTCGGCGACTTCCAGGTCTTGGGCGCGCCCGGGCCACGCGGCGCAACTCAGCGCCAGCCCGGCCACCAGCGCCCTAGCGCTCGAACGTATCAGGCAGCTCAACACGCACCTCCTCGCGTGGGGGATCAAGCCGTTCGGCTGCGATGAGCAAGCCTAGAAATCCGGCCGCTGCGACCAAAGCCAACACCAGCACAATCCAAACGAACGCCCGCATGGGTCGGTTCCTTTCTAGGTCGAGAGCGCGCCGAACTGTGCCCGGCGCCAGTCGATTCGGCGAGCGCGTTGCCGCCGCCCGCCCTCGCGCGTATAGCCAATTGCCATGGCGAAAGATGGATCAGCGCTTAACGCGCCACATTTCCGCATTGATAAGACGATCGCCTTAGTGGGCCTGATGGGCGCGGGCAAGACCACTGTGGGCCGACGGCTGGCTTTGGCGTTGTCGATCGATTTCGTCGACGCTGACGAAGCCATTGAGACCGCAGCCGGTTGTTCGATCAGCGACATGTTTTCCGCCTTTGGGGAGGCCTATTTCCGCGCCGGAGAACGTCGGGTGATCGAACGCCTGCTGGACGGTCCGCCCAAAGTGCTCGCCACGGGGGGCGGCGCGTTCATCCAAGACGAGACGCGGGCACTGTTGCGCGCGCAGGCGCTCACGGTGTGGTTAAAGGCGGATTTGGAGATTTTGGTTCGACGGGTGCGTCGCCGAGACACCCGTCCGCTCTTGCGCGGCCAAGACGTTGATGCGGTGATGAGCCGGCTCATGGCCGAGCGCTATCCGATCTACGCCCAGGCCGATATTTGCGTGGAGAGCGTGGACGGCCCCCACCACAAGACTGTCGACTTGGTCCTCGAGGCGCTTCGCGCCGATGCAGCGGGATCACCGTCGTGAGCGCGCGCACGGTTCGGGTCGGGTTAGGCGCGCGCAGCTATGACGTGGTTGTCGGCGCAGGGCTTTTTCACAGCGAAGCCGAACGCCTGGCGCGGGCGTTAAAGCGCGGACGCGCCATTGTCGTCACCGACGCCCATGTGGCCGCGCACTGGCTTGAGCCGCTTGAGGCCATGCTTAGCGCCTATGGCGTCATGACCCATCCGATCACGCTGGCGGCTGGGGAGGCGCGTAAGAATTTCCGCGATCTCGAAGGATTGGTCGATCAGCTTTTGGCGTTGGGCGTGGACCGTTCCGAACCCGTGCTCGCCTTAGGCGGCGGGGTAATCGGCGATTTGACCGGCTTCGCGGCGGCGATTTGCAAACGCGGTTGCCCCTTCATTCAAATCCCCACCACGCTATTGGCCCAAGTCGACAGCTCCGTCGGCGGTAAGACCGCCATCAATACGGCGCGCGGCAAAAACCTCGTGGGCGCATTCCACCAACCGGTTCTGGTGCTCGCCGATGTTGAGACGCTCAAAACCCTGCCCGAACGGGAGTTTCGCGCCGGTTATGCAGAAGTGGTGAAATACGCGCTCCTGGGCGATGCGGCGTTCTTCGAATGGCTTGAGGCTCACCGGCAGGCGGTGTTCGCCCAAGAGCCCAACGCTCTGGTTGACATGGTCTCAACTTGCGTCGCCGCCAAAGCCGCCATCGTAGCGGAGGACGAGCGCGAAGCCGGCAAGCGGGCGCTCTTGAACCTTGGCCACACCTTCGGCCACGCCTTGGAGGCGGAGACCGGATACGGCCCGGACCTGCTGCACGGCGAAGCCGTCGGCGTGGGCATGGCGATGGCGTTTCGATTCGCTGTTCGGCTCGGCCGGGCGCCCCAGGCGGACGCGGACCGAGCCGAGGCGCATTTGCGCGCGGCGGGCCTGGCCACCCAGCTTTGCGAGATCCCCGGCGCGCCTTTCGACCCGGCCGCGCTGATCGCGCGCATGCGAGACGATAAAAAAGCCGAAGGTGGGCGGTTGAAATTCATCCTGCCTGACCGGATTGGCAAAGCGCGGGTTAGCCCGCTTCACGACGAGACTGAACTCGTCGCCTTCTTAACGGAGGAAACGGGTTAACCCTATGGATCTGTCGACCCTGCTCAAGCTGCTCGCCATCATCGTCCTGATCGCGCTGTCAGGATTTTTCTCCGGCTCAGAGACCGCGTTCACCGCCGCGTCTCGGGCGCGGTTACACGCCTTGGAGAAAGACGGCGACGGCCGAGCCGCGCGGGTCAATATCATCCTCGCCGATCGGGAGCGGTTCATCGGCGCGGTGCTGTTCGGCAATAACCTGGTGAATATCCTGGCGTCCGCGCTCGCCACCTCGGCGTTTTTGCGCCTGTTCGGCGAAGCGGGGGTCGCCTACGCCACTTTGGTGATGACGCTGGTGGTTTTGGTGTTCGCCGAAGTTCTGCCCAAGACCTACGCCATCGCCAATCCGGATAAGACGGCCATGGGCGTTAGCTGGCTGATCCGCCAGATCGTGCGTCTGTTCGCACCGATCACGTCTGCGGTGCAAACGGTCGTGCGCACGGTCCTCGCGCTGGCGGGCGTAAAGACCCAAGGCCCTGTGCTGTCCGCCCATGACGAGATCCGCGGCGCGGTCGATCTGCACCACCAAGAGGGCGGGGTGGTGAAGTCGGACAAAGATATGCTCGCCGCGGTTTTGGACCTGCGCGAGTTAACCGTCGCCGATGTCATGGTGCACCGCCGCTCCATGATGGCGCTTGATGTGGACCAACCCGCCGAAAGGGTCGTCCAACAGGCATTGCAGTCGCGTTATACGCGGCTGCCGCTTTGGTCGGAGGATCAGGAGAACATTGTCGGCGTGCTCCATGCCAAGGACTTGCTTCGCGCGCTCCATGAGCCGGGGATGTCAACCGAGGCCCTGGATCTGCGCGCGGTGGCGCGCGAACCCTGGTTCGTGCCCGAAACCACCAATTTATTGGAACAGCTCAACACGTTTCGGCGCAAGCGCGAGCACTTTGCGGTCGTGGTCGACGAGTACGGCGCGATCATGGGCATTGTGACGCTTGAGGACATTCTCGAGGAGATTGTCGGCGAAATCGAAGACGAGTTCGACCTGCCTGTCCAAGGGCTCAAACGTCAGCCCGACGGCTCGGTGATCGTCGCGGGGTCGGTGACGATCCGTGATCTTAACCGCGCCATGGAGTGGAACTTGCCCGACGAAGAGGCGGTTACTGTCGCGGGACTCGTCATCCACGAGGCGCAAACCATCCCAGAGCCGGGCCAACGCTTCGCCTTTCACGGCTGCAAATTCGTCGTCCGCCAGAAACGTCGGAACCAAATCACGTCGCTTCTGGTGGAGACCATCACCGAAACCGCACCTGACGTCGTCGCGTAAAGGACGCCCCGTTATGATTCGCCCTTTGGTCAGCCTGTTGAGCGGGCTCGCCCTTAGCACGCTGAGCTTCGCCCAGACCACGCCGCCCGCGCCGCTAGATTTCTCCAACCCCTATGCGGTGTTCGCGCCGCTTTTGGGCAAGACGTTTTACGGTGTCTCCACGGACCCCGCGAGCCCGGAGGTCACCGATACCCAACGCTTTAGCCTCGCCTTGGGCGGTCAAGCGATCCGGATTGAACACGCGCTGGGGGACGGCTGCTATGGCGGGGAGACGATCGTCTTCTTCGACCCCGCCCGGCAAACCTTGATTTATCACTATTTCACCACCGCCGGATTTCACACCATCGGCGAAATCTTCCCCGTCGAGTTAGGCGGCTACTCCGCAGTCGAGACCGTCGAGGGTCATCCCGAAATCACACGGGTGCGCGCCGACGTTCGGGTGCGCGAGAGAGGGCTCGCGACCCGGACGGCCTATGAGCGCAACGGAGAATGGGAGATCGGCCACGGGTTTGACTATGTCGAGGCGCCCCAGGCCGAGATCGTCTTGAACCCCGATGGGGCCGCTTGCGCGGGCTGATCGCTTAGCCGGTCCCCTCAAGTTTCAGGCTCAGGGCGTGGACCTGCTCGGCCAGCAGGTCCGCAAGCGCGTCATTGACCGCGCGGTGGCGCGCCACCCGGCTGAGCCCGTCAAAGGCTGAGGCGCGCATGCGAACTTCGAAGTGGCTTTCACCCTCGGGACGGGCGCCGGCGTGGCCGCGGTGCAGATGGGATTGATCAATAACCTCAAGGGTCTCGGGGTTAAACGCCGTCCTCAACGTCTGTTCAATGGATTGTGCGACACTTCCCATGGCGAAGCTCCGAAATCGGTGTCTGTCAAGACATTGTTTGTAGCGCGAACCGATCCATAGTGTCTGCCATGAGCGCTGCGTTTGAATATCGCCCCCGGTTTAAGGACATCCGGGTGAAGCCGCCGAAGAAAGGCAAAGCCCCCCCCGGCGAACGCACTTGCGAGTGGGACGGCTGTGGACGCAAGGGTGATTGCCGGGCGCCGAAAGCGCCGGACCGGCCGAATTCTTATTTTTGGTTCTGCCAAGAACATGCGGCGGAATACAATAAGAATTGGGATTTTTTCGCCGGCATGAACGACACGGAAATCCGCGCCTTCCAAGAAAGCGCGGCCTATGGCCACCGCCCCACGTGGACCGCCAAAGCCGCAGCGCCGGACCGCGACGCCGCCGCCCAAGCCAAACGCGAATTCTCGCGCGCCTTCTCCGACACCTTTGGGGTGTTCGGCGACACCTCGGAGGCGGACAAAAAGGCCGAACGCGCCAAAGCCCGCCGGCGAGTGGGTTCGGTGGCGGCCGCAGCGCTGGACGTTTTGGGGCTAGCGCCCGACACGCCGAAAGACGAGGTGGGCCAGCGCTATCGCGACTTGGTCAAGCAGATGCACCCGGACACCAATGGCGGGGACCGCTCCATGGAGGAGCAGCTCCAACGGGTCATCCGGGCCTATAAGACGCTGAAAACGGCGGGGTTGGGTTAGGCGGTACCCGGGTCAACGCCTTTTTAAACCGATGTGGTTCAGTTAAACTCAGTTTGCGATCGATGTTGCGACCGCGATCGATTCTCCTTCTGTTTCGATGAAAACTCCGCTCACGATGAAAACGGACTGGCTCGCTTCTGACGGCGCGGATTATGGACTCCCCACGAATTTGGATGCTCGGGCGACCGGCTAGCTGGCTTGGGCGCAAGCTTAGGTGACGCGCAGCGACACTAACCCTTTATCCCGGCCCACGCGGGCTCTAGTTATGGAGGCGAGATTTTAGAGCCCGCGTGGAGCGCCCATGTCCGATCCTCAGTCCTTTCCGATCGCCGAACCCGATGTGACCGTCTCCGTCGAGGAGACATTCGGCTTCCCCAGCGCCCAATCCACGCCCGCGTTTTCCCAAGCTTCCGCGTATACGCCCGAGCCCGATCCCGCTTATGTGTTTGATCCGCAAACCACCAAAGCGATCTTGGCGGGGTTCGCCCATAATCGCCGGGTGATGGTCCAGGGCTATCACGGCACCGGCAAATCGACCCATATCGAGCAAGTGGCCGCGCGGCTGAATTGGCCCTTGGTGCGGGTGAATTTGGACAGCCATGTGAGCCGGATTGACCTGATCGGCAAGGACGCGATCACCCTGCGCGAAGGCCAGCAAGTCACTGAGTTTAAAGAAGGCCTGTTGCCTTGGGCGCTGCAAAACACTGTCGCTTTAGTGTTTGACGAATACGATGCGGGCCGGCCGGATGTGATGTTCGTCATCCAGCGCGTGTTGGAGGCCCAGGGCCGGCTGACCCTGCTGGACCAGAACAAGGTGATCACGCCCCATCCGGCTTTCCGGCTGTTCGCGACCACCAACACGGTGGGCTTGGGCGACACCACGGGGCTCTACCACGGCACCCAACAGATCAACCAAGGCCAGATGGATCGGTGGTCGATCGTCACCACGCTGAATTACCTCGACCACGACACCGAGTGCGGCATCGTTTTGGCGAAGCTGAAAGATTTCGACACCGATGAGGGCCGCCAGACCATCGACGCCATGGTGCGCGTCGCTGACATGACGCGTAACGCCTTCATCAATGGCGACATCTCCACGGTGATGAGCCCGCGAACGGTGATCAATTGGGCGGAAAACGCGACGATCTTTGAAAACGACGTCGGCTTGGCCTTCCGGCTTACCTTCCTCAACAAATGCGATGAGGAGGAACGCCAAGACATTGCGGAGTTCTTCCAGCGCCAATTCGGCTATGACCTCCCCGAGGCGGCCACGCGGGTGAAAGTGGCTTGAGTTCCAAAGAGACCCCACAAGAGGCGTTTAAGCGCGCGCTCGCCGCCGCCACCAAAGCGCTGTCCGGGGAGCCCGAACTCGAAGTCGCCTTCTCCGGCGAGCAAGCCTTGATCGCGCCGGGCCGGGTCACCCTGCCCGTGCCGCGCAAAGACCTGGACGGGGCTGAGGTTCTGCGCGGCAAAGCGGATGCGCTGGCGCTGCGCATCGCCCATCATGACGCGGACCGGCATAAGCGGCTGAGCCCGGAAGGCCACGCCGCGCGGGCGATTTTTGACGCGGTGGAGCAGGCGCGCGTGGAGTCCTGTGGCGCGCGGGTCATGGCTGGGGTGTCGGACAATCTGCACGCCGCCCTGGCCGAACGCTGCGATCGTAAAGGCTTCGCTCGGCTTGAGGACCGCCAAGACGCGCCTCTGGCTGAAGCGGTGGCGCTAATGGTGCGCGAACGGCTCACCGGGCGGGCGGCGCCCGGCGCCGCGCGCGGCGTGCTGTCGGTCTGGCGCGAGGAGATCGAGGCCAAAGCGGGGGCGTCGCTCGATCGCCTCTCCGCGGTAACCGAGGACCAAGCCGGGTTTGGCGAAATCGTTCGCACGGTGATCCGCGACCTCGATCTTGGCCAAGAACTGGGCGGCGAGCCGGATGATGACGGCCATGAGGACGACCAAGAGCCGCCCCCCGCCCAGGATGAGACGCAGTCCGACCCCGACGAGGGCGATGATCCCTCGCCGCCAGAAACCGCCCCCGAACCGATCCAGGGCGAGCCCCCGCCCAGCGCGGAGGAGGAACCCCAGCCGCGCTATGAAGAGATCGACGAGGCGCCCGATGAGGCCGCGCCCGCCCAGCAAGCCGACGCGGTGCGGCCATATCGCCCCAATGCGCCGCCGGATATCGCCGATCCGAATTACCGGTACACCGTCTTCACGCGGAAATTCGACCAAACCGTCGGCGCCGAAGAGCTCTGTGACGTCGAAGAGCTTGAGCGCTTACGCGGCTATCTCGACCAGCACTTGAAATCGGCGAAGTCGATTGTCGCCAAGCTCGCCAATCGCTTACAGCGCCGGCTGCTCGCTCAACAGCGCCGCGCCTGGACCTTCGACCTTGAAGAGGGTGTGTTGGACACAGCCCGGCTGACCCGAGTCGTCGTCGATCCCACCGCACCCTTGTCGTTCAAGCAGGAGAGCGAAAGCGATTTCCGCGACACGGTCGTCACGCTGCTCATCGATAATTCGGGCTCCATGCGCGGGCGGCCGATCATGATCGCGGCGGTCTGCGGGGACATCCTCACCCGAACGCTAGAGCGCTGTGGGGTGAAAACCGAGATTTTGGGGTTCACCACCAAGGCGTGGAAGGGCGGGGATGCGCGGCGCGCCTGGATCGCGGATGGGCGGCCGGCCAATCCCGGGCGGCTCAACGATTTGCGCCATATCATCTATAAACGCGCTGATGCGCCCTGGCGGCGCGCGCGTCGCAATCTCGGCCTGATGATGCGCGAGGGCCTGCTGAAGGAAAACATCGACGGCGAGGCGCTGTTATGGGCCCACGACCGCTTGGCTCGGCGCCCCGAACAGCGGCGCATTTTGATGGTGATTTCTGATGGCGCGCCAGTGGACGACTCCACTTTGTCCGCGAACTCCGGCGGCTATCTGGAGCAGCATTTGCGCGACGCCATCGCGCATATCCACGCCCGCAAAGAAGCGGAGTTGATTGCGATCGGCATCGGCCATGATGTGGGCCGGTATTACCCGCGCGCCGTGACGATCTCCGATGTCGACCAACTCGCCGGGGTCATGATCGATCGTTTGGCCGCCCTGTTCGATGAGACGGCGCGGGGCGCGGCGCGGTGAGCAACGTTGACGACTAACCCGCACTGGGTTTGCGTCGCCAAACAATGTCGCCGTCGATCACCGTCATCAGCGCTTGGGTCTGAAGGATCGCCTCGCCCGCGACCGACGTCGGATCATGGTCAAACACGGAGAAGTCCGCCTTTTTGCCCACGGCGACCGATCCTAAATCGTCTTCTTGGAAGGCTGCGTACGCCGGCCATAAAGTGAACATTTTCAATGCGGTGTCGCTAGGCACGGCTTGGTCCGGACGCCACGCCTTGTTCTGAAAACCGTCGAGCCCTGCGCGCACGCGGGCGGCATAGAGCTCGATGCGCGGATCGCCCTTCTCCACCGGCGCATCCGATCCCCCCGCAATCACCGCGCCCGACGCCACCAGCCGCGCCCACGCGTAAGCGCCGTCTAATCGGTCCGGTCCCAACCGGTCCGGCGCGAAGTAAAGATCACCGATTGCATGGGAGGGCTGCATGGACGCAATGACCCCCAGCGCTTTGAACCGCGGAATGTCGGCGAGATCGACGATCTGCGCATGCTCGATGCGCCAGCGCGGCTCGGGGTAGGCGCGCGCCTCAAGTGGCCGCGCCTCGAAGGCCGCCTCCATCCAGTCGAGCGCCAAAGTGTTCGCGCGATCGCCAATGGCGTGGATGCAGAGTTGGACCCCATGCGCGAGCGCTTGGTCCATCAAAGCGCGGCTCTCCGCCTCTTTGGCCAATTGCAGCCCCGTTGTGTCGGCATCCGCATACGGCTCGGCAAGCAGCGCACCGCGGGAGCCCAAAGCGCCGTCCATGTAAAACTTCACGCCGCGCGTGACCACCCGGCCCTCCGCCTCCACCCGGGCGCCGGCGTCGAACAGCGCCTGTGCGTCCTCGGCGTTGACACAGTTATAGACCCGCAGAGGCAACAGACCGTCATTGGCGAGCTGTTCGATCAGCGCCACGTCCGCAAGGCTCACCGACATGTTGTGCACTCCCGTCCAACCCAATTCGGCATAGACGTTCGCGCCCCGCACATAAGCGCGCGCTTTAAGCTCAACCGAAGGCGCATCGACCAAACCGCCCACCAGCGCCATGGCGTTGTCCACCAAGAGCCCCGTCGCGCGGCCCTCCCCGTCGCGCACGATTTGACCGCCATCAGGGTCTTCGGTCTGCGCGGTGATCCCAGCCGCGGCGAGCGCGGCGGAATTGGCGAGCAAGGAATGCCCGTCCGCGCGGGTCAGCACCACCGGTCGATCCGCCACCACGGCGTCAAGGTCCGCCGCGTTCGGGAAGCGGTCTTCCGGCCAGCCGGTTTCAATCCAACCGCGGCCGACAATCGCCCCCTCGGATTGGGCCTGGGCGGTTTCCGCGATCGCGGCCTGCAAATCGGCCACCGAGCGCACATGGTCGAGGTTCAAGGTGAGTTCGCGCAGACCAATGCCCAGCAAATGCGCGTGAGCGTCCGTCAGGCCAGGCAACAGAGTCGCGCCGCCAAGATCGACCACATCGGTGTTCGGTCCGATCCAAGCGCCCAAGGACCGCCCACCGCCCACATAGGCGATACGCCCGTCGAGCACAGCGACGCCTTCCGCCGTGGGCTGGCCGTCATGGGCGGTGCGCACATTCGCGTTGAGAAAAACGCGGTCGGCGGTTTGTGCGCTCGCCATCGCCGATAGCATGCCAAGCCCAGCCGCAAAACCGACCCGCAACCCAAGTTTTTTCATGAAAGGTCGTCTCCCCGGCGCATAATCGCCGGGTCGGACGAACGAGGCCAGTTAAGCCGCCGCGCGCTCGGCGATTTTCTTTTGAATATCGCGTTTGATCTGGCGCGCGCTAGGCGACAAGGCGTCCTCGCGCGCTTTCAACAAAAACGCGTCGAGCCCGCCGGTGTGGTCCACCGAGCGCAGCGCGGCCATACGGATCCGCGTTGTAAATCGCCATGCTTGACCTCTCAGATTCGTTATCTTGGGATTGAAAAAGATGATTGCGAAAAGCTCCAGATCGTCTAGTCTTGAATAACAGTGTGCGGCGATCGCGACTGGACAACAAGGAAAGGGATTGGAATGGATAATCACAAGAACCAATTGCTAGGTCGCAAAGTAGCAACGGAACTGTCTCAAGAAGAATTACTCACAGTTACGGGTGGGGTTTGTGACGAAGGCGGCCCTCCCGGAGACGAACCGGGAACGCTTACGTTTTCATCTACGGCATGCGATGACGGATTCTTCCCGACCGCAGGCACCTTTATTTTTACTGACAATTAGGAATAACGGGCTGGGTGTCGACGACACCTGGCCCATTTTGTCGTACGACCCATGCCGTCCACGCACTTAATAATTACGCAGAGACTCGATCAGCCGACTTACTTGATAGCAACGGGCCTTATTCGGCTAGGTTTAAATATCGACATCATTCGATGCAGCGATTTGCCAAATGTTGCTGTCCATACTATAGATTTTAAGCAACCCAATTCATCCGTAAAGCTTGATGGCGCCGAGCTCAACGCGCTTCATTCTGGCTACGAGCTGGTTTGGCGCCGGCGTATCGACGAACCGTCGCCACCATCCTTCAGCTACGAACAAGACGATCAAGAATTCATTTTTCGCGAAAATTCAGTATTTTTCGACGCAGTTATTCACGGAGTTGCGCAAGATGCGTTTTGGGTAAATCCCCTAGAGTCGCTTGGACGTGCTGACAGTAAAATCAATCAAACACGCCTCGCAATAGACGAGGGATTCCATGTTCCACCCAGCTTGTTTTCAAACTCCTTCGAGGAAATCAGAAGTTTTATAAACAGCAATAAACCGCACCAGACAATTTATAAGCCGTTTCGACAAATGCGCTGGCGCCTAGACAAAGAGAAATATGCGCTCCTTCCAACAACGGTTGTGACCGTCGACAACTTACCCGTTCCAGACGTCCTGCAAATGACACCGGGGATTTTTCAAGCGCGCATTGAGAAAGCATTTGAAGTGAGAGCAACGTTTATGGGCGCGGATTACTTCGCCGTCGCCGTCGACTCTCAATCATCACCTGCATCAATGATTGATTGGCGAATGCGTCAATTAGATCTTCCAATGGAACAACACGTGTTGCCAGACATCATATACAATCGATGTCGTAATCTTATGGCACGCTTAGGGCTTTATTTTGGCGCATTCGATTTTATCGTCACACCGACGGGTGAATATGTTTTTCTCGAAGTCAATGAACGTGGCCAATTCACGTGGCTTGAAGCGTCGAACTCAGATTTCCCATTGTGCGATATGATGGTGCAGTTCTTGGCCAGCGGAGACGCCGAATTTCGATATCAGCCGTCCGAACGTCGTTTCCGGTTCACAGATTTGATAAATGATCCGATCTATCGAGACTGGATGGATAGCGATCGTTTGAAAAAAGCCGCCGAAGCGGCAAAAGCATCCTGACAGCCTGGGTAAACGCACCGTCTGCCAGTCGACTATCGCCCATGATGACGACGAATGATCTTGGTGGAGCACGGCGATCAATAGCGGCCGCACCCCATGCGCTCAAGATCTACTAAAATTAAGCCGCAGCGCGCTCGGCGATTTTCTTTTGAATATCGCGTTTGATCTGGCGCGCGCTAGGCGACAAGGCGTCCTCGCGCGCTTTCAACAAAAACGCGTCGAGCCCGCCGGTGTGGTCCACCGAGCGCAGCGCGGCCGCGCTGATCCGCATTTTGAACCGGCGCGCCAGAACGTCCGAGCTGAGCGTCGCGCGCACCAAATTGGGCAGCCACCGCCGCTTGGTTTTATTGTTCGCGTGGCTGACATTGTTGCCCACCACCGGACCTTTGCCCGTCAATTCGCAGCGCCGCGCCATGCTCGTCTCTATCTCTCGTCGGGCGGAGCCTTAAGTTCCGACCGATCGGCAAACCCAAAATGAGATCCTGCGCCTGAAGGCGGACCTCCATGCGAGACCGCGGGGAATAGCCAAAGGGCGCGAGGGCGTCAAGACCAGCGGCGGTTAGGCGAGGCCCGGTTCGCATGCGCGCTGGCGCGCGTCCGAACGCCCGGGCTAGGATTGCGCCATGCGGAAAGCTTTGACGGTTTTAACGAGCCTTATCCTCGCCGCGCCGGGGGCGGCGATCCCTTTGCGGCTCGAAGCCGACTATCGCGTCACATTTCTACGTCTGCCGCTGATCGATCTGTCGGTGACGGCAGCGCTTGAGGCCGAGGCTTATGAGGCGGAGGGGGTCTACCGCACCATTGGTCTGGGCCGATGGGTCAAGCGCGCGGTGATCACGGCGAACGCGACGGGCGTGCGCGACGATCATGGGCGGCTGGTCCCGCGGCGTTACGATCACGCCAATCTCGACGGTCGAAAAAACCGACGCACCCTCATCACCCGAAGCGCCGACGCGGTGACGGTCACCGCCGACCCGCCCCTGGGATCGCTCGGCGAACCGCCCGCGACCCCGGCGCAGAAGCGCGAAGCGGTTGATACGCTCACCGCGATCGTGAGCTTTTTCCTGCACCATCCGAGTACGCCGTGCGCGCCCGGCGCGAAAATCTTCGACGGCAAGCAGCGTTACGACATGGTGTTGCGCGACTTGGGCCCCGACGCCGTCAAAACCCGCGCCTATGACGGCCCCGCGCGAAAGTGCGAAATGACCTATGTCCCGATCGCCGGGTTTGACGCGGACGACATCCCCGAAACCCCGATCGTCGTGGAGATGTGGATGGCGACCGTAGCGCCGGGCGTGATCGCGCCAGTTAAATTCCGCGGACGGTTGAGCTTCGGCTCAGCGGTCATCCGCGCCAGCCGGATCGTCGCCGATGGGCCGCCTTTGGGCCTTGTAGGCCAAAAGTGATTTGACCCCCATATCTAGCGGTGAACAAAGCCGGAGCATTGGGCGTTAGTGATTCGCGCGCGATTTGTTCGCGCTACGTTCTAGCTTTTTCCACAGGCCGGGCTTTCGGTTCGCAGCGCCTTGCGAGACTCGCCGTTCGGCGTCAAATTGCCCGACATTATGGGCGGTTTCCGCGAAGACGCGCCGGTCAGCTTGGTGTTGGGACCGACCAATACGGGCAAGACCCATTTGGCGGTGGAGCGCATGTGCGCCCACACCACCGGCGTTATCGGCTTGCCGCTGCGCTTGCTGGCGCGGGAAGTCTATGACCGCATCGTCAAAATCAAAGGGCCGCGGGCGGTCGCTTTGGTCACCGGGGAGGAGAAAATCCTGCCCGACCAAGCGCGCTATTTTGTTTGCACCGCAGAGGCGATGCCGCGCGGCCGCGACTTCGCCTTTTTAGCGCTGGATGAGGCTCAACTGGCCGCCGATTCTGAGCGCGGACACGTCTTCACCGACCACATCCTGCATGCGCGCGGAACCCAGGAGACCGTGTTCTTGGGCGCGGAGTCCTTGCGTCCGATCGCGCGCCAATTGGCCCCGGGCGCGGAAGGCGATCCGCGCGAGCGGTTCTCGAAACTCACCTATGCGGGGTCCAAAAAACTCGCCAAGCTGCCCCGGCGCACGGCCATTGTGGCGTTTTCGGCGGAGCAAGTTTACGCCATCGCCGAATTGGTGCGCCGCCAGCGCGGCGGCGCGGCGGTAGTGATGGGCTCGCTCAGCCCGCGCACGCGCAACGCCCAGGTGGAGCTTTATCAGTCGGGCGAAGTCGACTACCTCATTGCGACTGACGCCATCGGCATGGGGCTGAACATGGACGTCGACCATGTGGCGTTCGCGGGCTTGACAAAGTTTGACGGGCGTCGGCGACGCAAGCTGCACGCCCATGAAATCGGCCAAATCGCGGGACGGGCCGGCCGGTTTCGCACCGACGGTACGTTTGGGGTGACCGGGGATGCGCCGGAATTGTCCGCTGATGTCATCGCGCGGATCGAAAACCATCAATTCGAGCCTTTGCAAACCGTGCAATGGCGCAACGCGGACCTGCGGTTCTCAAGCCTCAACGCGCTGATCGGGTCGCTGAGCGCGCCCGCGCCCGATCCCCTGCTCCAGCGGGTGGACCGGGCGACCGATGAGGCGGCGTTGCGCTTGCTCGCGCGCGATCCCGACATCGCCGAGCGCGCGGACGGCCGCGCCGCGGTGCGCCGGTTGTGGGAGGTGTGCCAAATCCCGGACTTCTGCAAGGTCACCCTGGATCGCCACGTCTTATTGCTCGGGTCGATTTATGACCATCTCAGCGCGGGCGACGGTCGCATCCCGCAGGATTGGATGGCGAACCGGCTTAAGGAACTGAACACGACCGAAGGCGATGTGGACGCGCTCGCCCATCGTCTCGCCCATGTGCGCACCTGGGCTTATGTGGCCAATCGGGCCGATTGGATCGAGGATGCGGACCATTGGCGGGCCGAAGCGCGCGCGGTGGAGGACGCCTTGTCCGACGCGCTGCACGACCGGCTGGTGCAGCGCTTTATCGATCGGCGCACCTCCGCCCTGTTGCGCGGGCTCAAGGCGCGCCAGGACCTGATCGCGGCGGTGGACTCGCAAGGCCAGGTGTTGGTGGAGGGCCATTTCGTCGGCCGCCTCGACGGGCTGGCCTTCTCGATCGACCATCTCGGTCGCGGACTTGAAGAGAAAGCGTTGCGGAACGCGGCGGAAAAAGCGCTCCGTCCAGAGTTGAACCGCCGGCTCGGCGCCCTGGTGCGCGCCCCCGATGAGGCGTTTGCGCTGGAGATCACCGGCCGCATCGCTTGGGAGGGGCGCGAGACGGCGCAGCTGGTTCCTGGGCCGGACGCCCTGCATCCCCGGGTCCGGCTCATCGGTGGGGAATTGGGCGCGAGCGAGATGCGCGCGCGCGCGGAGCGGCGGATCGAAACTTGGCTGGCCCGGCGGATCGCCACCGACCTAAAGCCTTTGTTGGATTTGGAGCACGCCATCGAAGACGGCGGGTTGACCGGATTGGCGCGCGGGATCGCGTATCGCCTGTTTGAGGGGTTTGGCGCGGTCGCCCGCAGCGACATCCGCACCGAGGCGCAGGCGCTGTCCGCCCAAGAGCGTCGCGCGCTCAAAGCCTTAGGTGTCGCGTTCGGCGAATACGCGCTTTACCTGCCCGCGCTGGTCAAACCGCGCGCAGCGCGATTGACCGCGTTGCTTTACGCCTTCGGCCCTCAAGATGCGGGCGCGCGACCGTTTCTGCCCGGCCCGGGGCTGACCTCGGCTCCGGTGGAGACGCCCCCGGGACCTTGGGCGCGCTACGCCGCGGCGGGGTTTTTTCCCGCGGGGCCCCGGGCGGTGCGCTTGGACATTTTAGACCGGCTCGCGCGCCTGATCCGCACCCAGGAAGCCGACCCGGCCACGCCCAAAGATCGGTTTTCGTTGACCCCAAGCATGACAGCGCTCCTCGGGTGCTCGCACGAAGACCTTGCGGGGGTATTGCGCGCGCTGGGCTGCAGACGGGCGCAGCGGGCGAGCCCTCCTCCCGAGACCGCAGCTGAGACCGGGTGTGAGACCGCGACAGCGCCGGAACTTTGGCGTCGCGCGCCGCCGCGCCGGGCCGCCAAGCCGCCGCCGACGCCGGCGCCG
>JBHJGU010000017.1:0-26499 GCA_050331475.1 Maricaulaceae bacterium | reverse complement strand
GCATGGGGGGTTCGCGCGGCTTACGCCTATCGGCGCGGGCCGGGGGCCGCGGCCGCGGCCCCGCGCGCTAGTTTCGCCCGGACGCCGCGACCGTGGTCAGCGCGCTATAAATATGGCTGACCCCCAGCGCGGTGTCGCCCTCTGCGATCCCATGGCAGGAAAAACAACCCGCCGGGAAACCGGGCGGATTGTCCTGGTGGAACGTCTCCATCGTGGCGTTGGCCATGGTCAACGAACCAATTTGGGTGACCGGGTCGAGGCCGCCGGGCACAGCGCCGGTCTTCGTCCAAACCGCGCCGAGAAGGAAATAATTCCGCCGAACGTCCGCGTCGTCCAGCAATCCGCGAATGCCGGCGTTCAGCGCAATGATCTCCGAGTTATTCTCCGCGACCGCTTGTTTCGCCGCCGCGATCGTCGCGTCAAAAGCGGCGTCGTTTTGGAAGTTCTCGATGCCCGCGAAGCCGAACGCAAACGATCCGACGCTTCCCCAGGGATTCTCGCGGGCGACCGTGCTCGGCCCCAAGGTTTGACCCGGTAACCCGACGATGTCGCCAGGTTTCGGTTTCGGTTCGGGATAGTCGCCACAGTCGTAGCCGAACTGCCCCGGCGTGCATTGCGCCTGTCGCTCGATATTCGCGTCCGGCGCGGCTTGGGCGGCGGCGGAGAACACCCAGCCCGACCCCGGTGGCGGGCTGGCGGTTTTCACTTTGCCCGTGTCCGCCACGTAATCGAAGGCGACGTCGGGGGCGTTATCCACATGCTCGAAACTCGCCCACACCAATTCCGGATGCCCGGCGACCGATCCGACCACATGCATGCCCACGAGCGCCAGCCGCGTCTCCCGCGTCGGCGTTTTCGGGTCTTGGCGATAGACCTCCGCGCCCCTCTCGCGCACGAAATTCGGGATAACCGCGTCGATCAGGACATAGCCCTGGGTGGAGCCCAGCGTGTCCGCCTCCACCCAGGAGGTTTTAAGCTCCATGGCCAGCGCGTCTTGCGCCGGCAACGGCGTCTCGCCGGTGATGGCGGCTAAGTCCTCCTCGCTTATCGGGAACCGCGTTGGGTTAAAGCCCGGGACCGTCTTCGCCTTGTCTGCCATCGCGGCGTAAACATTGTTCACGTGGACGCCGTAGTAAACGAGTGATCCCTTGACCGACTCCAGCACGGCCGCGCCGCCCGCTTGCCCCAATTCGTCGATTTGTTCGGCGAAAGCCCGCGACCCGTCGGTTTTTTCGGTCCGGGTCGCCAACACCAGACCCTCAGTGTTCGGCAAGAGCGTCCGACGGCCGTCGACGTCAGCGCTCACACCAAAAAACAGCGGCGAATCGAGCACCCGACGCGGCGCCGGCTCTTCTGCGTTTTCATAAGCCGATGTGATCCAAAGGAACATTTGCGCCGACCATTTATAAAAATCGCACGAGGTGTTCTCCTGGGCGTTCGCAAAACCCGGATTGAGGCTGTTGGCTTCGCGGACCACGCCATTGGGGACGACGGCGCCGTCGGCGAACCAACCGTCGAACTCGACCCGATCAATGGAACAGCCCGAGGTCTGAACGTCATCGGGAAAATAGGTCTGCGCCTGAGCGGAGCCGACGAGCGCGCCCGCTGCGACCGCGGCGATCACCGCGCCTCTGATCGATTTCATAGATGCCCCCTTTCATCCAGATCGCGCCCAACGCGCAGTGGCGATCATGAACGAGAATAGCGCGAAACACCACCCATAATTGTTAAAAATCCGAGTTCGAGGCCATTCGGCTAAACAGGCGCCGGCTTAACCGCTGGCTTCCTCAAGCAGGCGCTTGAGATCGTAAAGCGCATCAAGCGCCGCGCGCGGGGTGAGCGCATCGGGGTCCAGCGCGTCGAGCGCGGCTTTTACGGGATCGGTCGGCTCTGGCTCGGGCGGCGCCGCGAACAAAGGCAGCTCTGTGAGTGTCGCTTTGGGGGTCTGCGCCCCGCCTTCCAGCCGGCTGAGCACTTCCGCTGCGCGTTTGACCACGGCTTTGGGCAAGCCGGCGCGTCGGGCCACCTCCACCCCATAAGATCGGTCAGCCGCGCCGGGCGCGACTTCATGCAGAAAGATTAATTCGCCCTTCCACTCCTTGGCCTTCAGACAGAGATTGCCCGCTGCGTCCAACCGATCCGCAAGCTCAGTGAGCTCATGGTAATGGGTGGCGAACAAAGCCCGGCAGCGATTGACGTCGTGCACATGCTCCGCAGCCGCCCAAGCGATGGACAGCCCGTCATAAGTGGCGGTGCCCCGGCCCACCTCGTCGAGAATGACAAAGGACCGCTCGGTGGCTTGGTTCAGGATGGCCGCGGTCTCGATCATCTCGGCCATGAAGGTGGAGCGTCCCCGGGCGAGATCGTCTGCCGCGCCCACGCGGGAGAAGAGCCGGTCCACCACCCCGAGGCGCGCGGACCGGGCGGGCACGTAAAGCCCCGCTTGGGCCAAGATCACCGCCAGCGCGTTTTGGCGCAAAAAGGTCGACTTGCCCGCCATATTGGGGCCGGTGACGAAAACCAGGCGATCGGCCTCCGCGCCCGCCCCATCCAAATGGCAGTCATTGGGGGTAAACGGCGCATCGCCGGCTGTAGCCAGCGCCCGTTCGACCACGGGATGGCGCCCCGCTTCGAGCGCAAAGGCTGTCCCGGCCTCGACGATCGGGCGGCAAGCGTTGGTTTCTTCCGCCCACAGGGCTGAGGCGGCGGCCACGTCGAGGGCGGCCAGCGCCTCGGCCGCGGCCCGGATCGGCGCGCCGAGCTCGGACGCGCGCGACGCCAAGGCCTGAAACTCACCGAGTTCGATGGCTAAGGCGCGCTCCCCGGCGCCGGCGATCTGGGCGTCCAGGTCGGCAAGCTCCGTGGTCGTGAACCGCACCGCATTGGCCAGGGTCTGGCGATGGATGAAGGTTTCGGGCCGGTTCATCAGCGCGTCCCCATGGCGCGCGGAGACCTCAATGAAATAGCCTAGGACATTGTTATGTTTGATCTTTAAGGCGGTAACGCCGGACGCTTCAGCGTATTGGGCTTGCAGGCCGGCCACAATGCGCCGGCTGTCGTCGCGCAAAGCCCGGGCCTGGTCGAGCGCGCTGTTCCAACCCGGCGCGATAAAACCGCCGTCACGCGCGAAGAGCGGCGGATCCGGCGCGAGGGCCTTTTTCAGGTCTTGCGCCAGACCGGCAAGCTCCGGCTTGTCGCTCAGGGTCAACGCCGCCAACGCGTCCGCGATCGGCTCCGGCGGGCTGGCGAGCGGGCGATCGGCGAACAGGGCGCCGATTTGGGGCGCGGAGGCGAGCCCGGCGGACACGGCGGCGAGATCCCGCGGCCCCCCGCGATCAAGGCTGAGCCGGGACAAAGCGCGCGCCATATCCGGGGCGGCCTTTAAGGCGGCACGCAACCGCTCCATCGCGGCCGGCGCTTGGAGAAAAAACGCGCAGGCGTCTTGGCGCGCGCGAATGTCGGCGAGGTCGGTTAAAGGCCGGGCGAGCCGATCGGCCAGCGCGCGCGCGCCGGGGGCGGTAACGGTCCGGTCCACCGCATCGAGCAAAGAACCGACCCGTTCACCGCGCAACGTTCGGTCAATCTCCAAGCTCGCGCGGGTGGCGGGATCAATCGCCAAGCCCCCCTCCCCGCTGAGCCGGCGGGGGGCGGACAAGGCGGGGATGCGACCGACTTGGGTTAACAACAGGTAATCCGCGAGCGCGCCTAGGGCTGCGGCCTCCCCGCGGGTCCAATCGCCAAGCCCGGCAATGTCGGACACCGCGTAAAGCTCCGCCAACCGCCGGGCGCCGGAGCGGGGGTCGAAGGCGGTCTTAGCCAAGAGCGTCGCGCGATCGCGCCACTCAAGTGGCAATGCCTCTAAGCCATGCTCGGCGGCGAGCAATTCCGAGGGGTTGAGCGCGGCGATGCGCGCGGGCAAATCCGCTGCACTCGTCTGGCTAACCCAAACAGCCCCGGACGACAGGTCCGCCCACGCTAGGCCCACATCGTGGCCGGCCGCAGGCGCAACGCTGAGCAAATAATTCGCCGCGCGCGCGTCTAAGAGCGCGTCTTCGGTCAAGGTGCCCGGGGTGACGTAGCGGATGATCTCGCGGGCGACGACCGCTTTGGCGCCCCGCTTCTTGGCTTCCTTGGGGTCTTCAGTCTGCTCGCACACAGCGACCCGAAAACCCGCTTTGATCAAGCGGGCGAGATAAGTCTCGGCTGTGGCCACGGGCACGCCGCACATGGGGATGTCGGCGCCCTCATGCTTGCCGCGCTTGGTCAGCGCAATGTCGAGCGCTTGGGCGGCTTTCTGGGCGTCCTCGAAAAACAGCTCATAAAAATCCCCCATCCGATAGAACAGCAAGGCGTCCTGGGCCTGCGCCTTGATCGCCAGATATTGCGCCATCATCGGCGTGACCGCCGCGGCCGGGCTTTGGGGGGAATCGAGATCGCGCGCCATGGCGGCGGACGGTAACGCCGTGCGAGCGTTGCGCAAGCGGACGATCCGCCCTGCCCCTTCCGCGCTTGCGGGGCGTTGCCCTGGGGTCTAGGGTCCGCCCCGGCCCAGGCGGTTGAATTCTCTGTGTTAGCGAGGAAAGCCCGGCGCCCAAAGCCAGAGAGGATAGCCGGCCATGAGCGAGGACAATCGTCGTTTCACCCCCGATGAGGCGCTCGCGTTTCACCGCTATCCCACCCCGGGGAAATTGGGGGTCGTGGCGACCAAGCCGATGTCGACCCAGCGCGACCTCTCGCTCGCTTACAGCCCCGGCGTCGCCGAGCCCGTCAAGGCGATCGCACAGGACGTGGACCGCGCTTATGACTACACCTCGAAGGGCAATATGGTGGCGGTGATTTCAAACGGCACCGCGATCCTGGGATTGGGCAATCTGGGGGCCATGGCGTCCAAACCGGTGATGGAGGGCAAATCGGTGCTCTTCAAACGGTTTGCGGACGTGGACTCCATCGATGTGGAGGTGGAGGAGGAAGACGTCGACGCCTTTGTCGAATGCGTCAAACGCTTTGGCCATTCCTTCGGCGGCATCAATCTCGAAGACATTAAGTCCCCGGAATGCTTCATCATTGAAGCGCGCCTCCGCGATGCGCTCGATATTCCGGTGTTCCATGACGATCAACACGGAACGGCCATTATCGCCGCGGCTGGCCTGATCAACGCCTGCGAAATCGCGGGAAAGGCGCTTGAAGACCTCAAAGTGGTGCTCTGCGGCGCGGGCGCGGCCGGCATCGCTGTGCTGGAACTGATCAAGTCCATGGGGGTGAAGGACGAGAACGCCATCGTCACCGACCGCAAGGGCGTGGTCCATCGGGGCCGGGATGATCTGGACCAATGGAAAACCAAGCACGCCATCGACACCGACCGGCGCACGCTGGAAGAGGCGATGGAGGGGGCGGACTGCTTTGTCGGGCTGTCTGTGGCGGGGGCAGTGACCCCGGCTATGGTCAAGTCCATGGCGTCCAACCCGGTCATCTTCGCCATGGCCAATCCGGACCCGGAGATCCTGCCCGAGGAGGTGGCGAAAATCCGCGGCGACGCGATCATGGCGACCGGGCGCTCGGACTATCCCAACCAAGTCAATAACGTGCTCGGCTTTCCTTATATCTTTCGCGGCGCGCTCGATGTGCGCGCGCGCACCGTCAACGAAGAGATGAAAATCGCCTGCGCCCGGGCTCTGGCGCAGCTCGCCCGCGAAGACGTCCCCGACGAGGTCGCCGCCGCCTATCACGGCGCCCGGCCGACCTTTGGCAAGAATTACATCATTCCAACGCCGTTCGATCCCCGCCTGATCTCGTTTGTGCCGCCCTTCGTGGCCCAAGCGGCCATGGACACCGGGGTGGCTCGCCGGCCGATCACCGATATGGCGGCGTATTCGGACCAGCTCGCCCAGCGACTGGACCCAACCGCCGCGCTCCTGCAACGCATCCAAGGCGCGGTGCGCCGCGACCCGAAAACCATTGTGTTCACGGAGGGCGAGGAGCCCGCGGTGATCCGCGCCGCCTACACCTTCCAGACCGACGGTTTGGGCAAGGCCATCCTGATCGGGCGCGAAGAGCAGATTAAGCGGAATATGCGCCTGGTCGGGGTTGGTCAGGACGCGGGGTTGGAAATCGCCAATGCGCGGCTGTGGGATCACAACGGCGATTACGTGGATTTCCTTTATGAGCGGTTGCAACGCCAAGGCTTTCTGCGACGCGACGTTCAGCGGCTCGTCAACAATGACCGCAACATTTTTTCCGCCTGCATGGTGCTCGCGGGTCAGGCCGACGGGATGGTCACCGGCGTCACCCGCCATTTCGACATCGCGCTTCAAGACGTCCGCCGCGTGATCGATCCGCAACCGGACGAACGCGCCATGGGAATGACCATTGCACTGACGAAAGCCGGGCCGCTTTTCATCGCCGACACCACGGTGGAGGAATTCCCCGACCCCCAAGCGCTCGTCGATATCGCTTTGGAGAGCGCCTCCGCGGCCGCCCGGCTGGGTTATAAGCCACGCGTGGCGTTCCTCGCCTATTCCACCTTTGGCAATCCCGAAGGCGAGCGGTCGACGAAAATCCGCGAGGCGGTCAAATTGCTCGACGCGCGCGAGGACATCGATTTCGAATACGAAGGCGAGGTGTCCGCGGACGTGGCGCTCGACCCGTTCGCGCGCCGGCTTTACCCCTTCTCACGGCTCACGGGTCCGGCAAATGTGTTGGTGATGCCGGCGATCCATTCCGCCGCCATCGCCACCAAGCTTTTAGGCGCCGCCGGCGGGGCGACGCTCATCGGCCCGCTTCTGATGGGCATGTCTAAGCCCGTGCAAATCTGCCAGCTCGGCGCGCCGGTCAGCGACATTGTCAATATGGCGGCCATGGCGGCCTATGATTTGGCCGGCCGACCGGTGCCCAGCGTGCAGGATTAATCGCGCGGCTGTGCGCGTCGCCTATCTCAGCTCCGAAGACGTGATCGGCCCAGCCGCCGGTCGTCGCACGGATGCGTTCGAGCACGACCTGATGATGGCTACACTTGATGGCGCGGACCCGGACGTGCGGTTCGAGGCGGTCCAATGGGACGCGGATGCGGACTGGTCCGCCTTCGACGCGGTGATGATTGGCACAACGTGGGACTATATGCGCCGGCGCGCGGCCTTTCTCGACCGGCTGGGAGAAATCGCGCGGGCCACACCGCTTTATAACAGCCCGCAAACAGTGGCTTGGAACATCGACAAACGGTATCTCGCGGACTTGTCGGTCCGCGGCGCGCCGGTCTTGCCCCTGCGTCTGGCTGATCGGGCGAGCCCGGAGACGGCCGCGGAGGCGATGCGCGCGTTCGACACCGATTGCTTGGTGATCAAACCGCAAATCGGCGCGGGGGGCTGGCGGCAGGCGCTTTATGCGGCCGGCGACCCCTGGCCCGAGGCGGACGCGCTGCCTCCCGGTCCGGCGATCCTGCAGCCTTTCCTGCCCGCTATTCAGACCGAGGGTGAGTATTCGCTCATCTACATCGACCGGACTTTTAGCCATGCTTTGCGCAAATCCCCGGCCCAAGGCGATTACCGCGTCCAATCGAGCTATGGCGGGCGGGAGGAGGTGTGGGTTCCAGACGCGGAAGCCCGCGCGGCGGCCGAAGCCTGTTTGGCGCAGGTGAAGGACGAACTGCTCTACGCCCGGGTGGATTTGGCTCGCGGGCGCGAGGGTCGGCTCGAGCTGATGGAGCTCGAAGTGATCGAACCTTACCTCTACCCTAAACAGGGCCCCGAACTGGGCGCCCGGGTCACGGCGGCGCTTAAACGGCGTCTGGATTGACGTCGGACCCGTCAAACGCCGTCGGCGGCGGCGGGGTCTTGTCTTTGAACTTGCAGAGATCGGCGATCACGCAGCGCCAGCACTCCGGCTTACGCGCTTTGCACACATACCGGCCGTGCAAGATCAACCAGTGATGAGCGCCCCTCTTAAACGCTTGCGGGGTGATCGCCTCGAGCCGAGCCTCCACCTCCAGGGGATTGTCGCCCGGGGCGAGCTTGGTCCGGTTGGAGACCCGGAAAATGTGGGTGTCCACCGCAATGGTGGGCTGACCGAAGGCCTCGTTAAGCACCACATTCGCGGTTTTTCGGCCGACGCCGGGCAGGGCCTCCAACGCGTCGCGATCCTGGGGCACCTCCCCGCCATGGCGTTCGATCAGCAGCTTTGAGAGCGCGATGACGTTCTTCGCCTTATTGCGGAACAGCCCAATGGTCTTGATCCGGTCGCGCACATGGTCCTCGCCCAGGGTCACCATTTTCTCCGGCGTGTCCGCCTCTTCGAACAAGACCCGGGTGGCCTTATTCACCCCCACATCGGTGGCTTGGGCGGAAAGCGCGACCGCGACCACCAAGGTGTAGGGATTGGAATACTGAAGCTCGGTGCGCGGCGCGGGCCGGTCGGCGGCCAGCCGGGCGTAAAGCGTCTCCGCATCGGTCTTAGACAGCCCGCGCGGGCGGCGTTTCTTAGACTTGGCGTTGGGTTTCGGCGCCGAGGCCGGTTGCTGCGACAAAAAACCCTGATACCCCTCCGCGCTGCGCCCTGGAACCCCGAAAACTGCGCCATACACTGACACGCCGATATGGACGGTTCGCCGAAAACTTTTGCGTCGACGCCGGAGCCCTCGACCGTGGGCCAGGTCTACATGGACGCGATGATCACACCGAACCGGTCGCTGAGCCGGTCCGGGTTCAGGGTCGTTGTGATCGCGCTCACGGCCGCCAGCGTGCTCGCCGCCAGCCTATTCGTGCTGCTAGGGGCCTGGCCTGTGGCGGGGTTTTTCGGCCTGGACATCGCGCTTCTGGCGTTCGCGCTGCACCATAGCCTGAAAGCCGGAAACGCCTGGGAACGGGTGCGGGTGAGCGCGGACGCGGTGGAGATCACCGCATCCGACCGTCGCGGCGAAGTGCGCACCTGGCGAGCGCCGGCGGCTTGGCTCAAGGTGCGCCTGCGCGACGGCCCAGGCGAGACGCCCGAGATACGCCTGTGCGGGCATGGTTTGACAGTGGCGTTAGGCGAGTTGTTATCGCCAAAAGAACGCGCGCCCTTTGCGAAAGCCCTGGACACCGCCCTTAAGGCCGCGCGCGCTGAACGCTGGCCGGCCGGTTAACCGAGCGCAGAATTCGGGCGGCGCGCGCCTGATCCGCCTGTTAGATTACCCCTATGATGACCGACGCCGCCCACGCCCCAGCCCGTCCCTTGGACAACCAAGACGCGCTCACCGAAGCCGCCCGAGACTACGCCCTCGTCAGCCAAGCCTTGAGTTATCTTGGCGAAGCGTGGCGCGATCGCCCCGATTTGGACGCCATCGCCCAGCGCGCCGGGCTAAGCCCCGCCCATTTCCATCGGGTGTTCCGCCGGTGGACGGGAACGAGCCCCAAACGCGTGGTGGACGCTTTGGCGCTACACGAAGCGCGCACAGCCCTAGACGCGGGCGCCAGCGTGCTCGACGCCAGCCTGGAGGCGGGACTGTCCGGACCCTCGCGCCTGCATGACCTGTTCATCGCTGAGGAAGCGACCACCCCCGGCGCAGCGCGACGCAAGGGCGAGGGGCTGAGCTTCACCTGGGGTCGGGCGCCGACGCCGTTCGGCCTGGCGGTGGTGTTGATTGCGCCGCGGGGGCTGTCCGGGCTCGCCTTCGCTGCAGAGGACGACCCCGACGGCGCCCACGCGTTTGCGGATATGCGCGCCCGCTATCCCGGCGCCGATTATACGCGCAACGACGCCGAAGCGCTGGGCTTAGCGGCGCAAGTCTTCGCCGGCGCGGGGTCACGCATTCCGTTAGCGCTTTACGGCACGCCCTGGCAGCGCCAAGTCTGGCGCGCGCTGATCCGCATTCCGCCCGGGGCGACCACCAGCTATCGCGCCATCGCTGAGGAGGTCTGCACCGCCAAAGCCTCGCGCGCGGTGGGCGCCGCAGTGGGGCGTAACCCCATTAGCTGGCTGATCCCCTGCCACCGCGTGCTGGCGCGCGACGACCGGCTGACCGGCTATCATTGGGGGGTGGACCGAAAGCGCGCCATGCTGGTTTATGAGGCCGAACAGGCGCGCGCCATGGACACGCGCGCTGCGCCTTAACCGGAGCCGCCATGGACCCGCTCGTCTTGCTCTATCTGTTGCTCGGGCTCGGCGCGATCGCCGCGGGCTTACGGGCTTGGCTGGGCTATCGCGGGCTTCAGGCCGAAGCTCAGGCCGAATGGCCCGTCTTCGCCCAACGCTTTCCCCAAGACGCCGCGGGCGTAAACGCGGAGGGCTTCATAAAAGCCTATGCGCGCGCCCATGGACCGCGAGGCTTCGTCTATTTGGCGATTGCGTTGGGGATCGTCATGCTGGTCACCCCGCTGGCCCTGACCCTGACCTATGGGGTTTGGGGGCTGCTCTACCAGATCATCATCGCGGGCTATGGCGGGCCGGATGCCGTGCCGCCGCGGGTGGTCGCCGCGTTCGAGCCGGGCTATCTGCTCGCCCAATTCGTGTTGTTCTTCGGATGCGCGGGCGCGTGGGTCGGCTCGTTGTGGTTTCTGATCCGGCGGTTTCACCGCAACCGACCCGGCAAGCTGGCGGAAGAATTGGCGATGGCCAAAGGAGCGTCGTAATGGAATTCTTGCATACCATGGTGCGCGTCAGCGATTTGGACGCAAGTCTGCGCTTCTACTGCGAGGGCTTAGGGCTCGAAGAAGCGGGCCGCTATGACAGCGAGCAAGGCCGCTTCACCCTGGTGTTCTTAGCCAGCCGCGCCGACGCGGACCGGTTCGGCCAAGACTTTAAAGCCAATGCGGTCCCGTGCCTGGAGCTGACCTATAACTGGGACCCGGAGCCCTATACCGGCGGGCGCAATTTCGGCCATATCGCCTTCCGCGTGGACGATATCTACGCCCGATGCGCCCATCTCCAGGCCATGGGCGTGACCATCAACCGCCCGCCGCGGGACGGACATATGGCGTTTGTACGCAGCCCGGACGGCATTTCGGTGGAGCTTCTGCAAAAAGGCGACGCGCTCGCGCCCCAAGCGCCCTGGGCGGACATGCCCAATACCGGGGAGTGGTAGGGCGTTAAAGGCCCAGCACATCGGCCATCCGATAGAGGCCCGGACTTTGGTCCTTGACCCAAAGGCAAGCGGCCAAGGCGCCTTTGGCGAACAACGCCCGGTCGAACGCGCGATGGCTGAGCGCGATTTCTTCGTCTTCGGTGACCAGCCGCACGGCGTGCTCGCCCACCACCCCACCGCCGCGGGACACGGCGAACCCGATCCCGCCCGGTTTGCGGGCGCCCGCGCGCGCGCCATAGTCGGCCTTATCCTCCAGGGTCACACCCCGCCCCTGCGCGGCTGCGCGGCCCAGCAACAGCGCCGTGCCCGAGGGCGCGTCCACTTTGCGCCGATGATGGGTCTCCGCGATTTCGATGTCCCAATCGGGCCCTAACGCTTGGGCGGCCTGGGCGACCAGCCTCTCTAACAGCGCGACGCCGAGGGAGAAGTTGTCCGCCTGCACGACGGCGACCTTTTCAGCGGCCGCCTCCACAGCCGCCTGGGCCTCCGCATCAAGCCCGGTAACCCCGGTGACCAACGCCTTAGACCCCGCCGCACACGCCTGGGCGCAGGCGCGCGTGCCCGCGGGTTGGGAGACGTCGAGCACCACATCCGCCGCTACGATCCCGTGGGCGAGATCACCGCGCGCTAGAACCCCTATAGGCGGTCGGCCCACCAGTGCGCCCAAATCCTGACCACCGGCGAGGGACTCGCGCGACACCACGCCCCCGGCCATGTGGATATCCGGGTGGGAAAGCCCCGCGCGTAGGGCCGCTAAGCCCAACCGCCCGGACACTCCGACAATCGCGAGTTTAATAGCCGTCATACCCGCCACCTTATCGGGTCGCGCCAGCACGCGCCACGGCGATCACCCCGCTAAACGCTCGACCGCTTGCTCGGCTAAGGCGGAACCCACCCAAGGCACCACGGGTACGAGCGCCAGAACGGCGAACCGGGCCATCGTCGGGGTGGAGAGCGGCCATTCCGCCGCGCGTTCGAACCGCGTCTCCAAGGCGACCAAGCCCGGCAGGCGCGCGGTGGCGTCCGCGTCGCCCGCGAGAGCCGCCTCCGTCGTCCCCGCCATCACGGCCCGCACCCGAGCGAGGTTCGCCGTTTTATGCGCTTTCAAGGCGCGATGCACCGGCGCCATGGGCCGCCAAAAGACATAGGTCGCGGCCGCTAACGCCAGGACGACATTCACGCTCGCCGCAAGGACGGAGATTGCGCCGACATAAAATAACGACCCCAACGCGACAAAGATTAACCAGGTGGCCGCCCCGCGCAACGCCAGTCGACCGTAAACAAAAAGCGGGTCCGGGCGGAGACTGTCGACGATCAATTCCGATGCGAGCGCGTATTTTAGCGCCTTCCCTTCGCGGACGAGTTCAGCAACGGCGCGCGCCAATAACGCATAAAGGAGCGGTATAACGATCAGCGACCAAAGCTCCACACCCCAGTCGATCTGGGGCCGATAGACTGCAAGCACAACGGCGTTATAGCCGCATCCCGCAATGATCCCGAACGCCGCCCAGCGGCGGCGCGCCTTGCGCCAGGTCGGATCGCCTATCCCAAATACTCGGTCAGCGCTCGCCAGTCCGCCTGACAGGGTCGCCGCCAACGCGTCACGCTCCCGAACGTCCGCGATCTGGGCGTAACGCGCTGCGGCCAAAGCCGCCGTGAAGATCAGGCTCAGCGCAAACGCCACCCACGCCTGCCCCTCGACCCGGAGAACAGGCGCGCCCGCCTCAACGGCCACCCGTTCGACGATCGCGGCGCCCGTGGCCATGGCGAGCGCGCAATAAGACCCCCACACGACCACAAAGATGCAGATCGTCCCGCCCCAAAACCCGAACGGCAAGCGGGCGAACAATCGGCTTTCGAAGTCCGGCGTCGGCGTCATTGTGCAGACCCTTCCGCGTTAACCGCCCGAAAGCCGTTCAACCGCTTGCTCGACCAAGGCCGACCCAAACCAAGGCAGCACCGGAATAAAGATCAAAAATCCGGCGCGCACCGCGAGCGGGGCGGAGATCGGCCAGTCCGGGGTTTGTTCGATGCGGGTCTCATAGGCGATCAGGCCGGGCACGACGGCGGAGGCGGTCGCGTCTCCGCTGAGCATGGCCACTTTGGCCGCGCGCAAACGCTCGCACACATGGTCGAGTTCCGTGGCCTTCGCCGCCACCATTTTGCTGCGCACGGGCGCTACGGCGCGAAAGAACACATAGCCCCCGAATCCAATGGCGATCGCCACCGCGAGCGCGCCAGGCAAAGGATCCTGGCCGGAGACGAAGAACAACAGGCTGATGGCGGCGAAGATCAGCCAGCTGAGCGCCCCTTCGAGCGCGATGCGGCCGTACACCCGCAAGGCGCCCGGGGTGGAGCACATCCACCTGCAGCTCCTCGCTCAACAGCCGCTTTAGCACCCGCCCCTCATGGGCCATGCGCACGATCGCGCGGCCGAGCAGCACGCCGAGCAGGGGGGTGATCACCAGATACCAACCGCCAATGGAGACCGCATAGCGCCAAACGGGACCCTGAAAACCGAACAGCAAGATGATCAGATTTTGCCCAAACCCAAAACTGAGCCCCAGCGCGATGGCGATCATCTCGATCCGCCGCCAATTGGCCGGCAAGGGGGCGGTGATGGCTTGAGCCGCCGCCGGATTTTTGAGCGTGGGCGCGATTTCCGCAGCGTCGCGGATGTCGGCGGCGTCCCCGCGCGCGGCCAAAGCGATCGCTGCGGTGAGCATCAGGCTAAGGATGAAGGCGATCCGCGCGGCGGGCTCGATCCCGCGAACCGGGCCGGAGGCCGTCTCCACGGTCTCCACCGGCGAAAAGCCGGTCAACGCGCCAACGCCCAGAAAGCCGCCAAACGCCAGCCCAAAGATCAGGGCCGTCACGCCCCAAAAGCCCAAAGGCAAAGGGCGGTAAAGACGGGCTTCCAAACTGAGAGGCGCAGGCGTCATGGGGGCTGTGCGTACACCCAGCCGCACCCGATCCCAAGTGAATGGTGAAATCCGCGGAAAAGTCGGCTTAAGCCGCACAAGGTGCGACCGATTGACGGCGGCGTATGGTTTGGCGCACCGGGCGCCCAGTCGAGGCGTCGAAAATTTAGAAGAACGGACCTGCTAACTGGAGGTGCGCAGAAATTTCGTTCTCTTGCTCACCCAAAGGAGAAATACCTTTCTTTTCCTGTTTGGCGTGTAACAATTTTCTGTCATAGATTGCGGCTAATTCGCTCAGGTTGCGCTTTTAATCCAACTCACACAACCTCACAATGCATTCAACTCTGGAGGAGGTTCTGATGTCCGTTCTACGATTTGAAATCACGAACATCGGTCTGGTGGATACGCCCGGCGAAGCTATAGGTGTAATAGAAGCTGGGCTTTTGAGTCTCGCCGCCATGACACCTCCAGGGCGTGTCAGTCCATTCGGAGGCGTAGTTATAGATTTTAGTGATGAAACAATCTTAGGTGGATCAATATTTGGAACGGACCCTGGCTTTTTTTCGTTGCCTGGAATCTTTCCATCCGGCACGATTGAATACCTTGGGAGTGACGTTATTTATTTGCCCCTCGGGGAGTTGACGGTCGACGGCCGCGGGGGCGACGACTTTATTTTCGGGAGCGACTTTGACGATCGCATCATCGGAGGGGCAGGCGACGACTTCTTGGACGGCGGTCAAGGCGATGACGTAGTGACCGGCGGTTCAGGTCGAGACACTTTTTTGTATCAAGGTTCGGATGATCTGACGACGATCACAGACTTCCGCCCGGGCTTTGACAAAATTCAAATTGATCGAGGTAACGTAGATAGCTTTTCCGACGTGCCGCTTTCCGGTACGACAAACACGGTGATCCGATTTAGCAGCGATAACTCACTAGTCTTGCTTGGTGTCAGTCCTGACGAGCTCAGCGCATCAGATTTTATTTTTAGCGGCGCCATTCCGTCAGAGGCTCAAAGCAGCATCTTGGGTACGTTTAACTCCGCCAACAGCACCCTCGACACCAGCCCTTCGCTTGGGGATTTACTGGCGGGCTTCGACACCAGCGGAGAGGATGTTTTAGAGGGCTTACTGGGCGCGGATGAGTTTGCGGCGAGCCCCTCAACAGACGCGTTCGCGCCTTCGGCTGAGGTTACCAACCCGTTCGCAGGCGGGGTCGTCGATATTCCGTCTGCGTTTGCGGACTTGATCGATACGGCGGCGTTCGCCTAACCGCGCCGATCAGACGACGCATGAGAAGCCGGGGCGATGATTTGCGCGCCCCGGCTTTTACTCCGCGGCCTTCTGTCCGCCTGAGCCCGGAGGCGGATGGGTCACCGTGTCCCAAAACCGACGCACCCGAGAAAACCAGCCATGGGCCTCGGGGTGGCAATCGGGGCATTCCTCGTGCTGGAACTCCGCGAGCAATTCGCGTTGGCGCGCGGTGAGTTGGCGCGGGGTCTCCACAAACAACTCCACCAGCATGTCGCCCCGTTGCGGTCGGCGCAATTGGGTCATGCCTTTGGCCTTGAGACGCACTTGCCGCCCCGTCTGGGCGCCTTCGGGGATATGCACGTCCGCCCGACCGCCGTCGATGGTGGGCACTTCGATGGACCCGCCCAAGGCTGCGGTGGTCATGGCCACCGGCGCCCGGCAATAAAGGTCCGCCCCGTCGCGCTCAAAAATGTCGTGCGCGCGCACGGACACGAAGATGTAGAGATCACCGCGCGGTCCCCCCCGACCGCCGGCCTCCCCCTCACCGCCTAAGCGGATGCGCGTGCCGTCTTCAACGCCGGGGGGAATTTTCACCTGCAAGGTGCGTGTGGTGCGCACGCGACCGGCGCCGTCGCATTTCGTGCATGGCGTGCGCACATAGCGACCCTGGCCGCCACACGTGGGGCACGTCCGCTCCATGGTGAAAAAGCCTTGGGTCGTCCGCACCCGGCCCGTTCCCTGACAGGTGGGACAGGTCTCCACTTTGGTGCCCGGCTCGGCGCCCGAACCGTCACATCGATCACACGTCTCCATGGCGGGCACTTTGATCGACACCTCTTTGCCGGCGAAGGCGTCTTCGAGGTCGATTTCCAGATCATAGCGCAGGTCCGCGCCTCGCGCAGGCCCGCCCCGCCGTCGGCCACCGCCCCCGCGTTGGCCGAAAATTTCGCCGAACAGATCATCCACCCCGCCGCCAAACGCGGAGCGCAAAATGTCCTCAAAGTCGGTGAAGCCTTGGCCGCCGGGTCCGCCGCCGGGGCCGCCCTGAACGCCCGCATGGCCGAATTGATCATAGGCGGCGCGTTTTTGTGGGTCAGACAGCACCGAGTAGGCTTCGTTGGCCTCTTTAAACTTGGCTTCGGCTTCCGGATCGTCGGGGTTCTTGTCCGGGTGAAGCTGAAGGGCGAGTTTCCGGAACGCGGACTTGAGCGCTTTTTCGTCGGCGTTCCGCGGGACGCCTAAAACGTCGTAATAGTCGCGCTGCGTGGTCGCCATTGTTTAAACCTTAGTGCAATGCGAAACGACGCCCCGGGCGGCCCGAGGCGTCGTCGAAACAGATGTCTTAAGCGCTTTTCTTTTGGTCGTCGTCGACTTCTTCGAACTCAGCGTCGACCACACTCTCATCCTGAGCGGCGTCCGCGGCGGCGTCCGCTTCCGCTTGAGTTTGGCTCTCTTTGTACATCGCCTCGCCCAACTTCATGGCCGCTTGCATTAGAGTTTGGGTTTTTTGCTGGATGTCGGCGACGTCCTCGCCGTCTTTCGCCTCTTTCAAGGCCGCCAGCGCATCTTCGATGGCTTGTTTGTCCTCAGCGGAAACCTTGTCGCCAAATTCCTCGACCTGTTTTTCGGTCTGGTGCACCAAGGCCTCGGCGTTGTTGCGCGCCTCGGCGACCTCGCGCCGCTTTTTGTCGTCGGAAGCGTGGCTTTCCGCGTCTTTGACCATCTGCTCGATGTCGGCGTCCGACAGCCCGCCCGAGGCCTGGATGCGGATGGCTTGCTCTTTGTTCGTCGCCTTGTCCTTGGCGGAGACGTTGACGATGCCGTTGGCGTCAATGTCGAAGGTGACCTCAACCTGCGGCATCCCGCGCGGCGCGGGCGGAATGCCCACCAAGTCAAACTGGCCGAGCATTTTGTTGTCCGCCGCCATTTCGCGCTCGCCTTGGAACACACGAATGGTCACGGCGGTCTGGTTGTCCTCGGCCGTGGAGAAGGTTTGAGATTTCTTCGTCGGGATCGTCGTGTTCCGGTCAATCAACCGGGTGAACACACCGCCCAGCGTCTCAATCCCTAACGACAAGGGCGTCACGTCGAGCAAGAGCACGTCTTTGACGTCGCCCTGCAGCACGCCGGCTTGGATCGCAGCGCCCACGGCGACCACTTCGTCCGGGTTTACGCCCTTATGAGGCTCGCGGCCGAAGAATTTCTTCACCACCTCTTGGATTTTCGGCATCCGCGTCATGCCGCCGACGAGCACCACTTCATCGATGTCGCCCGCGGTGAGGCCTGCGTCTTTGAGCGCCGCTTTACACGGGTCGATCGTGCGCTGGACCAGATCATCGACTAGCGCTTCGAACTTCGCTCGGGTCAGCTTCATAGTCAGGTGTTTAGGACCCGAAGCGTCAGCGGTGATGAAGGGTAAGTTCACTTCGTATTGTGCGGCGGAGGACAGTTCTTTCTTCGCTTTTTCAGCCTCTTCTTTAAGGCGCTGCAAGGCCAGTTTATCTTTGCGCAGGTCAATGCCTTGTTCTTTTTTGAATTCACCGGCGAGGTAATCCACCACCCGCATGTCGAAATCTTCACCGCCGAGGAAGGTGTCCCCATTGGTGGATTTCACCTCAAACACGCCGTCGCCGATCTCCAGCACCGAAACGTCAAACGTGCCCCCGCCCAAGTCGTAAACGGCGATGGTTTTACCGTCCTGCTTCTCAAGCCCGTAGGCGAGCGCGGCGGCGGTGGGCTCGTTGATGATGCGCAAGACTTCCAGTCCTGCGATCTTGCCGGCGTCCTTGGTCGCCTGACGCTGCGCGTCGTTAAAATAAGCGGGCACGGTGATGACCGCCTGGGTCACCTCTTCGCCGAGATAGCTTTCGGCGGTCTCTTTCATTTTCTGCAGAATGAACGCGGACACCTCAGCGGGCGCATATTTCTTATCGCGGCCTTTGACCCACGCATCGCCATTATCGCCTTGCACGATGGCGTAGGGCACCAGGTCAATGTCTTTCTTGACGGTGGGATCGTCCATCCGGCGGCCAATCAAGCGTTTGATCGCAAAGAAGGTATATTCCGGGTTGGTCACCGCCTGGCGTCGAGCTGGTTGGCCGATCAGACGCTCGCCGTCTTGCGTGAACGCCACCACCGACGGCGTCGTCCGCGCGCCTTCAGCGTTTTCGAGCACTTTGGGATCCTTGCCGTCCATCACCGCGATGCACGAATTCGTTGTTCCCAAATCAATCCCGATAACCTTACCCACGATATCCTCCTCCACGAGCCCTTCGCGCGTCGGCCTTGGTCAAGCGCCGGTTCGGCGAAGTCCCTAACTCTGACAAGCGTGCAATAAAGATGACGTCGCCGTGACGTCATGCGTTGCACGCGATCTAGGGTGTGGGAGCGGAGACCGCAAGGGCGGTAAGACTTTTGACAGTGTGTCGTCACGATGGCGCGGCCCAACGTGCGACGGAAAAGAGACACCCCGGCGATCCCCAATGACCGAAGGCTTTATCCACCGACCTGACCGCCTCGATCGCGCCGCCCAAGCCGCCTTGCTGCAGGCGGTGTTCACCGCGATCCGCGGCGCGGGGTTTTACCAACCGACCATGCCGCGGACCGGGCGGCCTTTGTCGGTTCAGATGACCAATCTCGGCCCGCTGGGTTGGATCAGCGACGCGCGTGGCTATCGCTACGAGCCTCGCCATCCGGAAACCGGTGCGCCGTGGGGGTCGATCCCGCCGATCTTGATCGATCTTTGGTTCGAGCTGGGCGGTTATCCGCACCCCCCGGACGCTTGCTTGGTGAACTGGTACCAAGCGGGCTCCAAGCTCGGCCTGCACGTCGACCAAGACGAGGAGGACCTCAACGCGCCCGTCGTCTCGGTCAGCCTCGGCGATCCGGCGCGTTTCCGCTTAGGTGGGCTGCAACGGTCAGACCCGACGCGAACACTTAAGCTCAACTCCGGAGACGTCGTCGCGCTCACCGGCCCGGCGCGGCGGTGCTTTCACGGGGTGGACCGGATCTACGCCGGCGGCTCGACACTTGTGCCCCAAGGCGGGCGGATCAATTTGACCCTCAGACGGGCGCGACGGCCTTAGGGCGACGGTACGTTAGCAAGATGCGTAAGCGCGGCGTCAAGTTCAGGGTCGCGCCCCGCCCGGATATCTTCCACCGTACGTATGACGCTGACATGAGGCTCGACACCGACACCAACGATGTCGCGCCCATCCGGCCAAGTGTCTCGTTTCACGCATATCCGCGCCAGGCCGCCGCCCGGCAGGTCGTAATAGACCGGCTGACCGGTCGAACCGAGACTGGCGGCCCCGATCCGCGTCAACGACTCCAACGGGTCGGCGTAGATCAAAAAGTCCTCCGCCGCGGACGCCGTGCGAACGCCCGTCAAGACGGCGACAGGTTTGCTTGCGAGCGCGCCGGGCTCGTCGCCGCCGATGATGTCGTGGGGCTCCGGTTCGGTCCAAACGGCGCGCGCGCCGAATTCGGCGTAGGTCTCCGAACCGCCCCGGCCCCACGCATAGGGCGCAGCTTCGTGCACGCCCGTGCGCCAGTACGAGCCGACAAGCTCGCGATCCGTGAAATGGGCCAAGACGGCGGTTCCGATCCCGGTTGAGCCGCCGCCATTGTTCCTGAGATCGAGGATGATCGCATCGGCTTGCATAAGCTCCGGCAAAAGCGCTTCGAACTGCGCCGGAACCGTGTCGTCGCTGAACGTGTTCAATTGCACCCGAGCGACACGATCCTGCGGCCAATCCAAAACCACCGCGCGGCGGTCCCGCGCTGGCGTCCAGATCTCCGGCGGGTCCGCCAGCCGATCGCGGTCGAGGCGAACTGTGCGGCGTTCGCCTTCAGGCGTTTCGATATCGATTGTGACAGCGCTGCCCGCTGGGCCGTCAAGCAAGTTCGCCCCGCGACGCCACGTCCGTTCTTGGGGCGAGGATGCGGACACATACGGATCAACGTGGGTTTTCGCGTAGTCGAGCGCGGGCCGCTCCGCCACGGCGATGATTTCCGACCCGACCGGAACCATCTCCGTTAATCGGTCCGCGATCCGCGAGACGATGAACCGATCGTCGAGAGCCGTGACGCCGAGCGGCGGCCAGTCTTCCAAACCGTCGGGCGGATAGACGTTGGTGTGACCGTCTTCGAGCTGAGCGATGAAGGCTTGCAACGTTCGATAATACTCATAAAGCGTTTCCGCCGCGGCGACCTCGTCGATCGCCGTGCGATAGGCCGCGTCCCAGTCGAGATCGGGAACCTGATGGAAAAACGCGAAGTTGTAGGTCGCCTCGCTCCAGAGCGTCGACAGACCGGCGATCCGATCCGCCAGTGGCGGCGCCGGGACAGGGGGCGGGTCTTGATCCTGAGCCCAACCTGCCGCAGGCGCGGTCAGCAGGACGAGCGCGGCGACACGGACGACACTCTGCTGAACAAATCCCATCGATCCCGCTCCCCTTTGGCGCCAACCCTATCGCGCAACGGCCTCAGCGGAGTATGACCAACACCTGACGACTCTTTAACCCACCGCGTGCTCCGGGAAGCGCTGATGAAACGCGAAACGACCAACGTCATTCGGACGGTGATCGAGGATTGGATCCCGCCCGTCCTGCGCGACAGTCCGGTCTTCGCGTGGTTGGCCGCCCGGGTATGGGGACGGCACATCCATGACCTCGCCGCGTTTCGCCAAAAGGCGGCCCAACTGACCGAAGCCGAATACGAAGCGCTTTATCGCGCCCATCCGCGCGTGCATGAGCAGACCGATAACTCCAAAGCCTGCATCGACCGCATCATCGCGGATATTGCGGGGGAGAGCGTTTGCGATGTGGGCTGCGGCACGGGCTATCTGCTGACCCGTATTCAGAAGGGGAGGCCCGAGCTCAAGCGTCTGGTTGGGGTGGATTTCGTCATTGATGAGACGCAAGCGCCGGACGGGATTAGCTTACAAGCCGCCAAGATCGAAGCGCTGCCGTTCGAAGACAATGCGTTCGACACAGTCGTCTGCACCCATGTTATTGAACATATTTTAGACTATTGCCGGGCCATTGCTGAACTTCGGCGCATCGCTCGGAAACGATTGATTATTGTCGTGCCTCGCGAACGCGAATTTATTTATACATTCAATCCACATTTCAATTTCTTTCCCTATACACACGCCTTCCTCCGTGCGATGGCGCCATTGCCCACAGAATACAGCTGTGACGATATTCAACGCGACATCTATTATCGGGAAACTTGCGAAACGCCGGAAGTCGCGGCGGAGTGACGCGTTGCAGCGCCCTCGGTCTTGGCCCCTCCTAAACGTTCAGGGAGGACCGTTACATGATCGCTTGGGATAAGTGGATTGACCGGCCGGAGGGCCGAGACCCGAAACGCGGACGCGTCACGCGACGGGGGCTCGGCGCATTAGGGCTCGGAGCCGGCTATGCGCTCGCCGCCCAACCTGTGAGCGCGCAAACGGCGATCACGACGGATATGGACGGCATTGAGACCCGAAAGGTGACGTTGAACGGCTTTGACGGCTTCGCCATGCCCGCCTTCGCCGCCCGTCCGACAATGGAGGGCGGACCGTTTCCCGCCGTCATCGTGGTCAACGAGATTTTCGGCCTTCACGCTTATATCCAGGACATCTGTCGCCGCTTCGCCAAGGCCGGCTATTTCGCACTTGCGCCAGGGTATTTCGAACGCGCCGGCGATCCGTCCGAGGCGAAGGATTTCGCCGCCGTGCGCGAGATTGTGGCCCAAGCCGGCCAAGATCAGGTGCTCAAGGACACCGACACCGCGTTCCGCTGGCTCGAAACCGAACCCAGCGCCGACGCCGACCGGGTGGGCATTACCGGGTTTTGCTGGGGCGGCAATGTGGTGTGGATGTTCACCGCGCGTGAACCCAAGATCAAAGCCGGCGCGGCGTGGTATGGCCGCTTAGCCAAGCCCGCCCAGGACGAGAGCGATCGGGTCTATCCCATTGACGTGGCTGATCAGATGACTGGACGCGTGCTCGGGCTCTATGGCGGTCAAGACCGGGGCATCCCCGTATCAGACGTCGAGGCGATGCGTGCGGCGCTGAAAGCTGCGGGCGATGAGACCAGCGAGATTATTCTTTATGACGACGCCCAGCACGGTTTTCACGCCGATTACCGCCCGTCCTACGACGCCGCGGCGGCGAAGGACGGCTGGGCGCGGCTAATGGCCTGGTTCGCCGAACGCGGCGTGGCGTAAATTTAACATCGGGCCCTCGGCGGCGGCGCAAACGACGCTGGCTCCTCGCGGCCTCAGGGTGAGGCTTCAGGGATGCCCCTAGGACGGCCACCGGCTACGCGCGCGGTCTGTGAGCCAGCGCTGGCGACCCCTATCGCGACGTTAGGCCGCTAAGTCACTTGAGGCGGCTTTGGCTTTCGCCGCGGCGTCGCCGACCGAGCGCGTGGCTTCGGCGATGTCCTCCATATTCGCGGAAATCGCGTTCACGCCCTGGGTCGCCACTTGCATACTTGCCGAGATTTCTTGGGTGACGGCGGATTGCTCCTCCACAGCGCCGGCGATGGCGCCGGCGATCGCGTTCACCTGTTCAATGACTTGGCTAATGTCGTTGATGGCGGCGACCGCGTCCTCGGTCCGCGATTGGACTTGCGCGATTTGCTCGGCAATGTCGGTGGTCGCTTTGGCGGATTGGGTGGCCAGCGACTTGACCTCTTGGGCCACGACCGCGAAGCCGCGTCCGGCTTCGCCGGCGCGCGCCGCCTCGATCGTCGCGGTTAAGGCCCGCAGATTGGTTTGCTCAGCGATATCCCGGATCAGCGCCACGCCGGCCGTGATGCTTTGCGCGGCGCCGGACAGCGCGGCGACCACGCTGTTGGCGTCCCGAGCCCGGTCCCCAGCGCTTTGGGCGATGCTGGAGGCTTCCGCGACTTGGCGGGCGATCTCGGCGACCGATGCGGCAAGCTCCTCCCCGCCGGCCGCCACACTCTGAACATTGCCCGCGGTTTGCGAAGCAGCGGCCGCCGCGGTCGCCGTTGTCCGGGCCACCGCGTCGACGGATTGGGTGATCTCGGTCAAATCCGCATCCACGCCCTGATAGGCCGCGCGCCGGCGCTCGCGCGCCACGGCCGCCTCGGTGATATCGCTGGCGAATTTCAACGCGCCGACCACCGCGCCGCGGTGATCCTTGATCGGTGCGTAACAGGCGCGCAACACGATGCGTTCGCCGGACTTTTTCACCCGGGACACCTCGCCATTCATGTATTCGCCCGACGCAATTCGCCGCCAAAACTCTTTGTATTCCGCGCTCGCACGGGTCGCTTCATCCACGAACATACGGTGATGGCGTCCGACAATCTCATCACGCCGATACCCCATCGCCGCGAGGAAGTTTTCATTGGCGTCGATGATGGTTCCATCGGGGGTGAATTGTATCGTGGCTTGAGAATGATCCACCGCCGCCATTTGAGCGCGCTGGGTCATGGCGTCCGCCTTCTGCGCGGTGACGTCCGAAGCCACGGCCAAGACGCCACTGACTTGGCCGTCATCGTCACGAACGGGCGTGTAGATCGCGCGCAACCAGATATCCTCGCCCGATTTCTTCATGCGGACAAAGTCACCGGTTTGCGCGCGCCCGGACGCCAAGTCCGCCCAAAACGCTCGATCGGCCTCGGTGGCCCGGTCGGCAGCGTTTAACAGCATATGGTGGGGCTCACCGACTAAGTCGCCGAGGGCGTAGCCCATCAATTCAAGAAAGATCGCGTTGGCCCAGCGAACCTCGCCCTTTGGCGTGAATTCGATTAAGGCCGCGGTGTCGGCCAGCGCTTGAAATTGCGCCAACCGGGTGTGGTTCTCGGAGCGTTTAAAAACCTGCACTGCATTTCCCCCGCATCAAGTCGTTGACGCCGCGCTTAATCCTTACGGCTTCCAGAGCCGCAATTGCTTGGCCGAAAGATAATTGCCGTTGGGGTTAATATCTCATGAATGTCAAAATATCAGACACACTGGTAATCGGTTTGTGATCATAATAAATAATTTATAAATAATTAACAAAACAAACAAATACAATGATAAAATTAAACTGTGCTACGACTTTGTAAATTATCGGCACAAAGGAACGCGCGTGTTAACCGGAACCGGCTAACACGCGCTCGGACGGCGCCTTGCCCTGACGAGGGGCACAAGGCTTACGCCGTGGTGTCGATCCGCCTGCCCGACTAGGCTAAGCGGCTAAATCACTGGATACGGCCTTAACTTTGGCGGTGGCTTGGCTGACCGACCGGGTCGCCTGGGCGATCTCCTCCATGTTCTCGGAAATCGCGTTAACGCCTTGGGTCGCGACTTGCATGTTTGACGCCATGTCGCGGGTCACGGCGCCTTGTTCTTCGATCGCGCCGGCGATGGCGCTGGCTATGGCGTTCACTTGATCAATGACTTGGCTAATGTCGCTGATGGCTTCGACTGCGTCCTCCGTGCGGGTCTGCACATGATCGATCTGTTGGGCGATGTCATTAGTGGCTTTGGCGGATTGGGTCGCCAACGCCTTGACCTCCTGGGCCACAACAGCGAAGCCCTTGCCCGAGGCGCCGGCGCGGGCGGCTTCTATGGTGGCGTTAAGCGCCAAAAGGTTGGTTTGCTCGGCGATATCGCGGATCAACGCCACCACCGTGCTGATGCTTTGCGCGGCGCCGGACAGCGCGGTCATCACGGATCGGGCGCTCTCGGCGCGCTCGCCGGCGCGACCCGCCACCGCGCCCGCTTCGGTAACTTGGCGCGCGATTTCTGACACCGACGCTGCTAATTCCTCACCGCCAGCGGCGACGTTCTGCACGGTGTCTGCGGTCTGTGATGCGGCCGCGGCCGCCGCGGCCGTGGTTTCGGTGACGGAATGGATCGACTGAGAGACGTCGGTCAATTCCGCATCGACGCTCGCTTGAACAGCTTGACGACGTTCGCGGCGGAGCGCCGCCTCCGTAATGTCCGTGGCGAACTTCAACGCGCCAATGATGTTGTCATGATGGTCTTTAATCGGCGCATAACAGGCGCGCAGAACAATCCGATCCCCGGCCTTCGTGATGCGGCTGAACTCTCCATTGAAGTAATCGCCCGCCGCGATCCGATCCCAGAACGCGTGATAATCGGCGCTCTTCCGGGTGGCTTCGTCGACAAACAGGCTGTGATGCCGGCCGACAATTTCGTCTAGCCGATAGCCCATCGCATCAAGGAAACGCTCATTCGCGGTGACGATTTCACCATTGGGTTTAAATTGAATCATCGCCTGTGTGCGCTCCACGGCCGCCAATTGGGCGCGTTGTTTGAGCGCTTCGTCCTTCTTATCGGTAATGTCGGCGGCGACTTTCACAACGCCGGTCACCGCGCCATGGGTGTCGCGCATCGGCGCATAGACCGCTTGCAACCAAACATCGGCGCCCGATTTGGCGAGGCGGACAAACTCCCCCTCTTGGACTTCGCCGATCGCCAAACGTCGCCAAAACGTCGTGTAAGCGACGCTGTCTTGCTCCTGGGGCGCCACAAAGATTTTGTGATGCCGCCCCACAATGTCATCTAAACGATACCCCATTGTTTTGAGGAAAACATCATTCGCCCAACGGATGGTTCCGTCTGGGGCGAATTCGATCATCGCCGTGGTCGAGTTTAACGCGTCATACCGGGAAACGTCCGGGCGATTATTAGAAAAAGTCAACGGGATCATAAACTTGCTCCAGTCGAAGTTAGACCGCCCGACGCGTCGAAGGGCTCGAGCGCTGGGCGGGCTTTCAACTGGAAAGTTCAACAAGACCGTCTAAAATGTATTAATGGATCAAACCTGTTCCGCGAGCATTCTTATTGATCAGTAGCTTTACGGCCAACCTTTTCAAGGTAAACCACGTAAAACCCGATATAAATTATAGTGTTTTGGCGCCATGCGCGGAAGAACACGCACGACCGTCAACCGAAATAGACATTTCTCCGCCAAAATGTCCGCGGATTTTCTTGTTTTAAAGCAAGTTTGTCCAAAGAGCGGACAGCTCGCGACGCTTTTACGCCGTGGTGTCGACTCGCTCGGGGGGCTACGCGAACGGCCGTTTCTTGTCAGGGAGAGCAGCGATGGCCACCTTCAGGTGGACCTGTCGCGGAATTGTTCCGCTCCTTTGACTTTGTATTTTGCCACAAAGGAGAGACATGATGACATCGAAACCAACCCCAGAATTCCGCGCCGAAGCGGTGCGCGTAGCGTTGACAAGCGGGCTACCGCGTAGACAGGTTGCGGCCGATTTTGGGATCGGCTTCTCGACGTTGA
>JBHJGU010000016.1:0-10642 GCA_050331475.1 Maricaulaceae bacterium | reverse complement strand
TTGGCCGAGGACCGCGGGGTCGATGGGTTTAGGGACCACGTCATCAATACCCGCATTCAAGTACCGGGCGCGGTCGCCGCGCACGCAATTCGCCGTCACCGCGACGATGGGTGTCTGAGAGACGGCTCCGGGCAGCGCGCGAATACGGCCCGCCGCCGTCACCCCGTCCATGACCGGCATGGCGATGTCCATCAAAACGATGTCGTAATCCGCCAGCTGTAACGCCTCGACCGCTTCCGCGCCATTCTCCACCAGCGTTGCGTTCACGCCGAACGCCTCCAACACGGCCCCCAGCACCCGCCGATTGATCGGATTGTCTTCGGCGGCGAGAACCCGCAAGCCTGCGGGCAACAGGTCGTTACCCGCAACGCCTTGACCGATTTCGGCGGCGAGCTCGCAGGGAATGTCGGCCCAGAACCGCGCGCCACCCGCAGCGCCGGGCTCGGCCCCGCAGGCGCCGCCCACCAGGTCTGCGATTTCACGCACGATCGCCAGGCCGAGGCCGGCGCCCGGCGTGACGCTGGCGTCTGACGCGGTGGGCGCGCCGGTGACGAACCGGTCCCACAAACGCGGCAACTCCACCGGGTCCAGGCCCGGACCCGTGTCCTCGACCGCGATGCGCAGGCGCGCCCGGCCGGGAGCGTTGCCGGTGACCATCCGCAATTGCAAAACCGCGCCACCCCGTTCGGTAAATTTGCACGCGTTCGACAGGAATTGATGCGCGATCTGGCGCGCCAGTCGGACGTCAAAACACGCCGCGCCCGCGCCAGCCCAATCATCGTCGAGGGCGAAAGATAGCCCCGCGGCGTCAAAGCGCGACCGCCACGCCCCATCGAGTTCCCGGGCGAAACCGTTCAGGTCGATGGTCTCGATCTCAACGGGCACATCGCCAGAGCTGATCCGCGCCAAGTCGACGACATCATCGAGCAAGGTCAACAGCCGCCGACCGCTTTCTTCGATGACGTCCAAATGGTCCGCATGAGCTTGCGTGCTGACCTCGCGTTGCAGCACATTGGTCAAGCCCAAGACGGCGTTTAGCGGGGTGCGGATCTCGTGAGAGATCGACGCCAAAAACAAGGACTTGGCGTGATTGGCGGCTTCGGCGCCTTCTTTCGCTTTCGCCAGGTCCGCCTCGAACCGTTTGCGTTCGCTAATGTCCACGATCGAACACACAACGCGCGCTAGGTCTGTCTCGTGTCCGGGCAGGGGGCGCGCGGAGAGCAACACGTCAATCGGTCGCCGACCGGCGCCATAAAGCCGACACTCGCCTTCATAACTGAGTTCGCCGCGTGCGACATTGAGCACGTATTCAGCGTAACATGTCATGTATTCTAGCTTGAAAAACCAGGTTTTATTTTTGTTCAAAGCATCGTAGTGGTCGATACCGAATAATTTCAGCGCCGCGGCGTTAGCGTTGACCACGCGTGACCCGCGATTATTGGCGATCAACGCCATCGGGTTTTCGGCGATCCAGGCGGCGACGTCGGTTACGCCTTCGGCGCTAAACCGCGCCACCAATTCAGCAGCGGCGGAAAAGTCGTTTTCCAACAAAGCGATGGGACTGTAGGCGTAGAGTGCGTCGTAATCCCGGTTCTCGCTTGCGGCCGATGCGCCCAGTTTGCGGGACGGGGCTTCCCCCCGGCTCGCATTGTTCGCTTCGCGATCCATCCGGCCCATACCCCACCCTGAGTCTTATCGTGTTCTAATGTCGTTTCCGGATGAGTTACGTCATTGTCGGTAAATGCTGGGTTAACTGCAAACAGACCCGTCATTCACCAAGTTTTGATCTTCACTATACGTGATCCGTATCACGGGGTAATTCTCATACGCTCCCGTGTATTCGAACAATCAAAACTAATAAGTGTGTTCTCCGATAGTCTATTAAGCGCCGACGCCACACGTCCAACGCGTGTATATTTGTCGCACGTCGAACTTCGGTTGGAAGCGTTAATCAAGCCCGATGCAATCCTCCCTTTTCCTCGGCGCTGACGGCGCCGGCGCGGCGCAGTGCTTGGCCTTAAACCGGGCCAATCGGCATGGCTTGATCGCCGGCGCCACCGGAACCGGCAAGACCGTGACCTTGCAAATCATGGCGGAGGGGTTTTCGCAGGCCGGCGTCCCGGTGTTCTGCGTGGATGTGAAGGGGGATTTGTCCGGCCTTGCGGCGGCGGGCTCAGCGGACCACAGACTCCATGACAAGCTGCAGGCCCGGGCCGCGCAAATCGGCTTGTCGGACTACGGCTATAACGCCGCGCCGTGCGTCTTTTGGGACGTTTTCGGTCGCCGCGGCCATCCGGTGCGCGTGAGCGTGTCTGAATTCGGCCCGGAACTGCTCGGCCGGCTTTTAGGGCTCAACGACACCCAAACCGGCGTGCTCACCCTGGCCGAAGCGTTCGCCGAGGACGAGAACCTGCTTCTGCTGGACCTGAAAGACGTCCGCGCGTTGCTCGGTGTCTTGGTGGAGCAGCGCGCGGCGCTGTCCGCCCAATACGGCCATTACGCCACCGCATCGGTCGGCGCGATCCAGCGCCGGCTTTTGGCGCTCGAACAAGCGGGCGCTGAGGCGTTTTTCGGCGAACCCGCGCTGAGTTTGGACGCGCTTATGGGGCGGACGGCTTCCGGGGCGGGCCTGGTGAGCGTTTTAGACGCCACCAAACTGATCCGCGAACCGCTCTTGTATGCGTCCTTTCTGACCTGGCTGTTGGCGGAGTTGTTCGAGGATTTGCCCGAAATTGGCGATCCGGACAAACCGGTCCTCGCGCTGTTTTTCGACGAAGCCCATTTGATGTTCGACGATGCGCCCAAAGCGCTCGTTGATCAGATCGAGCAAGTGGTGCGGCTGGTACGTTCGAAAGGCGTGGGTGTCTATTTCGTCACCCAAAACCCGCGAGATCTGCCCGATCCGGTGCTCGCCCAATTGGGGTGCCGGGTCCAGCATGCGCTGCGCGCCTACACCCCAAAAGAGCGTCGCGCCTTGAAGGCGGCGGCGGACAGCTTTCGACCCAACCCGAAATTCGACGCGGAAGAGGCGATTCCCACCCTGGGCGTGGGCGAGGCGCTCGTCTCCACCCTCGACGCGTCGGGCGCGCCCACACCCGTGGCGCGCACGCTGATCCGCCCGCCCAGCTCACGGCTTTGTCCGCTGACGGACGAGGAACGCGCCGCGGTTCAAGCCCAAAGCCCGTTTCGCGGACAGTTCGACACCGCCATCGACCGGGCTTCCGCTTATGAGCGTTTGGAACAGCGACGCGCCGAGCTAGCCCGCCGCCGCGAACCCGAGCCCACGCCGCGCCGTGCGCCGACGTCACGCTCCCGCTCAGACAGTGTCGCCCGATCCGAGCCGAAAAGCGCGCTGACAACGGCGACGACGCTGGTGGTTCGCGAAGTCATGCGTGGGTTTTTCCGTCGGAAACGCTAAGCGGATCGTAGACTTGGGCGGCTGTCACCGCTAGGCGTGAGCGGACACACGCAGGCGTCTGCAATTGGGGTTCGGACGATGAAACTGGAATGCTTCAAGCTGGTATCCCATCCACCGGAAATGATCCCAGGCCGGTTGGAGCGTGATTGGATGGATAAGGTCGAGGGCCGATCGCCCTACCGATGCCTACCGCTCGTTATCGCCAATACTTCAGGCTGGGAGATACTGTGCCCCGCGAATGTCACGTTGGAGTATAACGGCGGCAAGAACAACGAAGACATCAAAATTTCAACGGACGATCCGAATTTCGCCGTCCATGACTTCGCCCAAGCGCATTTTCGCCATGGCGTCTTGACCTTCCATGTGGGCTATATGTTCCGTACCCCGCCGGGTTGGGCCATGTGGGCGATGGGGCCGCCCAATGAGCCCAAACACGGCATTACCGCACTGGCGGGTCTCGTGGAGACCGATTGGCTGCCCTTCCCCTTCACAATGAATTGGAAGTTCACCCGTCCCTGCCGGGTTCGGTTCGAAAAAGGCGAACCGTTTTGCTTCGTGTCCCTGGTCGAGCATGGTCGGTTGGACGAGGTGGAGCCCGTGGTTAGAGACTTGCACGAAGACCCCGAGCTACTGGAGCGTTATGAGTCGTGGCGAACCTCGCGCGGAGACTTTATCGCCAAACTCAAAGAGCGCGACCCCGACGCGATGCAGCAATCCTGGCAGCGCTTTTACTTGGTGGGTAAGGGCCCGGACGGCGAAGCCGCGCCGGAGGGCCACGTATTCAAACGCCGCTTGAAGCCGTTGAAGCCGAAGGACAGCTAACGCAGTGGGCTCAGCGTCTGGGGCAGATCCGCGCGGTGGAACGCACCGGTGCGGTCGAGCGCGCCCGCATTGACCACAACACAGATCATGGCGAGCGCCGCAAGCCCCGCGTCACAGCGCCAACCCGCAGGGCCCGATATCTGCGCCCGCCCCAGCGCAAGCAACATCGCATAACCGGCCATCACCGGGGAGGCGAACAAGAGCGCCTCGCCAGGGGCGAAATAGACATAAAACACCGCTTGCGCGCCAATCAGTCCTAACAGCGCCAACACAAACCACGCGCGCCCGCCGCGGCGCAGTCCCAGACCAACCGCCGCACCGACCGCAGCAAGGCTCGTCCCCGCCAATCCCCAATTCAGCGGCGCGGCCGCGGTATCGGCGATCGTCTGGACCATCCAGCCATGGGGGGCCTGAGGGTTGGGGAAAAAATCCCCCGGGATAATCCCGCCCGGATAGGCCCATAAGCTGAGAAAAAACGCGTTCGTCGTCTGGGCCCAGGCCGCAGGATCCACGAGATGGCGCAGGCTAGCGTAGCGGTCGATAATGTCGCCTTGGGCCGCGCCTAAGCCCTCCGGATGGGCGAGAAACGGCAGCGGATAAAGCATGAGCGGGATCGCGCCGACCGCGAGAGCCCGAATCCAACGCCGCCAATCCTTCGGCCCGAGGGTCAAAAACGCCGCGGCGAACAGAGCCGAAGCCAGAATCCATGGGGCGTACAGCCACCCCGCACCGAGCGAAGCCAAACCCGCGACCGCTACGCACAGCCAAGGCCGGGCCTGCACAAGACCCCCGCCCCAGCGCGCCAAGGCCAGAGCCGCTGCGCCCACCAGAAACAGGGCCGCCACGCTGGCCATATAGCTGTCATAGACCGAAGCCGCGAAACTCAGCGCGAAGCTGGAGAACGCCCAAACGCTGATCACGGACGCCGCAACCGGCGCGCAGCCGCACAGCCGCGCAAAACCGTAACACGCCGCGATCGCGATCAAGCCGAACAGCGCGAACACAGACTGCGCCGCGGCGACCGCATCCACCCCCGGCGCCCAATCGAAACAGCGCCGCAAGACCTGAGCGATGGGACCAAACAACGGACGCTTGGCGGATTCGACGAACCATTCCCCATTGGCGACGGCGAAGAAATACTCGCGCGCGTCGACGCCCAGGACATCGTCAATGATCCCGTCCGGCCCGGCCAAAGCGGCGCGCCCAAAAACCGTCCAAACGCCGACGAAGATCAGCAGTCCGAGCCCAGCGACCGCGTCGGGCGCCCAACGTCGCAGGTCCGTTTGCGCAGGGCGCGTCAGGATCAGAGCGTCAGCCATTCGGGCGCGCCTCCGCCAAACGTGGCCGCCGCCACCGCACCGACCGCGACCGCGCCCAGGCCGTAACTTGCCCGGTCCTTCAACGCGAACACCACCGGGTCATCGCTTAATCGGCCCCGATCGGCGAGCACCCAAATGCGCATGAGCCAAGCGACGATGGCCGCGAGCGCGATCCACAACAGGTCCGGGCGGGCGTAAATGCCGGACGGATACGCGGTCTGGAACAGATAATTGGCGAACACCACCACCGACATAATCGCCCCCGCAATGCCAAAACTGGCGGTCAGCCGAACATCGCGCGCGGCGTAATCCCGCCCGGGCAAGGGCGTGAGGTCGCCCGCCTCGGCCCGGCGAACCAACTCCACATGACGCTTGGCCATAGCGAGGGAGAAAAACACGGTGAGTGAGAAAAATGTCAGCCAGATCGTCAGCGGCGCGTCGACGGCCGACGCCCCGATCCATAGCCGGACGGTAAACAGCCCGCCAATAATGGCTGCGTCCATCAGCACCACCCGCTTGAGCCCGAAGCTATAGCCCAACGTGATCAGCAAATACGCCGCGGTGGGGCCGCCGGCGCCGGCATACGTCGCCAGCGCGAGACCCGTGATAATCAAGGTCGCCGCGGCGAGCCAACCCTGGGCGGGGCTGAGTGCGCCGCTCGCGAAGGGACGCCGCCGTTTGGTGGGATGGCGCGCGTCGTCGGCCCGATCCAGAACGTCATTGACCACATAAGTGCCAGACGCGGCGAGCCCCAAGCCGATAAACGCCAGCGCGAGGGAAGCCAGAGCGTCAGCGCCCAGTGTGTGAGACAACAGGGCGGGGACGACCAATAGCGAATTTTTCGCCCATTGATGCAGGCGGAGCGCCTTGACCCACGGCTTTAACCGGAAGCCGCGCGCACGCTCAGACGTTGACAGATCAATTTCCGCCATGCCGATCCCCGATTCCTCAGCCGTGATATCAGCAGAATAGGCTTAACGCTTGGTGTGGTCGCAGCCGGTTCAGGCCGCGTCCGTCTCCGCCGCGTTCTGGGCGTCGCGCCGCTCCACGAGCCAAACACACACCACTGAGACGCCGTAAAGCGCCATGAGCGCGCCGCCGAGCAGGATTTGACTGAAGGGGTCAGGCGGGGTGACGAACATGGCGAACGCGAACGCGGCGACGACGGCAACCTTCCAATTCTCGACCAAGCCCCTGGTGTCGACCAAACCACCGCGCGCCAACAAGCTCATAGCGACCGGCAGTTGGAAGGCTGCGCCGAAGGCCAGGATCAAGGTGACGACGATCGCCAAATAGTCCGCCACACGGGGCAGAAGTTCGATCGCCGCGCGGCCTTGATCGAGGGATTGCTCCTGAGCGAGCGCAAACTCCATCACAAACGGCAACACCACGCCGTGCGCGAGCGCCGCCCCGATGAGAAACAGCACGGGCGCAAAAATCATGTAAGGGATGACAGCCCATTTTTGATCTTTATAGAGGGAGGGCGCAATAAACCTATATATTTCAAAAAGAATGACCGGCGAAGCGAGCACAATCCCGCCGAACAAAGCAAGCTTCACTTTGACGAAAAAAAACTCCAACGGCGCGGTGTAGATGAGCTGGAGCTCTTGATCGACGCCGTCAAGAGCGCTGGTCCGAGCCGCCGCCGCCCGCGAAAACGGGATGACCAGAAAATCATAGATCTTCACCGCGAAGGCGAAACACAGCCCGAACGCCAATCCAAAGGCCAAGAGCACCGCAATCACCCGATTGCGCAGCTCTTTGAGCTTGAGCATGAACGGGGCCACGTCGAGGGTGTTGACCTGTTCGGCCTTACGCCTGGCCTCGATCGCTTTGGCGCTGCGTTTAGAGGCTTTGATCGCCGGCCCGCCCATGCCCGCGCCTATGACGCGGACGGCTTCGCCGGCTCTGCGGCGGGCTTAGACGCGGGTTTGGCGGCCTCGGGCTCGGGAACCTCGCCGCGCACCGCCTCATGGGCGGCGGCGTTAATGTCCTTTTTGATGTCCATGAAGGCGCGACCCGATTTGATATCGGTGACTTCTTTTTTCAGCTCTTCGAACTCGGCCAACGTGCCCATTTCGTCAAAATTCCGTCGAAACTCGAACGCCATGGAGCGCATCTTGCCGACAAAACGGCCAATTTTGCGCGTCATAAGCGGCAAATCCCGCGGGCCCACGACGACGAGCGCCAAAATGGCGAGCACGAGCAATTCCGGTAAACCGATGCCAGGTCCCATTGAAGGCTCCCGCCTAAGGTCGACGGCCGCGGCGCGAGGGCGCTTAGCCCTTGGCGTCCGCTTTCGCGGCTTCGGGCTTCACCTCGACGGTGCCATCTTCTTTGAGGGTTTTCATCGCGGCGTCTTCGGCTTCCGCGTCACCCTCTTTCAGGCCGCTGCGAAACGAACGAATGCCCTTCGCCATATCGCCCATGATCGACGAAATTTTGCCGCGTCCGCCAAATAGCAGGACCACGAGCAGCACGACGAGCAACAATTGCCAAACACCAGGCGCCATGTCGCCTCTCCATTCGCTGTGACGGTGGCGGACATAGCAGGTTTGACGCGGTCGTCCAACGCCCCGGTTGACGTCGTGGCGCGCGGCGGCGATCACGCCTGACCCCTAGGCGAAACCCGGGCCCATGGAGTACATCGGCCACCATGGTCGCGCTTGACGTCTCCGCTCAGACTGACGAGGTCTCCGCGCCCCCGACCGATTTCGAGGATCGGTTGGGCGCGGCGCTGCTGTCCGCGGGCGTGCTGGACGATGCTGGCCTCGAGCGCGCACGAGCGGCGAGCCAACACACCCAGACACGCTTGACGCGAACGCTGTTGGATTTAGGCCTTGCAGGGGAGACCGATTTGGCGCGGGCCTGCGCGCAAGCCGCCAATATCGCGATGTGGAGCGCGGACACCCTTCCCGAGGAGCCCGTCTGCGTCGACCGCCTGCCGCTGGGGTTTCTGCGTCAGCATCACCTGGTTCCGCTGGACGAGGGGGAGACCGCGATCACCGTGGCCACCTTTGACCCCGGCGACGCGTTCGCGCTCAAGGCGGTGCGACTGGCCGCGGGCAAATCGGTGACCGCGCTCGCCGCCGCGGCGAGCCAGATCGACCACGCCTTGGAGCAGCTTTACGCCGAGCCGGACCTGAACGGCGCCGTGACCGGCGCGCGGGTTGAGGCGGCCGAAACCGTCGGCGACCAAGACCTGCGTCGGCTGGAGGATATGGCCAGCGAAGCCCCGGTGGTGCGCTTGGTCAACACCTTAATCACCCGGGCGGCGGACTTACGCGCGTCCGATATTCATTTGGACGCCGTCCAAGGCGGTCTGCGCAATCGCTTCCGGCTCGACGGCGTGCTAGTGGAACAGGACCCGCCGCCGCGGGACTTAAGCCTCGCGGTCGTGTCCCGGCTGAAGCTGCTCGCCGGGCTGAATATCGCCGAGCGGCGCCTGCCCCAGGACGGGCGCATCCAGCTGTCCGTACGCGGACGGCGGATCGATCTACGCGTCGCGACCCTGCCCGCTTTGCATGGCGAGTCCGTCGTCATCCGAGTGCTGGACCAGGCCAATGTGGTATTGGATTTTGCGAGCTTGGGCTTTCGCGGGCCGCGGCTTGACGCGTTTCTCGCGCAATTGCGTCAGCCCAACGGATTGGTGTTGGTCACCGGACCGACCGGGTCGGGCAAAACAACCACGCTCTACACTGCGTTGAAAACACTCAACGCGCCGGGCAAGAAAATCATTACCGCGGAAGATCCAATTGAGTATGAGCTGCCCGGTGTCGTGCAAGTTCAAACCAAGGCCGCCATCGGGTTGGGCTTTGCGCCGATCCTGCGCTCAGTGCTCCGGCATAACCCTGACATCATCCTGGTTGGAGAAATCCGCGACAAGGAAACCGCGGAGATCGCGATCCACGCCGCGCTGACCGGACATTTGGTGCTCTCTACCCTGCACACGAACTCCGCGGCCGCCAGTATCGGCCGGTTACTGGACATGGGCGTGGAGGATTATTTGCTCGCCTCGACGCTCAATGCGGTGCTCGCCCAACGGCTGATGCGAAGCCTGTGCGGGGCCTGTAAGACGCCCGAGACGCCCGACCCGAGCTTGGTCGCCGGGCTTTTGGGCCGCGAACCCGGTCCCGAACACGAGACCCCGACATTCCGCGCCCAAGGTTGCGAGGCCTGCCGCGGGTCGGGATATCGCGGCCGTACGGTGGCGTTTGAGCTGCTTGAGCTTGACCGCAACCTGCGCGACGCGATCCTCAAACGCCCGGACGCGCAAGCGCTGGAGGCGTTGGCGCGCGAGCGCGGGTTCGTCACTTTGCGCGAAGACGCGGTCGATCGGGCGCTTCGCGGGGAGACCGCGCTTGACGAAGTCGTCCGGGTCACGCGCGAGGTCTAAGCCCCATGCCCAGCTTCCGCTATCGCGCGCTTGGTCCGGACGGACGGCCCGAAACCGGACAGCTGGAGGCGCCCGACCGGCCCGCGGCTGTGCGCCGGCTCGCCTCAGACGGGCTGACGCCCACACGGATCACCGAAGCTGCGGCGAATCCGGTTCTGGACCTCTTAAATGTCGAACTGACGCCGAAAGCCGGGCTGAAACCCGCCGCACGCGCCGGGCTGACCCGGGACTTAGCCGGACTTGCGGCGGCCTCAGTGCCCCTTGACGACGCGTTGGACTTGCTCGGCGGGGGGGGCGGGCCCATCGGCGAGGTGGCGCGCGACCTCGCCCAGCGCTTACGCGGCGGCGCAAGCCTATCCCAAGCCATGGCGGAGCGCGCCGACGCCTTTCCCAGGGCTTCGGTCAATTTGGTTCGCGCTGGCGAGGAAAGCGGCGATCTCGCCGGCGCGCTCGACCGGCTGGCCGAAATGGAGGAGGCGAGCGAAGCGCTCAAACAAAAACTCATCTCCGCGTCCATCTATCCGGCCTTTTTGATCCTGACCGCCATCGGCGTCATCGGCGTCCTGATCCGGATCGTAGTGCCGCAATTCGCGCCGATTTTCGACGCAGCAGGTCGCGACCAGCCCCGCCCACCCCCGCACAAGCTTCCGATCAGCAACGCGGCGGCGGACTATGGCGGCTTTGCGC
>JBHJGU010000015.1:0-4588 GCA_050331475.1 Maricaulaceae bacterium | reverse complement strand
CGCCGCCGGCGCCGGCGGCGGCCACCCCGTTCGCCGCCCTAGCCGCGCTGAAGACCCGCGCCGCGGCGACGCCGAAGCCCGCCCGCCAGCGGCGCTCGAAACCGCGGCGGCCCAACAAGGCCGCGTCGTGAGCGAAACGCTTGAGCAAATTCGCGCGGACATCTGGCTGTGGCGGGCGCGGTTTTTTAAAACCCGCGCGGAGGCGGGTCGCGCTTTGGAGGCGGGCAAAATCCGGGTAGATCGCAACGGTGTGCTTCGACGTCTGCAAAAAGCGGGGGCGGGTTTGGCCATCGGCGACGCGTTGACCTTTGTTCGCGGCGGACAACCGCATACGGTGCGGGTCTTGGCGTTCGGCGTTCGCCGCGGACCGGCGCGCGAAGCGCAGTCGCTTTATGTGCGTTTAGATACAGGACAAGACGCCCGCGGGCGAGAGGACGGTGCGGATGTGGCGACAGGTTAAAACCTGGCTGGGCTTAGATGGGGACAAGCCCGCGGGTGGGGATGCGATGGACGCCCATGTCGCCGCCACCGCTTTGTTGGTCGAGGCCGCCATGGCGGACGGGATTTACGCCGATATCGAGCAAGCGCGGATTCGCGCGATTTTGACCAACGCGTTCCGCTTGTCCGAGGCGCGCGTGGCGGAGGTGCTGGAGGCTGGGGAGGCGGCGGCCGAAGCGGCGGTGGATCATTACCGGTTCACGAAGGTGGTCAAATCGCTGCCCTTAAGCGAACGGGTGGCGATGGTTGAACGGCTTTGGATGGTGGCTTTAGCGGACGGGGAAGAGTCGCCGTTTGAAGACGCGTTCGTGCGCCGGATTGCGGGCCTTTTGCACGTGCCGGACACTGAACGGGGCGAAGCGCGCGCGCGGGCTCGCGAAAACGCCGCATCCGGTTCGCTTGGCGACGTTCCCGACAATTGACAAATAACGTCTAACATCGCCATACCCCTGCGCGTCGACGTTGCGGGATACACACCGCCGTCGTATTCGGCCTTTGGAGACATTGAGAATGACTTACATCGTCACCGACGCCTGTGTGAAATGCAAATACATGGACTGCGTGGAGGTGTGCCCCGTAGATTGTTTCTACGAGGGGGAAAACTTTCTCGTGATCCATCCTGAGGAATGCATTGATTGCGGCGTCTGTGAACCCGAATGCCCCGTGGAGGCGATCGTTCCGGACACCGAAGACGCACCCGATGGTAAATGGTTGGCCATCAACACGAAATTTGCCGACATCTGGCCAAACATCACCCAAAAAGGCGACTCGCCTCCCGATGCGGACGCTTTCGCTAAGGAAACCGGAAAGTTCGAAAAGTACTTTTCCGAGAAGCCGGGGCAAACCGGCTAATCGGCCCCGCCTGGCGAACGCTGCCCCGAATCGCCACTAATCCGTTATTGATTTTTCTTCAAACTGTGATAATTTAGGACTGTCTTGCTGGCGAAAGTACGCTATCCGGCGTTGCTTTTATGCGCCAGCGCCATTGCTGCGGTCTTTTTGTCCGGCGAACGGCGATTGGAGGGGTCCTTCTTTCGTGAAAGTGGGTGAGCCGTTGGAACAACGGATCCGGCAGCTATTGCATGAGTGCGGAGATGACGACGAACAGCAAAGCTAACGACAACACGAAATTCGACGTTGGACAGTACATCGTGTACCCGGCCCACGGCGTAGGCTCCGTGGTTGGGATTGAGACCGAAACCATAGCCGGTTTCGATATTGAAGTTTATGTGGTGTCTTTCGAACAGGACAAAATGATGCTGCGGGTGCCGACGAAAAAGGCCAGCGCTTCGGGCATGCGTCCGTTGGCGAGCACGACGGTCGTGCGCGACGCGCTGAAAACGCTCAAAGGTCGGGCGCGCATCAAACGCACGATGTGGAGTCGCCGGGCTCAAGAGTATGAGGCGAAGATCAATTCAGGGGATTTGATCTCCATCGCCGAGGTCGTGCGCGATCTGCATCGCAGCGAAGATCAGCCTGAGCAGTCTTATTCGGAGCGGCAATTGTATGAGTCCGCCTTGGATCGGATGGTGCGTGAGGTCGCCGCGGTTGAGAATATCGACCGGGATTCGGCGATGGAGAAACTGTCTAAGTCTCTGATCAAAGCGGCTTAACGAATCACGGCGCGCCGGGTCGGGCGGTAAGCGCCGTCTCTTAAGCCCAGCTTACGCTTTTGACCGCCCGGAGCCTTTTGGCCCGGGCGGTTTGCGTTTGGCAGCGGTCTTTTCCTGACAAAAATTAAAAATTCGCTGGGTTCGGTGATCCAGATCGACGGGCACGCCGTATACGCGTCTAGAACCACAGTTGAACGCGCTTTCCGCGTCCGCTCGAACCAACCGGGGACCAACGATGACAACGTCTATCGAAACCGCTGACTCCCAAAGGGCTAACCGCCGGTTCATCAAAGGTGCGATGAAAGCGCCGCTGCTCGACGCGGATCACGAACAGAAACTGGCGCGGGCGTGGAAGGATGATCGCGACGAGCGCGCGCTTCACGAACTCACCCAAGCTTATATGCGTCTGGTTATCGCCATGGCGGCGAAGTTTCGCCATTATGGCCTGCCCATGGCGGACTTGGTCCAAGAGGGCAATGTGGGGCTAATGCAGGCCGCCGCCCGGTTCGAGCCGGATCGGGAAGTTCGCTTCTCCACCTATGCGTCCTGGTGGATTCGCTCGGCAATTCAGGATTACATCTTGCGCAATTGGTCGATTGTGCGCACCGGCACGACGGCGGCGCAGAAGTCGCTGTTTTTCAACCTGCGTCGGCTGCGCGCGTTGATCAATGACACGGGCGATGCGGTGATGACGCCGGAAAATCGCACCTATATCGCGACGGAATTGCGCGTTGACGAGCACGAAGTTGAAGCGATGGCGTCGCGGTTGTCCGCATCGGATCGGTCGTTGAATGCGCCGATGGGCGAGCAAGGCGATGGCGAGTGGCAAGACCTGCTCAGCGATAACGCGCCCCAACCCGAAGACGAGGTTATGGCGGCGCGCGACACCGCGACCCGCTCAAAATGGCTCAACGACGCTTTGCAAAACCTCTCGGATCGGGAAATGGTCATTATCCGCGAGCGTCGGCTGCAAGAAGACGGCGTGACTTTGGAAACCCTGGGCAAGCGCTTGGGCATCTCGAAAGAGCGCGTGCGTCAGATCGAGCACCAAGCCCTCAAAAAACTGCGCCAAGCGCTGACCCAAGCCCATGGCGATCCGCGGGATGCGGGGCTGATCCCTGCGTCTTAACGCCCAAACCGCAGCCGCACAGGATTTACCCGCCTGAAGCATCGAAAACCGGGTCAGGCGGGTCGATTTCGAGTTGGCCGGGGTGGTCGACACGCAGAGACGGCCCGTTGACATCCTCCACCCAACCGCGAGCGCGCACGCGCACGCCCGGCAAAGCGAACCAATCGGTCCCGGCCGCTTCAAAGCGTTTTCGCTCCCGCGGCGGCACGGTCACGGTGAAATCCCGCCGCCAATCCGCGCCAAAATTCAAATAAAGTCGGCTGCGCACCTCGGCGACATCAACCACCACGCCCTCAATGATTTGAAACCGCCCCGCCCAGGGTCCGGCCGCCTCGGCCGGGCGCACGGCGTAATAAGCTGACCGCCACACCCCACGCCGCGCGGCGCGCGCCGACCGCTCCGCCGCCAACAAGGCGTCCAACCGGCTGGCGTCTTGCTGTTCGGGGCTGACCCGCGCCCAACCTTCGCTGAGCAGGAGGTCTTGGGCGTAGGCGTCCCGGGTCAAAAGCCGAACATGGGCGATCTGGCGTCCCCAGCGATCGCGCCGTTCCGGTCCGCTCCAGCAGGCTTGTGCGGCCTGGCCACGCGCCAAGGCGCTCAGGGCCGCTTGGGCTTCGGTGGCGAAGGGTTCGCCGCCGCGGCCCTGAGGGTCCGGCCCGCGGGGCAGGATCACCCCGGCCAGGACCGCCTCATCGCCAATGTCGAACACCACAGTATCCGCGGCCGGAACCGCGGTGATCAAGGCGGCGTCCGCGCACCGCCAACCCTGCGCAGGCTCCGCACGCGCGGGCGCGCTCAACGCGGCCGCTATCACGATCCCGGCCAGCCGCGATCCAATCACGCTGCGTTCCAGAAATCCATCAACGCCGCTGACCACTGCGGATCCGCTTGGAGCTGCGCGAAATGGCCAACGTCATCGAAAATACTCAACCGCGCCTCCGGTTTCAGCGCTTTTAATCGGTGCGCGACGGTGACCGGCGCCACCGTGTCCCGCGCGCCCCAGCAGATATGCACCGGTCCGTCGAACGCCACGAACCCGGGCAGCCACCGGGTGTTTTGAAACCGGTACCGCTCTTTAAGATACTGAATGACTTTATGGCTGATCCGCGAGCCCTGGTTCATCTGGTTGAGCGCCCATAGATCCCTAAGGTCGGCTTGGCTCAAACCCGTTGCGCCATGGGCGCGCTGAACCTGCTGAGCGAACATCGGATAACGAATCCATTGACCAAACGCCGGCCCGGTCAGCGGGTTAAGCGCGAGTTTTTGACCCAGCGTTAGACGCGCCTCCTCCATCACCAAATTCCCGTTGGTAACCGAGACGGTTAGCAACCACCGAACGAACCCGCCG
>JBHJGU010000014.1:0-6450 GCA_050331475.1 Maricaulaceae bacterium | reverse complement strand
TCGTTAGATGAGGTCGACGTCGCTGAACTTTGGGTCGAGGCGCTCAACGACCGCTTGGCTCAGCCGGGCGTGCGGCTCGCTGTCGTTCCCGTAGACGATTGGTTGGGCAATGACGGCGCCATGGCGCGGCTGCGAGCCGCGGGCGTCACGGTTGACGGCCCCGCAGCGTAAGCCCGGCGCGTGATTAGACCGCCGCGCGGACCCGATCCGCGAATGCGCGCACGTCTTGGGCAAGCTGCTCGGTCTCCGCGCGCACTGCGTCCGCCGCCGCTTGGGAAGTTTGCGCTTGGCTTTGGGTGCCCCGCGCGCCTTCGGCCAGGGTGCGCGTGCGCTCGGTGATATCCCCGGCCAAGTTGGCGGCTTGCTGCATAGCTTTGGCGATGTTGTCGGTGAAGCCGATTTGTTGCTCGGTCACCGAGACGATTTCGGAGATCCGCGTTTCCGCGTGGGTCACCGCATTGGACACGCCTGCGACGCTCTGAGCGGCCTCGGCTGCGACGGATTTCAGCGCGTTGACTTGTTCGGCGATGTCTTGGGTGGCCGAGGAGGTTTGGTTGGCCAGCGTTTTGACCTCTTGGGCCACAACAGCGAAGCCCTTGCCGGCGTCGCCCGCGCGGGCGGCCTCAATGGTGGCGTTTAGCGCCAAGAGATTGGTTTGCTCGGCCACCTCAGCGATTAAGCGCACCACCGAGCTGATCCGATCGGACGCTTCGGTGAGCCGGCCGACCACCACGTCGGTGTCGCGCGCCGCATCGCCCGCGGACCGGACCAAGTCCGCAGTTTGGTTGAGTTCGCCGCTGACTTGATTAAAGGCGGCTTGAAGCTCGTTCGCCGCGTCGGCGGCGCATTGCACCTGCTCGGAGGCGGATTGCGCCCCGGCGGCGGCGGTTTGGGAGTCCGCGTCCGCGGTTTGGGCCATGCCGGAGAGCACTTGGGATTGGTCCTGCAAGCCCCCCACCACTTCGGCGACCCGGCCTGAGGCGGTGGCCATAGCGGCTTCCAAATCTTCGGCGAGCCGTGCGACCAGCGCCCGTTGTTCGGCTTCCGCGCGTTGTTTGACCGCCTCTTGTTCGGCGCGCAGGGATTGGCTTTCCGCCATGGCGTCGCGGAACACCGCCACGGCGCGCGCCATATCGCCCATCTCGTCGGTGCGTTGGGTGTAGTCGATCTGGGCGGCCAAATCACCTTTGGCCAACGCGTCCATGGTGACGGTCATCCGGCGGATCGGCGTCACCACGAGCCCGACCAGGGCCCAGCCTGTCAGCCCTGACACCAGCACCACGAGCACCCCGGCGATCACCACGACCACCCGGGCCTGGTCCGCCGCCGCTTTGGCCGCCTCGCGCTGGGCGGCCGCTTCCGCCTCTAAGTCCGCAATCAGTGCGGCGAGGTCAGCTTCGGCGGCCACGACGATGGCCCGCGCATCGTCCATGGCCGCATTACCGGCGTCGCGGTCATCGAGCATGTAGCCGTCGAGCGCGTCGAGCGATCGGGTCTCGAACGCCTCGGCCTGCCCGCGCAACGCGTCGGCGAGCGCAGCGTTGGCCCCGGCCAGGCTTTCGAGTTCTGCGTCGAGACGTTCGCGGGCGGCGAGCAGGGCGTCAAAACTCTCGTCCGAGAGCGTGTTGGCGAGCTCGGCGCTGCGATAGCTCATGGCGTTGAACGTCTTCGCGATCCGGCGACCTGCATTCACCGCCTCTAGCGCCTCGGTCTCCGCCGCAGTGGCCCGGTCCGCCCGGTCGAGACGCTCAACGATCGCCGCGCCGGCGACGAACAAGCTGAACGCCAAGACCCCGAGCAGACCGCCGACTTTCGCTAAGAGCCCAAACCGGGGGCCAGTTATTGCAGACACAATCGTACCCATAAGGCTCTCCACAGCGAACACGCGAACACCGAGCATCTCCTCAAACAGGAAAACCTGCGTCTCCTTAAGAAAATGCGTCTATACAAAACTGTGAATAGTTAGCGAGATATCCGTTACCAATGGTTTTTACTCGAACGTGAACAGGACGCGCACACCTTCAGCCTCCGTCGCTTCATCGGCGGCCAAGACAGCGAAAGCGCCGGGATTCCTCGCGATCTGGCGCACCAGCAAACGCGCGGACGCCACGGCGCGAGGCGGGGTTTCCCCGTTGATCTGTTTGAGCCGAGCCCAATGGGCCGCCAGTTCCGTGGGATTCAGGCCCAAGACGCTGGCGAGGAAGGCTTGCTGTTCGGGACTGTCGTCCGAGCGCGCGAACGGGGCGGCGTCCTCGCCCCCGGGCCAAGCGCTTTGATCTTTCAGATACAAGCGCCGGACTTGAGCCTTAGCGGTGTCCGGATCGGCGTCATAGGCGTTCTCCGCGCTGACCACGAGAGCGAACGATTGAGCGTGCGCGAGCCCGGCGCCGAGCAGGATGGCTGCAGCGGTTCCCAAAGCGCGCAGTACGGATCGGATCATCATTTCCCCCTCCTTCCGCACTAGAAACTAAACGTCGCGGACAGCTGGATCTGCTGGAGATCGGCCTGTGGGAACGGGCCGTCGTCCAGGAACCGCTGCCAGCGGGCGATCGAGCGCAGCCGCACGTTCGGGATTGGGTTGTAAACCAAGCCCCAAACGTTTTCGAAGGTCTGCTCGCCGGGTCCGCCGGTGTCGAGATAATCAAATCGATAGAAGCCGATAATGCGGTCGGTGAAGCGGAAACCCGGTTGGGTGTAGGCCGCGAACCGGTTCGGCCCATCGCCTTCAGAGGTGGCGAACACCTCGGTTTTCCACAGCCAGCGGCCCTTGTCGTAAAGCACATCCGCGCCGAGCGTGCCGAAGCGGGTGCCTGGCTCTTGTTCGCGCGCGCCGGAGTTCAGGTTCAGCCCGAAAGTGAGCCCCTGGTCAACAAACCCGTAAGCCAGCCGGCCGCCGACCACGAGTTGGGAGGCGTCCCCAGAGAACGCCCCGCCATAGACGTTATAGCTGAGCCGTTGATTGCCGGCCTCGCCGATGAATTGGTCGCCGAAAATATTCACCCCATCGGTGAAGTTAGCGAAAATCGTGTCCCCGGTGAATGGGCGCAGGAACAAGGGTTGTTCGGGGTCGAGCAGGGTTGCAGGGAAGTGCTCGATATTGATGATGCCTTGGGGCGTCACAAAGCGGCCCGCCTGAACGTTTAGCGCATCGTTAAACGAGTATTGCCCCCAGGCGATGACCGTGTCGGTGACCACCGGCGAGGCGGTGTCGCCAAAGAATGGATCGAACCGACCAAACTCGTCCTCAAAACCCAGCGCGGCGTTGCGCACGAACGCTTGGGCGAGGAAGAATTCCCAGTCCTCCCCCAGTTCCGCTTTGACCAGGATTTCGGCGACTTGCCGGCTGAACGCACCCTCGGTGTCGTCTTCGCCAAACGCCACCGTGCCGGCGATGTCAAAGAAGCCGCCAAAGTCCAAGCTCAGCGAGTCAAAGGCGCGGACCACCGCACGGCTGCCCAGCCGTTCGTCCACATCAATAGCGATATCCTCTAAATCGGTGAGCCGTAAGTCGAGCTCTTCGATTTGGGTGTCCGTGTCCAACAGCGTTTTCGAAGCCGGCGCATCGTCTTCGGCCAGCGCCGTTTCGAGTTGCTTCACCGTATCGGTGAGCTCAGCGATCGCGGCGAGCGCCTTGGCCAAGTTGTCTTCAAGTGCGGCGATGCGGTCTGCGTCGGTTTCGGCCCCCGCCGTCCCAACCAAAACTGCAGTCACGCCGGCGCTCGCGAAAAAGCGCGCGATTGTACGTTTCATTGATCGTCCCGCCTCGTGCATACACAAAAAAGGTGAGTAAGCCTGTGAGAGGGAGATAAGAGAGCAACAGTTAAAAATTTACGTATCGACCGCGACTTCATCTCGAAATGGCAAATAATATTTTAAGTTGAGCCGTTCCGACGTAGTCTGTCTAAATATCAACTGGGGGTGCTAAATTTTGGATCGCTCAATCGAAGTAGAATCGAAACTTAGCTCAAGACAAAACGAAGCCCCACCGAGTCTTCGACGGGGCTTCCAGATTTGTATCGACGTCAGATGGTGAAACTTCGCGCTAAAAGGCTCAATCTGAAACAAACGCGGGCACGATCACCGCGGGTTGGTCGCTGATTGCCGCGCTATAGTCAGCTAACGGCCCATCGAGGATCGAATCACGCGCTTCCATCGCCGATTTAAACGCGGCTTTCACGTCCTTGAGCCGATCGCGCATGCCTTGGGTGACGCCATAACGCGCACCATCAAGCGTGCCGTAAATCACGTGCAAGTCGCTGGCGAGCTTGTCCCCCCAATTGAGTACGTCTTGGAAGAACTCTCGCTCAGGGGCGATCACGGTGGCCTCCCAGTCCTCGATCGCTTGATCGAGCGCTTTGGCGGCGGCCTTGACGGGGTCGTCGTCTTCGGCGTCCGTCATCGCCGCGACCCGAGCTTGGGCCTGGGCGTTGGCGGTGCGCAGGCTGTTCACCGAGGTGTGCAGCTCATCCACCATAGCGTAGGCGCTCGCCACCAAGCGCTGTTGCTCCGCGATGGCGTCCGCATCGTGCTCTAAGCGCGGGTCGGGGCGTATCTCGAAGGTCTCCTCCCCCATAACCGCCTCGCCGACGCTCAGCCGTGCAGTGTAGGTTCCCGGCCCCACGGCATAGCCGTCGACCATGTTGTCGTCGCCGCCGGGGAAGGCGAACAGCCCCTCGATTTTGGGCAAGGGATCGGTGGCGCGGTCCCAGGCGATGCGGTTAATGCCCACTTCGGCGGGCAGGCTGAAGCTGGAGCCAGAGCCGCCGCCCTCTTCGCCCTTCTTGGGATCGGTTTTGAGGGTGCGCAGAACCTCCCCCTCAGCGTTGAGGATTTCCAGCGTTAGGGTTTTGGGCTTGCCCGCATCCGCGTCCTCTTCGGTTTCCTCGTTCGCCGCGTCCTCGGTTGGCGCTTCGGGTTCGGGGAACAGGGCGGCGTTGAGCGCTTCGGAGACCACATAGTCCATCACCGCGCCCGAGGGCGGATTGGGCGCTTGGCCGCCATTGCCGCCACCCCCGGAGGTGAGAATGTAGCTCGGGCTCGGCTTGAAGAGCGCCGCCTCGGCGTCCGCATAATCGTTATGGTGTTGGCGCAGCGGCCCGATATCGTCGAGGATCCAGAACGCGCGGCCCTGTGTGGCGACAATCAGATCGTCGAACTGGATGCGCAAATCGGTGACCGGAACGACCGGCATATTGCGCTTAAACGCCTCCCAGGTCTCCCCGGTGTCGAAGGAGACGTAAACGCCCAATTCGGTGCCTGCGAATAACAGCCCCTCATGCTCGGGGTCCTCGCGCACGACGCGCACGAAGGCTTCCTTCGGCAGGCCCGTGTTCAACGCGGTCCAATTCCGACCGAAGTCGGAGGTTTTGAAGACGTAGGGCTTCCGGTCGGAATATTTGTACCGCGTAAAGGCCACATAGGCTTCGCCCGGATTGTGCGGGGAGGGTTCGATGGCGTTGAACATGCCGTCGTCGATCCCCGGCGGGGTGATCTCGGTCCAGTTCTCGCCGCCGTCTTGGGTGACGCTGAGCTTGCCGTCGTCCGAACCCGCCCACAGCACGTCCGCATCGTGGGGACTTTCCGCCAAATAGAGGATGGTGGCGTAGTTCTCCGACACCTCATTGGTGATCGGCCGGCCGCCTTTGCCTAAGGTCTCCGGCGCCGCGCGGGTCAGGTCCGGGCTGACCGCGGTCCAGCTCGCGCCGCGGTCGTCTGAGCGGAACACCCGCTCGCCAGCGTGATAGATGACGCGAGCGTCGTGGTGGGAGACCACGATCGGCGCGTTCCAATTCCAGCGGTGTTTGCGCTCCTCCGCCGGCACACCGAATTTCAGCTCCGGATAGGCGCGAATGTCGCGGGTGGTGTTGGTGTCCCGATCCCACTCGGTGATCGTGCCCAGATAACTGCCCGCATAGACGTAGCGCGGATTGTCCGGATCAAAGCCCACATGGGCGCTCTCGCCACCGCCGATGGAGTGATAATCGTCTCGGCCAATGCGGCCGTCGGGCGCTTGGCTGCGAATGGCCACGGTGGAGTTGTCCTGCTGGCCCGCATAGAGCCGATAATCTGGGAAGGTGTTGTCGGTGATCACCCGATAGAATTGCGCGGTGGGTTGGTTGTGCAGGGTGCTCCAAGACTGCCCGCCATCAAAGGTCACCGTCGCGCCGCCGTCATTGGCGTCGATCATATTGGCGGGGTTAAGCGGATTGATCCACAGATCATGGTGATCGCCGTGGGGGCCGCGAATGGTGGTGAAGCTTTTGCCCCCGTCGATCGAGCGCTTCATGGGGGCGTTTTGAATATAGACGGTGTCAGCGTCTTTCGGATCGGCGTGAATGTGCATGTAATACCAGGAGCGCGCTTGGATTTCGCGGCTGCCGTTCACCTTGGTCCAGCTCTCGCCGTAATCCTCGGAACGGTAGAGCCCGCCGCCCTCGCCGTCACCTTCGG
>JBHJGU010000013.1:0-34000 GCA_050331475.1 Maricaulaceae bacterium | reverse complement strand
CGCCCGCGCCGCCATTGAGGAAGTCATTACCCGCGCCTGCATCCAGAAGGTCGTCACCGGCGTCGCCAAAGAGCTGGTCCGGCCCGCCATCCGTGACCAGGATGTCATCACCGTCCCCGCCTTCCAGCCGGTCGCCGAACGCAGTGCCGGTGAGCTGGTCGTCAAACGCCGAGCCGATGGCGATCTGCACCCCCGACAGCAAGGTGATGATGGCCAGGTCCACCTCACCAATGGCGATCGCTTCGCCTAGGGCCAGGTTCACCTCGATCCCGCGGCTGAAATCGATAAAGCTGACGGTGTCGAGCCCCGCGCCGCCCGCGACCACGCCGCCGCCATCCCCAGGGGTGAGCAGGTCATTGCCGGCCCCGCCGAGCAGCGTATCCACGCCATTGCCGCCGACCAGGCTGTCCGCGCCGTCCCCGCCGGTGAGGCTGTCATCGCCTTCCCCCCCTTCGAGGGTATCTGCGCCGGCGCCGCCGTCGAGTGCGTCGTCGCCGTCTCCGCCCAAGAGCGTGTCTAGGCCGTCTCCGCCAAGCAGCGTGTCCTCCCCGTCCCCGCCTTCGAGCGTGTCGTCGCCGGGGCCGCCGTCAAGGGTGTCGTCTCCGCCCAGGCCCCGGAGCAAGTCGTCCCCGCTTAACCCCGAAATCACGTCCGCCGTCGGGCCGCCGATCAACACATCGTCCAGCGGCGTGCCCACGATCGGTTCCGCCACAGCCCCGGCGCCGACCAGGACCGTCACAAGGCCCGTGGACTGGGCGCCGGACAGATCTTCAATCGTGTAGGTGAAGGTAAACGCGCCGTCTTCGGCCCCGGTGACGGTCAGAGTTTGGCCGTCCGCGCTGATCACCACGTCCAGGCCTTCGACCGGACCCACCGCCACAATACTCAACGCGTCGTCGATATCGGGATCCAAGTCGTTGGCGAGCACGTCCAAGACGGTGGCCTCGCCCGCGGTCACGGTGAAGCCGTCGTCGACGGCTGTGGGCGCATCATTGATTGGTTCGATATTGATGGTGAAATCGAAGGCGAAGCCAAAGCCCTCGCTGTCCTCAACGAAGAGGCCGATCGTGTCGATCAAGACATCCGTGCCGTCTTGGGCGAAGAAGACCAAATTATTGTTGATATCAGCTTGGGTAAATGTGTCGCCAACGTCCAACTGAACGGCGTTGACGGACACAACGCCAGTTTCCGGCGCGGTCAAGATGGTGAAGACGATGTCCTCCGGCCCGTCTTCGGCGTCCAGCACTTCAAGGAAATCGTCATCGATCAAGCCGGCCGAGCCTTCGACGACCGGCAGGCCGAGCAATTCGTTCGGCGCGCCCGCGAGGTTGGTTCCCAGCGTCAACACGCTGTCGGTCACACCGTCCACCGCGTCAAACGCATCCAGTGCGTCGCCGAAGGCGATGAACACCGCGCCGTCGCCGTCGGCGCCGACGAACAGGTCAAGCGTTCCATCGCCGTCAAAATCCGCCGCTGCAACGCTTTCTCCGGCTTCGGAACTCGTGCCCGGGCCGCTTAGCACCAGCCCGCCAGTCTCGGCGATGGCGTCAAGCGACACCGCCCCGCCGGCGATCGGCGCGGGCAAGACGAACGCCGCCCCAGTCTCACCGGGTCCGAAACCATCCGCGCCGAAGATCAACCCACCATCGGCGGTGAACGCTAAATCTTCGCCAAGTGTGTCCCCCGGCTCGGCGTTGATGACGAAACCCGCGTCGCCGTCGAGCGCACCAAGGTCAAGTCCGCTGAAATCGCCTCCCGCCGGGCCAAACAAAACGAATACCGCGCCGCCAACGGGACCCAGCCCGGTGGTGTTCACCCCAGGCGCCGCGATGGCGAGATCGGGCGCGCCGTCGGCGTTGAAAAAGCCGCCGCCTGCGATCGCTCCGCCGAAAAAGTCCATGGGGGCGGCGCCGGCAATCACTGTCCCGGTCGCAGCGCTCACGTCCGAGGGAGTGAGCAGAGCCTCCGCCGTTCCGAAATCCGCCCCGCCAAACAGGATCGCCACAAGCCCAGAGTCCAGACCGTTTGCGTCCGCCAAAGGCGCGCCGAACACCACATCGTCAAAGCCGTCGCCATTAAGGTCGCCCGCCCCAGCGACGGCGAAACCTAGATTATCGGCCTCGAAATCGCCGCCAATCACGGCCACCGGCGCCAGCGGGGTCGCGTCGCCCTGGCCGAACACAATGAAGCCTGCGCCGCTATTCGCGCCGTCGCCCAAATCCGACGCCGGCGCGCCGACGACCACATCGTCAAACCCGTCGCCGTTTACATCGCCGGCGCCGGCCACGTCGAAGCCGAAATTGTCCCCTGTCTCCAATCCGGCGACGATCAGGCCTTGGTCCGCGCTTAAGGCGCCGAGGTCCAAATCCGCGCCCAAGCCGTCGCCGCCAAAAATAATGGCGACCGCGCCCGCGTCGGCTTCCGCGCCGTCCGCAAGCGGTGCGCCGACGGCGAAGTCGTCAAAGCCGTCGCCGTTGAAATCGCCGACGCCGCTGACGGAGAACCCGGCGAGATCGCCGTCTGCGGCGGCGGTTACGGTGAAACCGCCATCAGCGAGCAGATCCTCGACCGACAGATCCAAAGGCGAGATGTCCGAGCGTCCAAGCGCGACAAAAACTGAGCCGCCGTCGCCATCCGCAGTAGTGGTGAAGGCGACATCCTCGAGGCCGTCATTATTGATGTCGCCCAAGGCGATGACATCCGCGCCAAATCCGTCTTCCGCCGCGCCAAGGACAGTGGCGCCGGTTTGCACCGCGATTCCCGGTGGGGTGTTCAGGCTGACGGCGGCCGTCGATGCGGCTTCGAACGCCGTGAACCGGTCTAGAAAAAACTGATCGAGATTAGGGGTGAAACGGGGCATAGCGGACGCTCCTTCGGCCGTAACGACGCCGTCCGCGCGGGTCACCGGCGCGACGACGTTCGCAGGATTGTTGTGTCCGTCCCTCGGTCAAGACCATGCCTTGCGGAGCGGTTGAAAGCAACGCCGAACCGCGCCGCAGACGGCTTTGCGGCAGGCGTTGCGGCGCTATTCGCCCTGGCGGAACGGTTGTGTGATGAGGGGCCAGACCCACGCTTCCTTAGCGCTGCGAAACGTTGGCAAGCCAAGCACGAGCCGGGCGCGGCCTTCCTGAGGTTCGGCGCAATAGGTACGGAACACCCGATCCCAGATCGACAGGTTAAAGCCGAAATTACTGTGGGTTTCCTCGGGCCGCACGGAATGGTGGGTGCGGTGCATGTCCGGGGTGACGAAAAGGGCGCGCACAAGCGGCTCGATCCGGACGGGCAGGCTGATATTGGCGTGGTTGAACATGGCCGACGCGTTGAGCACGATCTCAAACAGCAGCACCGCGACCGGATCCGGGCCCAAAACCGCCACCACCACCAGTTTTATCACCATAGAGAGCAGAATTTCGAGCGGATGAAACCGCGCCCCCGAGGTAACGTCTAAGTCCACATCGGAATGGTGCATACGATGGAGCCGCCACAGCCAAGGCGTGGCGTGAAACGCGACATGCTGCGCGTAGATCGCCAGGTCCAGCAGAATGACCGCCAAGACCAGCTCGAACCCGCCGCTCCAGTCGAGTCGGTTAAAGAGCCCCCAGCCGCGTTCTTGCGCCACCAACGCGAAGCCAACCGCTGCAGTGGGGAACGCGACGCGCAAAATGAGCGTGTTCAGCGCCACCAAGCCCAAATTGTTTGACCAACGCAGCCGGCGCGAGCGCAAGCGCGCGCGCGCGGGCCGCCACGCCTCCCAGCCCGCCATCAGCGCAAACACACCCGCAAAGGCGGTTAGCCGCAATACCGGTTCGTGCGCGAGCCAATCCATTCGACGCTATCTCCCTGCTCAGCGTATAGAGATTTAGCGGTCGCCCCCGGCTTCGCCAAGCGTCCGCGCCGCGCTTCGCCTTGCGTCCTGACGCCCGAGCAGGCCATGTCCGCACCCATGATTGCGCACCGCCTTGTTCGTCGGATCCGCCGGCTTTGTCGGCGTTTGGTTTTAGCGTTGATCGTCGGCGGCGGCGCAGGGCTTGCGGTTGTGGGGTTGAGCTTGGCGCTGGTGCGCTCCGTTGATCCGCCCCTCACCGCAGTCATGGTGGAGCGCGCTTGGAGAGGGGCCCGACTTGATCAGCGGTTGGTGACGCTTAACGCCATAAGCCCCAATTTGGTCCACGCGGTGATCGCGGCTGAAGACGCCCGCTTTTGCGCGCATCGCGGGGTGGACTGGGCCGCCGTGCGTCAGGCGTGGTCGGAGCGCGCGGAGGGCCGGTTCCGCGGCGGCTCCACGCTTAGCCAGCAGACCGTGAAGAACGTATTCCTATGGAATGGCGGGGGTTGGTTCCGCAAGGGCTTAGAAGCCGGGCTGACCGTGATCGTCGATCCGTTTTGGGGCAAGCGGCGCGTGTTGGAAATCTATTTGAATCTCGCGGAATGGGGTGATGGGCTTTTTGGCGCCGAAGCCGCCGCCCAAGCGCGGTTTGGCAAGCCGGCCGCCGCGTTAAGCGCGGACGAAGCGGCCTTGCTCGCCGCGGTCTTGCCCAACCCCAACGCCCGCCGGCTCGACCCGCCCAACCCGCAGACCCGCGCCTACGCCCGCACGATTCAGGCGCGCATGGCGATCGTGCGCCGGGACGGCTTAGCCGCCTGTGTGTTCGATTGAGTTCGGCGCCCGCCCTCATCCTGCTCGCCGCGGGGGCGGGGGCGCGCTTTGGCGCGGACAAGCGGTTCGCGCTGCTGGACGGACGACCCCTGATGGCTCATGCGCTGGAGCGCGCCGCCCAAGCGCCGGTCGGGGCAATCATCATCGCCCTGCGCCCAGGCGATGAGGCGGGGGCTGCGTTGGTCGCTCAACAGCTGGCGTCTTGCCCCACGCCTTGGACACTGGCGCCGGTCGCACGCGCCGGCGACGGGATGGCGGAAAGCTTGAAGGTCGCCATCCGCGCTTTGCCCCAGTCGCGGCCCTGGGCGTTCGTCGCGCTTGCCGACATGCCCAGGGTTCGTCCCGCAACCTACGCCGCCCTGGCCCAAGCGATCGCACCGGGGCGCTACGCGGTCAGGCCGGCTTATAACGGTCAACCCGGTAATCCGGTGCTGTTAAGCCCGGAAGCCTTGGACGACGGCCTCACCCTTGAGGGGGATCAGGGCGCGCGCGGGCTGCTTAAGCGTCATCAGGCGCGCGTGCTGCGCCTTGATCTTGGCGACCCCGGCGTCCTCTATGATGTAGACCAACCATTGGATCTGAAGCGGAGACCGCCATGAGCGAGAAGGTGTGCGCCGTCGTGGGCATGGGACCCGGCAATGGGGCGGCCTACGCCCGCCGCTTCGCCGCGGAGGGCTATAAGGTTGCGCTGCTCTCCCGCAACGCCGAAGCGCTCGCGGCCTTTGAAACCGAGATCGCGGGGACCCGCGCCTTTCTTTGGGATGCGCGCGAAGCCCAGCAGGCGCCAGGGGTCTTCGATCGCATCAAGACTGAACTCGGCCCGGTGGACGTGCTGCTCTATAACGCGGGCGCCGGCGCGTTTAAGTCGATCGAAGAGGCGAGCTTTGAAGACTTTGAAAGCGCGTGGCGAACCAATGTGCTCGGCCTCGCCGCCGCCGCTCAAGCCGTGATCCCGGATATGGTCGCCAAAGGGGAGGGCGCGATTGTGGTCTCCTCGGCCACCGCAGCGTTGCGCGGGGGGGCGAAGTTCGCGCCCTTCGCCAGCGCCAAAGCCGCTCAGCGTTCGCTGGCCCAATCCATGGCGCGCCAACTGGGCCCTCAAGGCGTTCACGTCGCCAATATTATCATTGATGGGATGATCGACATTCCACGTTGGAAGGCGCAAATGCCGGAAAAACCTGACGACTTCTGGGTGTCTTCCGATGGAATCGCCGATGCGGCCTGGACGCTGGTCAACCAACCCAAGCGCGCCTGGACGTTCGAACTCGATCTGCGGCCTTATGGCGAGCGGTGGTGAGCGGGGTTAAACCTCGCCGCGCTCTCCGGGGAACGGCACGCCGAAGTAGGTTTTCAAATTGCTGAGCACTTTGACCCAAATACCCATCTCGAACTCGTGCGCGGCGTCTTCGTGGTCCTCGTTGTAAAACGCAGTTTCATCGTCGTCGTACGGGTGCTGGAGTAAAACGCGCTGGCGTATAAAGATCAGCAGATCCGAAATCCGATAAGCCTCCTCCGCGTCCCGCAACACAAGTTCGCCCTCGTTGCCACGATGCAGGATTTCGATGAGTTGCGGAAATTGATTCCGAAGCGCCTCATCGCGTAAGAGCGTTTTAAAGACAGGTTCAATGTTGAGCTTCCGCATGGCGAGTCCTATCAAGATCCTTTAATCTTATAGTTTGTCGGTTTCATCTTGCTCTTTAGTGATTCCAAAAGCGTGTCTAGAGCATCAACCGTCATTTTTTTGGACACATTCAATAGCGGATGATCGGGCTCATCCTTATTCAAATTGAACAGCAAGCCATCGGGAATTTTCTGACCCTGTGGCAACATCCAGACCCACCCCTTGATCCGAATTCTTTCTAAACGTTCCATATTAGTGGCGAAAGAGAACCCTTTTTCTGGATTTGGGTAAACCCAAAACGTGTTGGTCTCGTTATCATGGCGGATGTCGATATCCTGCGACCGAAAACCATTTTTCGAGCGAAAGTTCGGTGATGTCGTGTTGCCGCGGCCCCGATAAAGCGGTCCTGAAAAATTCGTCCATAACGCTTCTGGTTTCAACTCGATCCAGAGCGTGGTCTTTGCTTGTGTTTTTCCGTCCCAATGCGGCATTGTTAACCAACCAGTCCAACACACTTAATCTTATCACGCGCGGTTCGCTTTAGCGACCGTGCGGGTCTTAGAAAAACCGCGTCAAGCGAAGCTGGAGCACATCGTCGTCTTGGAACAGGGCGGCTCCGTCCGTGGGATCGACTTGGATGAACAGGCGGCTTTCTAACTCGATAAACCAGTTCTCGGCGATCCGGCGCTCCGCTTCGACAAAGATTCCCGTTGAGCCGTTTTCGAGGTCGGTGACCGAACCGGCCAAAATCGCCGTGTCCGCCGCATCATTGAAGGCGAACCGCGTTCCCAGGAACAGGTCGTTGTCCGCCGCGGTTGGGAAGGTGCCGACCCCGCGGCCGTCATACTGGCCCTCGGCCAAGAGGCCGAGATCCCAGCCCCGCCCCCCAATGTCGAAAAACGTATATTCGAAACCGAACACCGAGGCGCCGAATCCGGGGCCTTGACCGGAGCGAAAGATCCCTTCGAGCTTCCACAGCCAGGCGCCACGGGTATACTGAACATCCACGCCGATTTGGGTGATCTGGTCGAAAAACGGGGTAAGGGTTGGCGGATCCACGGTGAAATCCACCGCCCCGAAATCGATGGTCGGCTCGCGCGTCGTGCCGCGAAACACATAGGCGCCCACGTCGAAATCGCCGAAAAAGTTCGAGTACCGGAACAAAAAATCGGTCGCGCCGCGATTAAGTGGGCTTTCGAACTCCGCCACGTCGTCGTCAATCAGCACCGGGGCGCGGAACCGTCCACTTTCACCGGGGAAGGTGCGCAGCCGGACCCCAGGCAAAACGAACACTTGGAACCGCCCGATATCGCGGTCAACGCTGAGCCTGATCATTGGTTCGCCGAGGAAATCCTCCTCGTCGATCTCTTCGACGAAATCCACCTGGTTGACGATTTGCACCAAGTGCCGGCTTTCGGTGACCCCGAAAAACACCTGGTTCAGGCCGACGGTGAGATCCCAGCCATCGCCGAAGTACTGCACATACGCCTCGCGGAGGTCGGCATGGGTGCGTTCGCCATCGCGTGCGTCCAGCCGGCCAAACGGGTTCAAAACCGCAAGCCAGCGGCGATCATCACTCTCCCACTCCAAAGCCGCTTCGAGCCGGAGCGAGGGTTGGAAATCATCGAGCTGGTCGGGAAACTGCGGCGCGACAGGGAAAAACCGCAACTCTCCGCCCGCTTGACCGGACAGGCGAAATTCTCCAGCCCAAGCCGTTCCCGCAAGACCGACCGCGAGCGCGACACCTAGAATTGACCGCATCACGCTCCCCCCGGGGCGGTTTGGCCAGAGCCGCTTCGATTTAATCCGTACCGAGAAGCGGCTCTAAGGCTTTGGTTTATCGCGTTTTCGAACCGCAAAACCGATGACACTTTTGCTGAAAACGCTCTAGCGCGCCCGTTCCAAAACCGACCGGGTGAAATCGCGATCATTCAGGCCCGCCTCGAAGGCGTAGTCCTCATAGATCAAATCGGTTTCTTTGCCAGTCTTGTGGTTCACCATCAGGAAGGCATGGCTGCGCCAGACTTGCACCGTCTCGCCCTCAGGCGTGGTGACCTCGTAGGGCCGGTAGTCTTCCAGCGATAAGGTCTTGAGCAAATCCCCGCGGCGATCGAAAAACTCCACCTTACGCACTTGGTGAATGTCTTGGTCGATATACGAGACTTGGCGCGTATAGCCGGATTTTTCATAAAGCGGGTAGCGTTCCACCACATCCACCGTTAGATCGCCCAGCGTGTCTTCGCGCAGATATTTGTAATCATATTTGCCAAGCTCGAGCGCGGTGAAATCTTCAAACGCGAATTCCGAGCCGACAAATGGGCCGGACTTGTTCGCCGAGGAGATTCTCTTGGTGCGCTTGAGCGCAGGCAGGAACAGCCATTGATCATCGGGGTCGAGGATCTTGGCGTGGGACAGAAGGGCTGTGCCTTCCACATCGCGCGGAGAATGGAACACCACGAGAGATTTGTCGCCCACCTCCACGCTTTCGCGTTCTAATGTGGTGAAGGTGAGATCCCGCTGCGTGGCGTCGCCGGCGGCGTTACGCAAGATCATCTTGGCGTCCACCCGGCTGTCCCCGAACCCATTGTCCGAAGCGTTGGCGCGTTCGGCGACGGCGTAGCCCTGCTCTTCAGGCGTTTGCGCTTCAGCCAGCGCGGCGAAACCGATCAGCGCCAGCGCGCCGGCGGCGGCGAGAATGGGCTTAAGCGGGGAGGGCGGTGTCTTGCGCATCGGACGCTCCTTGGGTTTTGGAGAAACGAGCGCCCCACAACAGAAGGGCGGGAAGCAAAAGAAAGTCGAGAATAAGCGCCAAGGTGATCGCTAAGGCGGTCATCAGACCCATGTCGGCGTTCAATTTGAACGATGATGTGGCGAGCCACGCAAAGCCGATCACCAGAACGATGGTGTTCACCACAATCGCCCAGCCCACGGTTTCAAAGCTGTAACGCACCGCGTCGGCCACGGAGAGGCCGCGCTCGCGCCGGCCGCGCAGGTATTTGGTCAGGAAGTGCACCGTGTCATCCACCACGATGCCCAAGGACACCGCCGCCACGGTCGCCACTGAGAAGCCCACTGTACCCACCAAGACCGCCCAAGCCCCAAAGGTGGCCAAGATCGGCAAGCTGTTGGGGATCAGGCTCATCAGCCCCATGCCGAAGGAGCGCAGCGCTAACATCATCACAACCGCGATGGCCGCCACGGCGATCAGCGTGCCGCGGATCATGTTCTGCACGTTCCGATCGGTAATGTAGGTGAACATGACCGAGGCGCCGGTGGGCCGGGTCAGCATATACTCGGGTGCATTCTCGCGCAGCCAATCTTGCGCGCCATTGATGAAGGCCTTGGCTTCGCGGGTGGAGACATCGTTAAGCGTCGCGGTCACGCGGGTGGCAGATTTATCAATATTGATCCGGTCGTTCAGGTCAAGCCCATAAGGTAAGCTGAGTTCGTAGAGCAGCAAGTATTGAGCAGCGAGTTCGCGATCCTCCGGGATGCGGTAGAAGTCGGGATCGTCGGCGTTCAAATTCTTGTTCAGCCGCTTCATGATGTCGGCGAGTGAATAGACATGGCTGACGCCGGGCTGTTCGCGCGCCCAAGCGGTGAAGCCTTCGAGCGCTGTGAGGAACTCCGGTTCGTTGATGCCACCGGGACCCTCGGCGGGAACGGAGAACTCGATCTGGTAGACGCCGAAATAGGGGCTGATGGCGTCGGAATCCCGGCGGAACTCCACCCGCTCGTCGAAATACTTCGTGAATTCGTCGTTGAACTCGAGCGTCGGCATTAAAGCGATCAACACCACGCTGAAAGCGGCTGTCGCGGGCAGCAACACTTTCCAACGGTTGATGACGAACCCGGCAAAGGCGGACATGGCGCGGGTGCCTTGGTCGGTGTCCGCGGGCTTCACCCGCATGGGCAGGAGGCTGACAACAGCCGGCAACAGCGTCACCGACAGCACCCAAGCCGCCGCAATGCCCACGGCGGTGATATTGCCCAGGTGCCAAAACGGCGGGCTGTCGGAGAAATTCAGCGCCAAGAAGCCGATAATGGTGGTGATCGAGGTGATCGACACGGCGAGGAAATTGATCCGCATCGCTTCGATTAGGGCGGTGCGTTTGTCCTTGCCCTCCCGCATGGCGGAGCGGACCGAGACCAGAATATGCACCGAATCGGCGATGGCGAGGGTGAGAATAATGGTCGGCGCGCTTGCGGAGATCGGCGTGAGCCCAACCCCAAACCAGCCGCCCACGCCCATGGCGATGACGGTGGAGAAGAGGATCACAAACAGCGTCGCCACGGTGCCGGTGATCGATCGGGTCACCACCACCAACGCCGCGAGCAGGATCAAATACATGGCCGGGATCAGCGTGATGACGTCGTTCTGACCGGACTCCGCAAACGCGTTATTCAACGCGCTGAGCCCGCCCAGATGCACCGCAATGTCCGGATGCGCGGCCTCGATCTGATCCCGCAGATCGCGCATGACGGCCATGACTTCGGGCACTTCCGTCAGCGCCAGCTCGGGGTATTGCAAAACGATGTTCACAGCCGTCGCGCGCGCATCGGGGGTCACCAACTGGCCCACCAAGAGCGGTTCGGCCAAAGCGATGTCGCGCACGCGCGCCAGAGCCTCATCCGTAAGCGCGCTTGCGTTCTCGACCAGGTCTTCGACCACCAGATCATCGCCGGTGGCTTCGGTGTGTTGGAAGTTCGTCAGGCTGTCGACGCGTAAGACGTAAGGCGTCTGCCAACCGGCTTCGGTGATCGTTTCGATCGCTGTGAACACGTCTTGGGTGAAAACGTCCCCCGAGGCGGGTTCAAGCACCACAAGGACATTGTCGTTCTTCGTGTAGACGGCTTGGAATTCTTCGAACGCGGCGAGTTCGGGGTTCTCTTTGGAGAAAAACACCCGGTAATTGCTCTCAAAAGCCAGGTTTTGCCCACCATAACCCGCCGCCAAGGCCGTGAGCAGCGTGAGGGCAAGAATCACCCACCGATATTTCAACACGGTATCAGTGAGGCCGACGGCGAACCGGTCAATGCGGACGAGCGCAGTGGACATGGGCGATCTCCTTTAGCCCGCGGATGAGGGCGGCGCACGCAGCGCGTCGAAAAATGTCGTCACCAGCGGCTCTAAGTCGGCTGCGGTCTGACCGATCCGCGCTTGCGCGCCAAACCCCACCAAAAGGCTCGCCAGAAGCGCGGCGCAGCGTTGCGGATCCGTTTCAGGCTGGATCTCGCCCGCCCCGCGCGCTGTCTCGAAAACGTTGCCGAAGACCGCGCGCATGTCGTCAAGCACCGCTTGGACCGCCGCATGCACCTCCGGCTCATGGGGCGCGACTTCGGTCATGGCGATGCAGGTGAGACAACCACGGACGCCGCTGTCTGGCGCGTCGCAAACCTCGCGAACATGGGCGATGACCGCGGCCTCCAACGCCTGGAGTGCGGTGAAGTCCGCGCGCGCGGCGAGGGTCGCCATCGCCGCTTTGGCCTGCTCGTGATAGGCCTGGAAGGCGGCGATGAAGAGGTCTTGTTTGCCGCCAAACGTTTTATAGAGGGCGTAGCGGTTTAGCCCCGTCGCCTGAACGACCGCCTCCATAGAGGCGTGGTCATAGCCCGAAGTGCGAAAAAGGTCCCCCGCCATGGCCGCAGCGCGGTCTCGGTCCCAGGTCGGCGATTTCGTCGCCGCTGTTGATCCTGCAGACTGTCGCTCGCTGGTCACGCTTCGACCCCCCCCCTTACACCGTGTCCTTGGCCCAGAACCGTTGTTCTGAGCGTTGTGCAGGACATAAGGTCTGACGCGGAAACGCCAAGGGGGGCGGCGCCACTTTTTGCGACCGCGCCGCGGCGGCGCGTGGGGTTACGTCCGGGTTCGCTTGACCTTGCGAAGCGGAAGGACTAGGCGCGCTCCTCAAACCGGCGCCCAAAGGCGGACGGGATGGGTTTGGGAGACAGGGATCATGGCGACACTTTCGCGACTTTGGTTGACGAGCGCTTTGGCGATGGCGCTGGGCGCGTGCGGCGCGCCGGACGCGGGCACGCAGGCCGACGCGGTCGAGGGTGACGGCAAGCTGCGCACCGATGCGGACGGCAATGTCATCGCCACCGAACGCAATGTGTTTCGCGGTAAGGGCGTCACCGCTTTGGGCAACGCTAGCACCATCGAAAATATCCAAGATTTGAGCGCGGCTTCCCTAGAGGAATTGATTGGCGATCTGCCTGAACCGCCTGAATTGGCTGATGGGTATCCGATCTTGGAGCAGGCGCGCGCCGCGATCGCCGCGCAAGATCTGGAAACGGCCCGGACCGCCATGAAAGAGGCCCGCAAAGTCTTTAACCGGGTAAACATTACTCGGATGCGTGCTGATCAACACCTAGCCGTCGCCAAGGATCCGGACGCCAATATCGAAGTGTTCCCCGGAGGCCCGCTCAATGATCTTGAAGCCGAGGCGCGCAATTTCGCCGAAAACGGCGCGTCGTTGCGCGAAGCGGGCGATGAAGAGGCGGCCAAAGAACAGTTCGCCGAATCCCAACGCCGGATCATGCGCATTGCTTGGTCCGTGCGGGAATACCAACGCGCCATGGACGCCGTCGCTTCGGAATTCTTTACGACTGAAAGCGCGCTGTTTCTTGCAGAGAACGCTGAGGCCGAGGGGGTCACCGTTTCGCCGACGGGGCTACAGTACAAGGTCAATGTTTCAGGGCCGGAGGACGGCGCCCGCCCCGCGCCCGGTGACCTGGTGAAAGTGCACTACACCGGACGTCTGGTGGACGGGCGCACCTTTGACACCTCGCGAAAAACCGAGACTTCCCCGCCCGTGGAGTTTCAAAGCGATCGCCTGGTGCCGGGCTTCGTTGAGGGCTTGGCGCTCATGCGGCCGGGCGACCAATATACGCTCTACATCCCCGCCGCGCTCGCTTACGGCCCCCGCGGTGTGCCGAACCGGATCCCTGGGAACGCCGCTTTAGTCTTTGACGTCGAACTCATTGAGGTGACGCCGAAGGCTGACGGGGCCGCCCTCGAGGAGCCTGCGGACTAGGCCGCAGGGCCAACGAGCATAGGCTTGGCGGAGGAGGGTGTCATGGGGCCTAACGCACCCGCGCGCACCGGCGGACAAATCGTTGTCGACGCGCTCTCGGCCAATGGAGTAGAGCGCGTATTCGGCGTGCCCGGGGAAAGTTACCTCGGCGTTTTGGATGCGCTCTACGACTCCAAGATCGACTTCGTCGTGACGCGTCATGAAGCGGGCGCAGCAAATATGGCGGAGGCCGTGGGCAAATTGACCGGCCGGCCTGGCGTTGCGCTGGTCACCCGCGGGCCTGGGGCCACCCACGCCGGGGTCGGCGTGCACACAGCGTTTCAGGACTCCACGCCCATGGTGTTGTGCGTGGGCCAAGCCGCACGGGGGATGTTGGGCCGCGAAGCGTTTCAGGAGTTGGATTACACGGCGGTTTTCGGTGGCCTCGCCAAAGCGGTCGTCACGCTCGACACCGCCGATCGCGCGGCCGAGCGGTTGAACCACGCCTTCCGGCTGGCGATGTCCGGCCGTCCTGGGCCGGTGGTGGTCGTCCTGCCTGAAGATCTATTAGGCGAAACCACCCATGCGCCGGCCCCCGTGCGCGTGGCCCCCGCGCGCCCTGGGCCCGATCCCGGGACGCTCGCGGCGCTGGAAGCCCGGTTGAAAGCCGCACGCGCGCCGCTTTTTCTCGCTGGCGGACCGGGTTGGACGCTGGAGGCTGTCGCCGCCCTGCACCGGGTTTCGGATAAAACGGGTTTGCCGGTCGCGACCAGTTTTCGGGCCAAAGCCCGGTTCGACAACCATCATCCCCATTATGCGGGCGACCTAGGTATTGGCGCGAACCCCGATCTGGTGGCACGCCTTCGGGCCAGTGATTGCCTTTTGGTCGTCGGGCCGCGTCTGGGGGAGATGACCACCGCTGGCTATCAGGTCCTCCAGCCGCCGATCCCGCGCGTGCCGTTAATCCATGTCCATCCGGATCCGAACGAATTGGGCCGGGTTTATGCGCCAAGCCTGGCGATTTGTGCGGATGTGGCGACGTTCATGGCCGCCTTTGAGGGGTTGGATCTTCCGACGGGGGCCTGGATCGAGGCGGGGCGCGCGGCGCGGGCGGCCTATGACGCCTGGACCCGGCCGCTGGCCGCATCGGGGCCAGGGGTCAACCTGGCGGACGTGGTGGACCACGTGACCCGAACGCTGGGTCCGGACGCGATCGTCTGCAACGGCGCGGGCAATTACGCCGGTTGGGTGCATCGGTTCCACCATCACCGTCGCTATCCGTCTCAACTGGCGCCGACCAGCGGAGCTATGGGCTATGGGCTACCCGCCGCGATCGCCGCTAAACTGACCCACCCCGATCGCGATGTCATCGCCTTTGCGGGGGATGGCTGCTTCATGATGGCGTCGCCCGAATTCGCCACAGCCGTGCAGCATAGCGTCGATCTAACGGTCATTGTGGTGGACAATTCCGGCTTCGGCACGATCCGCATGCATCAAGAACGCGCTTATCCTGGCCGGGTTATTGGCACCGATTTGCGCAATCCCGATTTCGCCGCATTCGCGCGGGCGTGCGGGGGGTGGGGCGCGAGCGTCACGGAGACGGCGTCCTTCGCATCCGTCTGGGCCGAAGCGCGCGCGATCGACGGCCCCGCCTTGATCCACGTGCGCACGGATTTAGAGCAAATCGCGCCGGGCAAGACCTTGAGCGCAGTGCGCGGGTTCGGCTAACACGCGCCATAACCGGCAAAATAACGGCCTTGGGTCTAACGCTCGCCCCGAAACTCCCTACGTTGGGGGCGTCGAGCAGCAAGGGGAAACCGCCATGACCACAGTCGCCGCCGACCCGCCTCGGGTCATCGTCCAATATTGGCTGGTTTGGGCGGCGCTGAAGCTTTACGCCTTGGCGCTGGTCATCGCCTTGGCGAGCGGTTCGACAGTCTTGGCGATCCACGCAACCTTGGCGGCCTTGCCGATTTGCGTGCTCGGCCTGGTGTGGGGCGCCCACCATGACGACCCTAGCCAGCCTGACTTTGGCGGCGCGCTTGCGGCGGGCGGATGGCGGTACTGGACGAACGTCGACGCCCCGGCCCGCCGAATCCTGCCGTTAGAGGCGTTGGCGGTGATCCTCGGCGTGGTCGTTTTTTACGCCTTTCTGTCACGGATGTCCGGCGCAGGCGGAGCGGTTTTCGGCTTGGTTGTCGCGCCGATTTTTGTGCTCTTGTTGAACGCAGGGCTCAAGCGCCGGTTAAGCGGGCGCAATGTCGCCGCGGGGGAAGAGCCCAATCTAGCCGCAGCGGCGTTGAAGGATGCGGCCGTCTCCGTGGTTGAACCGGTGTTCCTCTTGCTACGCTTGGGCTTCCGGTTGCTGACCGGTTCGAAATTGTTTCTGGCCCTGTTCGCTGGGTCGCTAGGCGCGGCGCATCTGCATATTTCGCCCGGCGGGCCGAGTTATTTCCTCGCCGCCGCCGTCGCCGCCGTGGTTGGCCATTTCGCCTACCGGGCTTGGAAACGCCGGGTCGGTTAACCTCGGCGGTTACGGCGTTTGACTTGGCGCGGCCGCGCCGACCACGTAAGTACTGAGCCTGACCCGTTGCAAGTAGGACGCCCCGCCCATGGCCTTAACCGACGCGCCGACCCAAGACACCGTGGGCTTTGATTGGCGGGATCCGCTGCATTTGGATCTTCAGCTCAGCGAAGACGAACGACTGGTGGCGGAAACCGCGCGCGCTTATGCGCAGGATAAGCTCCAGCCGCGGGTGATTAGCGCGTTTCGCGAAGAGCGGTTTGACGCTGAAATCATGACTGAGATGGGCGCGCTGGGGTTCCTTGGCGCCACCCTGCCGGAAGCCTATGGCGGGGCGGGCTTGGGGCATGTGGCCTACGGCTTGATCGCTAAAGCCATCGAAGCTGTGGACTCTGGCTATCGTTCCGCCATGAGCGTTCAGTCCTCTCTGGTTATGTATCCGATCTTTGCCTTCGGCTCTGAGGCGCAGAAGCGAAAATTTCTCCCCGGCCTAGCCCAGGGCGCGCTTGTGGGCTGTTTCGGACTGACAGAACCCGACGGGGGATCGGACCCCGCCGCCATGCGTACCAAAGCCAAGCCCGTTAACGGTGGCTATGTGCTCAACGGGGCGAAAACCTGGATCACCAATTCGCCCATCGCCGATGTCGCGGTGGTGTGGGCGATGCTGGAGGACAAAATCGCGGGGTTTCTCGTTGAGCGCGGCATGCCCGGGTTCGAAACCCCGAAGATCGAGGGCAAGCTGTCGTTACGATCGTCCATCACAGGGTCGATTGCGCTGACCGACGTGTTTGTCCCCGACGATAACTTGCTGCCCAATGTGCGCGGTTTGCGCGGACCGTTCTCGTGTCTCAACAAAGCCCGGTACGGCATAGCGTGGGGCGCGATGGGCGCGGCGGAATTCTGCTGGCGTGCGGCGCGCGACTACGCCCTCGACCGGGTGGTGTTCGGCAAACCCATCGCCGGAACACAGCTCGTTCAGAAAAAGCTCGCCGACATGCAGACAGAAATCGCGCTGGGCCTGCAAGGCGCGCTTCGGCTTGGCCGGCTGTTGGACGAGGGCGCTTGGGCGCCGGAAGCGATTTCGCTGATGAAACGCAACAATTGCGGCAAAGCGCTCGACATCGCCCGCATGGCCCGGGATATCCACGGCGGCAACGGGGTGTCCGAAGATTATCACGTGTTGCGCCACGCCATTAATCTGGAAACCGTGAACACCTATGAAGGCACCCATGATGTGCACGCCTTGATCCTGGGGCGGGCGCAAACCGGGTTACAGGCCTTCGCCTAACACCTCCCGCCTGGCGGACACTGGGTGGCCTTGGCTTTGACGGCGTCGCTAAGCGTGCGATTTTCCTGAGTCTAGAGGATTTGGGAACGTTTCCACGCTTATTTGGTCCCTTACGGGACGGACGATGACAGGCCCATGGCGATCGGATTAATCGGTTTCGCGGCGCTGTTGGGCGCACTTTTGCTCGGCGGAGGCTTTGCGGTTGTGACGCTGACCGCGCCGGCGCGCCAGCGCGTGCGCGAAACTGTCTGTGATAAGGCGGCGGTGGCGGCGTTGGTGGACAGCGCGTCCGCGCCCACCCTTGTGCTCGTTCCCTCACCGTTTCGGGTTGTGCATGCGAACCCGCCCGCGCGCCGGTTAGCCCGCGCCCTTGAGGTGGATTTAGACGGCGCGATCGAACCGCAATTACCCGACCGGGCGTTAAAGAGCCTTCGCGATCTTACGACGAAAGCGCTCACCGGTGGGCGCGCCGGTCCTGTGGGGTTAAGCGTGCAGACCGGCCGGCGCCGGGTATGGGTTCGCGCAAGCGCCTCGCGCCTTGAGGGCTTGGACGGTGAGCGGCGGGTCTTGATGACTTTCACCCTCCACCAGGGCCGGCGTGCGGCCGAACATTACCGCGCCGAAAGCGTGAAACGGTATGAAACGCTTTACGAAAAGACCCCGACACCGATGCACGCCATCGATTCAAACGGCGTGCTGGTCAGCGTATCGGACGCGTGGTTGGCGTTGCTGGGTTATACGCGCGCTGAGGTCATTGGCCGTCGGTCCACAGAGTTCCTCGATGAAACCTCGCGGGATTGGGTGATTAATTCGGGATTTCCAAAACTGCGCGCGGCGGGGCGCATTGATCGGCCGCCGCTCAGGTTCCGTCGCCGTGACGGACGGCTCGTCATGGTGGAGCTGTCCGCGGTCCAAGGGGTGGAGCTGTCCGGGGAGAGGCGCATTTTTGCGGTGCTCCGGGATGTAACCGCTGAGCGTGGAGCCATCGAACGGGAGACCCGGCAGAACGATCTACTGCTACAATGCGCGAAGGCGGCGAACACCGCGTTTTGGGAGGCGGACGCCGCGGCAGGGCGTTTCCGGGCGTTGGGCCAATTGACGGAATGGATGGCCGATACGGAGACCGGCGCAGACCTGGCCGAAATGTCCTTACGCGAGGCGCTTTTATTGCTGTCTGCGAAAGCCCGCCGTGAACTGTTTCGCGCCGTTATGCCGGTTTGGCGGGGCGCGCAAGACCATTTCGAAGTCGACTTGCTGATCGATCGACCGACGGGCGACCAGGCCTGTATCCGGTTTGCGGGGCGGGGATTGGATCGGATCGACGCCGGACCGCCGCGACGGGTTATCGGCGTGACCCGCGACGTGACCCAGACGCATGCCGTCGCCAAACAGCTGAACGCCATGGAACAACGGTTTCGTGCTGCGGTCGAATGTGCTGGCGACACAATTTATAACTTTAATCTGCAGACGGGCGATTTTTTCATCTACGGCTTCGCTGTTGATTGGTTGGGCAAACCCCGAGACCCTAAGACTGGCGGGTGCGCCTGCGATATTACGGAATGGGCGGCCCTCATCCACCCCGACGACTTAGCTCGGCTTCGGCCCCGTATGCAGTTGCTGGTGTCTGGCAAACTGTCCTCGGCCACCGATGAGTATCGGGTTCGCCGCCCGGACGGGGAATGGCGCCGCATTCGCTCGCAGTTTCAGACCATTGAATATGACGCGTACGGGCGGGGCGCTTGGGGCGCCGGCGCGCTCACCGACATCACCAATGATCATCTCGCACAAATGCGGCTTCTGGCGTCGGAAAGCCGGTTCCGCACAGCCGTCGAGTGTTCGGGCGACGCGATCTACACCATTAATCTGGAAAGCCGTGCGCTGATCTTTTACGGGTTTATCGGCGATTGGTTCGACATCGCCCCCGACCCCACCGACGGCGGCTTCCATTCGGACCTTGATTGGTGGTTCGCACAAATTCACCCCGACGATCGGGTGCAGGTGCGTAACCGCCTCGAGCGAATGTCTGCTGGGCCAGAAGACTTCGCCGACGATCGCTATCGAATTATCGACCCCAACGGCGCTGAGCGTTGGCTGCATATCCGGTTCAAGGTGGTGGAGCGAAACGGCGACGGCCGTGCGGTGTGGGGCGCCGGCGCGATGCGCGACATTACCGAGGAGCGTGCGCGCTCGCTTGCGGCTCAAGCCACCGAAAGGCGGTTCAAGGAGGCTGCGGAGTCCACAGGCGACGCCGTTTACACGCACAATCTGCAAACGGGAGAGGTCATCGCCCACGGCTTCGCTGCAAATTGGATCGACGCTACGGTCTTGGACGACGGCACGACGCTAAGCCGCTACGAGCACTGGCGCGCCAACATTCATCCCGACGACTTGGACGCCCCGCGCGCAGCCCTGGCTCGGGCTATGGCGGACGAAAAGGGGACGCATTCAGTTGACTACCGAGTGCGGAACCAGGACGGCGATTGGCGATGGATGCGGTCGCGGTTTCAGATTGTCGAGTGGGATCGCAACGGCGCACCGCTGCGGATCGCGGGTGCGCTGACCGATATTACGGCGGAAAAGACCGCCCAAGCGCGCGCGGCTGAGAGCGAAACCCGGTATATGGAAGCCGTTTTGGCCACCCAGGACGCGGTTTACAGTTATGACTGGGACGCGGAGTGGGCGGAGGCGACGGGATTGGCGTTGCGGATTGCCGGCGTTTCACCGGACGCCGGTGGGCTAACGGGGCGCGTGAATATGGCCGCTTGGATTGCTCGGCTCGACGTGGCGTCGTTGGAGGCCGTGAGCGGCGTGCGGCGCGCGATCCTTGATGAGGGCCGCAATTTCGGTGTTTTCGACTATCGTGTGCGCGGCCAGAACGGTGTTTGGCGATGGTTGCGCGACCGATATCGCATCAGCCGGTCTGAGGACGGCGCACCGATCCGAGTGTTCGGCGCGTTGACTGATGTCACCGCTGAGTTGGACTCTCGCCGGCAGATGCTCGCCTACGCGTCGGAGTTGGAGGCGACCAATCGGCGCCTGGAAAGGTTCGCCGCCGCCGCAAGCCACGATCTGCGCGAGCCTCTCCGCCAGATCCAGGCGTTTTCTCGCCAATTGCAGGCGGATTTACACGATCGGCTGGCGGAGACTGAACGCGTTCAATTCAACTATCTGGGCCAATCAGCTGCGCGGCTGCAGCGTCAGGTCGAGCAGCTTTTGTCGTTTTCCAAGTTGGCTCAAGCGCCTATGGTCCGCCAAACCTTCGCATTGTCCGAACTGGCGCGGGAGGCCTGGGGCGCGATCAGCTTAGCCGCTGAGGAAGTCGACGCAGTGTTAGATCTTGGGCCCAATCTTCCGGAGGTCTCCGGTGACCCAGTCTTATTAGGTCTGGTGATGCAAAACATCTTTCATAACGCCATCCGTTACGCCAAGCTTGGCCAAGCGCCACGGGTGCGCGTCGGCGCCGAACGGCGCGACGGCGAAGTTTGCGTGCGTATTCAAGACAACGGGATGGGATTCGATCCAGGCCTGAACGAAAAGGTCTTCGAGATGTTCGAGCGCGCCCACGATAAACGACTGGGGGGCGCGGGCATGGGGTTGTCGCTGTGCCGGCAAATCGTCGAACGCCATGGCGGTCGCATCGGCGCGGAGGGCGCGCCCGGTCAATGGACGACGATCTGGTTCGCTTTACCGTCCGAAAGCGTTAAACTGGAGCGCGTCGAGCAAAGGGCGGGCGATCGCCGCCGCGCTTAGGTTAAGTTCAACTCCCGCTCGGCCACGCATAACGCACCGCCGTCTGTACCTGCGCTCACGCGCACTTCCACCCGCGCCGGCCGATCCAAAGCCCGGTAAAAAGCGGGGAGTTTGCACTCAAACCCCACCGGGTGATCGGTAAGACCAGCATCCACCACATCCGCGCGACGGATCTCTCGGCGGATTGTGGTTTGCGGCGCGCCGTCAACAACGATTTCTAGGGCGGGCTGACGCTTGTCGGGGCCCATACACCAGCCGAACACAACTGGATTGGGTCCAGTTTGCGGCAAGGCGCCGTCGATTTCGGCTCGAAAGCCGCCGGCGGCGCCGCTCAAGCTGGGATCACTCATGCAATAGCGCTCAACGATCTGAGCGGTTTTCGCCGCGATCACCGTTCGCATCTCGCGCCCTTTTAGCGGCGGGGGCGGTTTGAAGGGACGGCCGAGCCCCGAAACCACAGCGCCATAGAGCGCGAGATCAAGGGTGTTTGCGGCCTGGAGTTCGTCATAGAGCGACCGACCCAATTCTTGGCGTATGGCGCGAAGACGAGCGTCTAGCCCGTCAGCGCGTCCTTCATGGCGGTTGGCGTGTTGCGGGGTGAGCTTTAGACCGGGGAAATCCTGCGCCAGCCAGGCGTTGAGGCGCTCAACGCTTTGCGTCATCGCTTCAACACGCCCCCAAACCGGAAACGCCTCCAACGCCAAGAGCGCGCGTTCATAAAGGGCCAGCTCGCTAATTACACCCGACCCCGCCGCCAAGCGGGTGACCTGAAAATTCCGGATCTGCCGGTCGAGCGGTAGGTCTAAGCGCCACCGCACATAGTCCGCGAAATCCAGGGATTTGGCCTTCTGAGCGCCAATCGTATCGGCGTCCTGTTGGCGTTCGAAGGCGTAGACCGAGCGCGCGCGATCGATGGGATGGCGGAGGAACACGATCGGATAGACTGCGCGATCGTTAAACTGCGGGGGATCGAGGCTGGCGGTGTGGGAGGAAAACGCGACGCATTCAGGATGATCGATTATGAATTGTCGAAACACCGATCGGCTAAGCGGCTCGTTCCAGCCATGCTCGACTTCAATCCACGCCGGCCCAAACGCGGTCTGCAGCATGGCGTCCACTGACGTGCCAGCGTTCTTAAAGAGGTGATAGTGAATGATCACGGCCGCCCCTCGGTCCGAGGGAGCGTAAAAACCGGCCGTTTTGATGTCGCTCACGAGCTAGAGACCGAGCCGACGGGCGGCCGCACGAACGTCGTCTGCGAGATCGTCCCGCGCTAAAGCGAACGCGAGGATCGCCTCCAAATACCCCGCTTTAGACCCGCAATCGTAGGAACGTCCGTCGAATTCGACCGCATGGAAGGGTCCAAACTGCATAAGCCGCAACATAGCGTCGGTGAGTTGGATTTCTCCGCCCGCGCCGGCGCGTTGATCCGCCAGTAGGTCGAAAATCTCAGGCTGAAGCACGTACCGACCGGAAATGAACAGATTGGACGGCGCAGCGTCTCGGGCCGGTTTCTCAACCATGCCCAGCATTTCGATCACCGCGCCTTGGCGCGCGCCCGGCGCGATGACGCCGTATTGGGAGACGCTCTCCCAGGCTGTGGGTTCGACGGCGAGCACATTGCCCCCCACTTGGTCGTAAGCCGCAATCACTTGAGCGAGGCATCCCGGTTTCCCAGCCATCAGCATGTCGGGCAACAGCACGGCGAACGGCTCGTTCCCGATAACGTCGCGCGCGCACCACACCGCATGGCCTAACCCCAAGGGCGCTTGTTGGCGCACATAACTCATGGCGCCGGGCTCGGGTAGGTCGGCCTCAAGCATCTCCAAGATGTTGGTTTTGTTTTTTTGCACCAAGGTGGTTTCAAGTTCATAGGCGCGGTCAAAGTAATCCTCGATAGCGTTCTTGTTCCGACCGGTCACAAAAACGATGTGCTCGATCCCGGCTTCTAAAGCTTCGGCGACAACGTACTGAATGGCGGGGCGGTCCACTACGGGCAACATTTCCTTCGGAATGGCTTTCGTAGCGGGGAGAACGCGCGTTCCTAGTCCGGCGACGGGCAGAACGGCTTTACGGATGGTCATGGTGAGGGCCCTTTCGCGTCGTCGTCCACACCGCTTTTCGAAACCGGGTTTCGGCCGACGTCGTCACTGTTTAACACTTGATATCGGCTTGACGCTCGCTTGTCATGATCCGCCCGCGTCGTCCGCTTTGGCGGCGTGCAACGCCGCCAAACAGTCTGCGACGCCTGCACGCCATGGGCGCCGGCGCACCCCGAAAACCGTATCGACCTTATCGCAGTTCAGCCGCGAGTTTGCCGGGCGTTGTGCGGGCGTGGGGTAGGAGGCGCTCGGGATCGGGTGAACCTCGGCGCTGGGCCCGCCCCGCGCCGCGCTTTGCGCGAAGATTTCGCGAGCGAAGCCCGCCCAATGGGTTTCCCCGGAAGCGGTAAGGTGGAACACCCCAAAGCAAGCCGGTGACGGGCGCTCCAGCAGACGACCCGCGATCGTTAGAATGGCCGCGGCCAAATCCGGCCCATAGCTGGGCGTTCCGCGCTGATCGGCGACCACGTTAAGCCGATCTCGGGTCCGAGCGAGGTTGAGCATCGTCTTTAGAAAGTTCTTGCCGAAAGGGCTGTAAACCCAAGCCGTTCTCAGCACGACCGACTTCGCCCATGCGTTTGTTACGGCGCGTTCGCCGTCCAACTTCGAGGCGCCATAGACCCCGAGTGGTCTCGGAGGATCGGTTTCTCGATAGGGTTCAGCGCTTTGGCCGTCGAAAACATAGTCCGTGGATAATTGGATCAGCGGGATGTCGCGCTGCGCGCAGGCGCGGGCCAAATGCGCCGCCCCGTCGCGGTTGAGCGCGTAGGCGGCCTCGGGCTCAGTTTCCGCCGCGTCAACGGCGGTATAGGCGGCCGCATTGACCACCAGGGCGGGATGATAGGCGTCGACCGCAGCCTCAAGGCTATCCGGACGGGTCAGGTCGAGCTGCGGTCGACCGCAGGTCTGCACCGTCAAGCCGGGCGCCTGTGCGGTCGTTAGCGAGCGGGCGAGCTGACCGGTTCGCCCGATGACGAGCACCACCGGTGGGCTCATGGCGGATCGCGTTGGGGTTTTTCGGGCAAGCCCAACCGTTGACCGCCATAGCGGTCTTCGCGGATGCGCCGCCACCATTTAGGGTTTTCCAGGTACCAAGCCACGGTCTGCGCTAAGCCGCTGTCAAAATCATGGACCGCAGCCCAGCCCAACTCGGTCTCCAGCTTGCTCGCATCGATCGCGTACCGCTGGTCATGGCCGGGTCGATCGGCGACGAATTGGATCAGATCGGCGTGGGGTTGGGATTTCGGCGCCCGAGCGTCGAGTTCACGACAAATGGCGTGCACGACCCCAAGGTTGGTGCGTTCGTTCCGCCCGCCGACATTATAGGTCTCCCCGATCCGGCCCTCGGTCAGGATCAGAGCCAGCGCGCGCACGTGATCCTCCACGAAGAGCCAGTCGCGGATGTTCGAGCCGTCCCCATAGACCGGCAAAGGCCGCCCCTCCAGTCCGTTGAGGATCATCAACGGAATGAGTTTCTCGGGAAACTGGTAGGGTCCGTAATTGTTCGAGCAATTCGAAATCAACGCCGGAAACCCGTAAGTGCGCACCCAGGCTTGCACCAAATGGTCCGATCCCGCTTTGCTGGCCGAATAAGGGGAGGAGGGGTCGTATGCGGTGTCTTCACGAAAAAGTCCCTGCGCGCCGAGCGACCCATAGACCTCGTCAGTGGAGATATGCAGAAACCGGAAGGCTTGGTGTCGCGCAGTCTCAAGGCCCGACCAATAGGCCCGCGCGGCTTCTAGAAGGGTGAAGGTTCCAACCACATTGGTCTGGATGAATGCGCCGGCGCCGGTGATCGAGCGGTCCACATGGGTTTCCGCGGCCAAATGCATCACCGCATCAGGTTGGTGTTCGGCGAAAACCCGGGCGAGCGCTTGAAAGTCGGTGACATCGGCGTGTTCAAAGGCGTAGTGCGGGTCCTCGGCGATCGCCTCCAACGCGCGCAGATCGGCCGCATACGTCAGCGCGTCGACATTAACGACCGACCAGCCCAACTCGCGCACGCAATAGCCGCAGACCGCGGAGCCAATAAAACCGGCGCCGCCGGTGATAAGCACTTTCATGGGTTTAGCGCCTTTGGAATGGCTGACCGCGCCTTAAACTTCAAAGTATTTTGGCGCATCGCGCAAGCTCGGATGCTTGCGGTCTTTTTCCGACAAGATGATCTCCGCATCCGGGATTGGCCAGTTAATCCCAATGGCCGGATCGTTCCAGGCGAGCCCGAAATCGTGCTCGGGGGCGTAATAGTCGGTGACTTTGTAGACGACTTCCGTGTTGGGGGTCAGCGTGACAAAGCCATGTGCGAAGCCTTTGGGGACGAAGATCTGCCGGCCATTCTCGGCGCTGAGCGTCGCGCTCACGGAACGGCCGAAGGTGGGTGAGCCATGACGAATATCCACGGCGACGTCGAAAACCGCCCCGGCGACACAGCGCACCAGCTTGTCTTGGGCGAACGGACGGGCTTGGAAATGCAGGCCACGCAAAACCCCACGATCGCGCGACAGCGATTGGTTATCTTGCACGAATTCGACGGCGAGCCCGAACTCCAAAAACTGTCGTTTATTATAGGTCTCTGAGAAATAACCGCGATGATCGCCGAACCGTTTGGGTTCGAACACCACGACGTCGGCTATGTCCAAGCGCGTGAACATTGGGTCTCCCGGGCAAGGGCGCTGGCTCTCACCGGTTCGGAGTAGCTCAACCCAGACCGCCTGGCCAGGGGCGGCGCTTTTTCCTTTGTTCGCGCCGGCGCTCGATCAAAAAACCCGCCGAGCGCGGCTGGCCCGGCGGGTGCGTTAGGGCTAGGCGATGTCAATCGCTTAAGGCGCGGCGCTTGCAAGCGGTTCGCCGCCGCCCTCCGCATCGTTGAGCGCCGCGTCGTACCGGACCCGCTTGAGGTTATCGTTGGTAATCCGGTCGATCACCTTGTTATAGGGATCGACGCCCGCATGGCTGGGGCGCTCGTCGACGACGAACTCCACCACGAAATTCGAGGCGTCGAGCGGGCGTTTTTCAAACGCCAAGATATGATCCGTGCCGGAATTGACGTTTTCTAAGTTTGTCGAAAACACGCCGACATCGACGGGCAGATTGTCGAGCGCGATTTCGGTCTCCTCGCCCTGGCCGTCCGCTTCCAGCTTGCGCGCGAAGACCCGCATGGCGACGTCCCAGCGTCCGTCGTCGCGTTCATTGGCCACCGCGTCTTCGACCCGCAAATCGTAAAGGACGATCTTTTCAAAGAGGTCGGTGATCAACGCATCGTGCTCTGGCCCCGCCTCCTCACGCAACACCCGGATCAAGTCCACCGAGCGTGTGAAAGGCTCGGACCGATAACCGAACTCGTCCGCTAACCGATTTAAAGCGCGGTTGACCTTGTCCTCGCCGATAATGTCTTGGAGCAGCCACATGGCGATGGAGCCTTTGCGATAGTGGATATAGCCTTGGTTTTCCTCCTTGAAGAGCGGAAGTTCTTCGCGGTTTTCGGCCGCCCGTCCGCGCAAATACGAGTCCAACTCGAACTTTAAGAACCGGCGCATATGCTCCGCGCCATACTCCTTCTCCAACACTTTGAGTGCGCTGTACTGAGCCAAGGTCTCGGTGACCATGGCGGCGCCTTGCACAGGCGCGGGCGAGACTTGGTGGCCCCACCATTGGTGGGCGACTTCGTGGGCCGTGACGTAATAGATGAAGTCGATGTCATCGGGGTCGCGAACATCTCCGATGAAGCCGATGCCCTCGGAGTAAGGCACCGTGTTCGGGAACGATTGCGCAAAGGACTGATAGGCCGGGAACTCTTGGATCCGCATTTGCCGGTATTGGAACGGGCTGAAGTGCTCGGAGAAGTATTCCAGGCTGTCGGCCATGCCTTCAATCATGCGATCAACATTGAACTCATGATCCTCATGGTAGAAGACTTGGAGCTGCACGTCTTCCCATTGACCCTCGGCAACCACATAGTCTCCCGATTGGAAGGAATAGAAGTTTTGGATCGGTTCATCCATGACGTAACGGAAATACCTTCGGCCGTTTTCTTCCCATTCCCGCTCCAGATAACCGGGCGCGATGGCGATTTGGTCGGCCGAGGTGGACACGGTCGTGGCGAAGTCGACCCACAGGCTGTCGGGTCGCAATCCGCTGACGTTGAAAAACCGTTCGTCTTCAAGCTTGTAAATCCGCGGAAGCTCTTCAAGGCCGCGTTTGCGGCGTTCCTGGGGATTTTGCAACAACTTGCCTGCGTTAAAGCCAATGCCTGGGAACGCCTCTCCGTTGTTAAAGAACGTTCCATTATAATTGATGGTCGACACGTTGCCGGAGTTTCGGAAGCCGCGGTCATGACGGCCGGTCTTAAAGGTCATCCGGGTGGTGGCGCCCGGCGCTAAGGGCTCGTCGAATTCAAACCAATAGACATTGTAGTCGTCGTCGGACTCGACCAGTGTGGCGCCTTCGATCGACTGAGCCTCTACATCGGCAGTGTAGCTGTAATCAATCATGACCCGCTCAATCGGCGCGTCTGTGGCATTGATGAGCGTATACTTGCCGTCGATCGTGTAACGCCGTTGGCGTGGGTAAATATCAACCTCAGACTCTACGGCTGTAATACGCGGGATCGGGTCAAACTCGTGATCCCGATAAGCCAATTCGAAGGCTTCGGCGCGATCTTCATTGGCGTCTTGGTTCCGATAGGTGTTCAAGACATTAGTATTGTAGAAGATATAACCGCCCACCACGCCAGCGCCGACAAGCGAGGCGGCTAATATTCCACCCGAGGCCAGGCCAATCCGCGCAGGCAATTGGCCAAACCGTCGCCAAATCGGGCTCAGCGCGCCGCGGTTCCACAACAGATAGCAGACAACGATGAGCGCCGCTGCAATCAAACCCCAGTAGAGATTGAACCACAGGCTAATCCCGAGATAGTGGCCATACCCGTTCATGTCGGAGTAAGGGGCGGTGGGACTACCGCCGTAAAGATAAAGGTTGTGGTCGAAACCATAATTGGCGGCGATAAGTGTCACGATCGTGTAAACAATCATCGCCATGATTCCGAGCCATTTATTGTTGAACACGACTTGGAAAAAGATCGCCAACGCGGCCAGTATCGCAAAGGGCAGAGCAAAATCGGCGAATAACCGCAATATATACTGACCAATATCGACAGCGGTAAAGCCTTTGATCAATTGGACCAAGAGCGCGGTGATCATTGCCACGCCGAATAGTGCGACAATCACGAAGCTTAAAGCGATGAATTTCGAGGCGACAAACACCCAGGACGGCGTCGGTGTGGCGTCCACGATGTCGGACATCCGCACATTGCGCTCCCGCCAGACTAATTCGCCCGCGTAATAGACCGCCACGACGATGGGCACGAAGGCGAAGCTGCCCACGAGCGCGTCAATCATCAGCCGGGTCACGGGATAGGGCGGGGTGCCATAAAGGCTATTGGTGAACAACAGCGAAGACAACGCGTTCACTAAGCCTAGGAGCAGCAAGACCCAGAAGGCGAGGTTTTTAACCACCACGCCCATCTCGAAGCGGATGCGCTGACGAAACTGAGCCATCTGAGCGCTTGCGCCGAAGCTCGGCGCGACGCGCGGTAACACGATTTGCTGAACCGTATCGCCGGCCTCGGCCGCGCCAGCCGCCTTGCGCCGGATCGCTTTCGGTTTACGAAACGAGAAAAACGCAAAATTGGCCGCCAAGAGCGCCAAGCCCACACCGATCCAGATCAGCCGATTGTACAGTAAAACACCTTCTAGCGGCGCAACAATCGTATTGCGCTCAGCCGGTGTCCAGTATTGCGTCGCAAAACCATATGTGTTCAAAGCAAATGGATCCACAAGCGCAATGAATTCGCGCAGATCAGGATTGCTAAGTATAGCATTTCCGGCAAAATATAGTGTATAAATTGATAAAAGTGCTGCGAACACCATGATCATGGAGCGTGTGAAGTTCGCCACACTGAACAAGATCATGCCCGTGATGAACATATTCGGCACGCCCATGACGAGAAAGATCTGAACGTAATGACCGATATTCGTCGGGCCGAGGTCTTCGGGCTGCAACCAGCCAACCGCTTTGCCGAACACCGGACCGATCAAGGCGCCGAGGGGGACCGAGGCGAACGCCAGCAGCGTTACTAATAACCCGCCCGTGAAGCGCCCGGCCACGAATATCAATGGTTTCACCGGGGTTGCGTGAAACATTTCCCCGGTTTTGAAATCCTCGTCCCTGAGCAAGGTGGTGGCCAAGCACGCTGTGGGGATGATCATGGCGAATAGGCTCATGATTTGGATGATTTGCGTGATGGCGAAGGGGGAATTGGCGTTGACTGTGTTCGACGCCCCGATCGAGACTTGATCGGACACGGTTGCAAAAAACACCAACAAGAAAAAGATGGCGAAGATAGCGATGAAAGCTGGGCCGCGAAGCTGATAATTCAGCTCAAATCGGGTAATAGAACCAAACATGGCGCGCTCCTTGAGAGCTTAAGGTCAGGCTGGGACTGGACGGGGATCGCGATTAGGCGGCTTGGTCGAGGGCGTCGCCCGCGGGCGCGGCCGACTTGATCGTCGCGAAGTAAACGTCCTCAAGATCTGGGGTGACGAGCTCGAATTCGGGGCCCGGCTGGGCGTCGCCAAGCACGTGGACGGAGACTTGTCCCGCGGTGAACCGGGTGGAAATCACCGAATAGCGGTCGCGATAGCTGGGCACGTCCGCTTTGGTGATTAAAGCGCGCCAAATCTTGCCCGCCATAGCCGCCACCAGGTCCGCCGGCGCGCCATGCGCCACAATTTGTCCGTGCGCCATGATCGCCATGCTCGGGCAAAGGTCCGCGACGTCTTCCACAATGTGCGTCGACAGGATCACCACCACATTTTCGCCGATCTCGCTGAGAAGATTATGGAACCGGTTACGTTCTTCGGGGTCGAGACCGGCTGTCGGCTCGTCAACGATGATCAATTGGGGCTCACCGAGCAGCGCCTGGGCGATGCCGAAGCGCTGGCGCATGCCGCCGGAAAACCCGGTGAGCGCCTTTTTCCGCACATCGTAAAGATTGGTCTGGCGCAGCAGTTCGGTCACCACCTCTTTGCGCGCTTTCGAGTTGGTCAACCCTTTCAAGATCGCCAAATGATCGAGCATGTCTTGCGCGCTAATCCGGGGGTACACACCGAAATCTTGGGGCAGATACCCGAGTGTTCGCCGTAAGTCGTCCGGGTTCTGGAGGACGTCAATATCGCCGAATTGGATCGAGCCCGCGTCGGGAGATTGCAAAGCGGCGATGGTCCGCATCAAAGTTGATTTGCCCGCACCGTTAGGCCCCAATAAGCCAAACATGCCACGGTCAATTCTCAGTGACACATTATTTAGAGCGCGAACACCATTACCGTAAGTCTTTGATAAGTTTTCGATTGTAAGCACGATCGTGTCGGCTGCGCCCTTTCGGCGACGCCGTCCCATTCTGCTCGCCCCCCGGCGATTGCCGAGAGTTCGCCATGCTAATTATCGCCTGTCAATAAGGGTTCGCTGTTTTTCGATGTTTTCGGTCAAGGTCCTGCCGACGCTTGGGGCGAAGTCAGGGTTAGCGGATGTTCGACTGGCGGATGGCTTGAAACCGCGCCTATCGGTGATGGCCAGTGATTGGCGTGAGTGTGCGACTACGGATACCGTTTGTTAAATATCATCGCGCCGAACGAGCGATCTCGGCGATGGGAGCATCGGGTGAGGTCTCGGGTTTGCGCAGTTTTCATCGCTCTTCTCGCCGGTCTGGCTTTGCTGGGCGCGGCGGCAAGCCATGCCGCGTCAATCCCGTCCACGCAATTTGACAGTATTGACGCGACCCTGGCGGGTAAGCGCGTGCTTGTGCTCGATGAGGGGTGGCGGGTTCGCCGCGCGCCGTTGACCGCCGAGCCGCTAGACCCGTTTCCTACGGGCGTCGACAGCCATCAACCCATTAGCCTCCCCGATGTTTGGGGGCCCGGATGGACAACGGAACTCACTGGTGGGCATGGCCAGGCGGTCTATCGGCTGAGGATCCGTGATGCGCCCACGGATCGACCCCTGGCTTTAGATCCAGGTTGGTTGCGGTCGGATGCGACGGTTTGGGTGCGCGCGCTAAACCCGCCGGCAGGGCAGGCGGGTCAACGATTGGCCATGTCCATGACCGGTCCTCGCGGGGCGACGACCCCGCTTCGAGGCGTTGTCGATTTGCCGCCGTTGAGCCATTTCGAATTGGCCGTTGTGGTGTCCAACGCGGTTCACAAGCAGGGCGGTTTCATTGAAGCGCCGCGCATTGGCCCGCGCGATTTGCTGCAAGCGCAGCATAACCGCGCGAATGCGCTTGCGGTCGCCGCCGCCGCGCTGACGGCGCTGACCGGCGTTTTAAGCTTAGCGCTGGCGGCTTTGAACACCCGGCGGCGCGGCTATGCGGCGTTCGCCGCTGTGGTTTTCGTTGAGTCGGCGCGGATAATTTTGATCAGTGACACGGTTTGGGATTTCCTGCCGAGGCTTGACCTGAACACAAAATATTTTTTCGAATATTTAACAATGTATTTGATCCCAATTTTGTCTTTTGCGTTTGTGAAAATCTTGTTTGCTGATCGTCCCACACCTTTACGCACAGCGTTTATGGTCGGCGGCGCCTTGACCTTCATCGCCGTTTCGACGGGTTTACAGATTTTGGCGCCTCCGGGCGCGATCACCCTGTTACGCGAACCGTTCCAGGTTTTCTGCCTCCTGGCGGTGGGTGTGATCGCCGCCATGCTGGTGCGCCCCAACGCGGCGCGCACCTTGGATCGGCGTTTGGCCTGGGCGGGGCTGGCGTTGGCCGCCAGCTTCGTAGCGATTGAGATTATTGCGGCGGCCACGCGCAGCGGCGCCTTGTTCGCCGCGTCACACCTTTTGGGCGTCACCATTGGAGCTGTCTTCTTGGCGATGTTGGTGGCGCGCATGGGCCGGCTGCAAAGTGGGCGGCGGCGCTGGTTGGCGCGCTTGCGCGGGATGAACATGGACTTGCGTCAACAAACCCGGGATTTAGACGCCGCCCGCAGCGCCGCCGAAGCCGCCTCGCGCGCGAAAAGCGCGTTTTTGGCGGTCATGAGCCATGAGATCCGCACGCCGATGACGGGCGTGATCGGCATGTTGGACCTGCTCGGCGACACCCAACTCAGCCCGACCCAGCGCGACCAGCTCACCACGGCGCGTGAGAGCGCGCGCATGCTCTCGCGCATTCTCGACGATGTGTTGGATTTCTCCAGGTTGGAGGCCGGGCGCATGAGCGTGTCGCCCGAACCGGCCGACGTCGTCCAACTCATCAACGCCGCCATCGCGCTCTACGCCCCGAAAGCGCGCGAGCGCGGGCTGAGCCTTAAAGCCGAGATTGATCCGAACGCGCCCACAGCGTTGATGCTCGATAAAACGCGGGTTAGCCAGGTGCTGAACAATTTGATCGCTAACGCGGTAAAGTTTACTGAACGCGGCGGCGTGCGCGTGCTCGCCCGTCTTTCAGACGCGGACACCTTGCGTGTGGGCGTGATCGACACCGGCGTCGGCGTGGCCGAGGACCGTCAGGACGCGCTATTCACCCCCTTCGCCCAGGCCGACGACACGATTAGCCGACGGTTCGGTGGCACAGGGCTGGGCCTGGCCATTTGCCGAGAGCTGGTTGAATGCATGGGCGGCCGGATCGGTTTGAACTCCGCGCCCGGCCAAGGCAGTGAATTTTGGTTCACTTTGCCCGTCGTCACCGCGCCGGCCCTCGCCACGCCGCCGGCCGAAACCGCGCCCGCGGCGCCGTCCCAAGCGGGGAGCCACGCTCCGCCGGCGGGTCCCGATCCGCTGCGCATCCTGGTGGCCGAAGACAATCCGATCAATCAACGCCTTCTGATCGCCTTATTGGAACGGATGGGTTGTGAAACCGATGTGGTGGAGGACGGGGCGCAAGCGCTTCAAGCGGTGCAGGACCAAGACTATGATATCGTGCTTATGGACGTTCAAATGCCGGTCATGGACGGCTTGCAGGCGACGGCTAAAATCCGGGGATTGAAGGGGGCGGCCGGTCGGACGCCGATCGTGGCGGTGACCGCGAACGTGCTCGATGATCTTAGCATTGCGCGAGAGGCCGCGGATTTCAATGCGTGGTTGGCCAAGCCGATCGACCCGACCCTGCTTTCCAAGACGGTTCGCGCTTATGCACGGGGGCCGGAAGCCGGCTTGTCAGACGTGTCCGTCGGCTCCTAAAGCGTCGGGCAAAACGTCGAACCCGGTTGTTCGTGTTTTCCGGTGCGGTGACTGAATAGTTTAGGCCGCGCTCCGGGGGGAGGGTTATGCGGGCTCTGTTGATCGGTAATTTGCGCGCGTCCCTGACCGTGGCGCGTAGCTTGGCGCGTGCGGGTTGGACGGTCGACGCCGGCGTGGACGGTTTAGATCCCTATCTGTTCTGGTCCAATTGCGTGGCGGACACGTTCCGGCATCCGCCGCTGGACGCCGAACCCGACGCCGCCAGCGCCGTCATTCTGGAGCGCCTGAGCGCGCATCCGGTTGATGCGGTGATCCCGATCAGCGAAGTGGCCGCCCGGGTGGTGGCGCAGCGACGCGCGGCCTTCGACGCTCACGCCCTCGTCGTCGCCCCGGACGCTGAGATCGTGCGCGCCTGCGCGGACAAAGCGGGCCTTTTTGCAGTGTGCGACGCGCTGGGGGTCGGCTTGGCGCGCCGCGCCATTGTCCCCGACCATAAGGCGCTGATCGCGGAGGCTGCCGATATTGGCTTTCCGATCATCGTCAAGCCAGTGGACTCAACCGCTTATGTGTTTGGGGAAAAGGCCGTGATCGCCCAGGACGCGGCCGATCTGGCGCGCCGGGTTCCAAGCTGGCCTGAGCCCCATGAGACGGTGTGCGTGCAACGCTTCGTCCAAGGCCCGCGCCAGAACGCCTATTTCGCCGCCCATGAGGGTGATGTGCTTGGCGGCGTGGTGGTGGAGATCGGCCGAACCGACCGCGCGGACGGCACGGGCTATGCGGTCACCGGCGTCGCCCGCCCCCCCCCCCCC
>JBHJGU010000012.1:0-16362 GCA_050331475.1 Maricaulaceae bacterium | reverse complement strand
CACGTCAACAGATCCCGAGCGGATCACGCCCGCCGATATCTTCAGGCGCCGAACGGTCAGGCGGCCGGAGCTTCGCAAGCTCGTGCCGCTCTCCGATACGACGATCTACGAACTCGAACAAAAGGGCGAGTTCCCACAGCGCTTCTATCTGACCCCCCGTTGCGTCGTCTGGCCCCTCGCCGAAGTACTGGAATGGATCGACGCCCAAAGGCGCAAGGGTCGTGAGGGCTGCGGACCGCATCCAGATTATCGGATGCGGTGAGTAGGCTCAAGCATCCCGGAAGTAGCCGAAACGAACTTGGCTCGAAGCTCCTGAACCAGGCCTTTCCAGTCAACACTTGAGAAGCTTAAACGAAGTGGAGCGGCGGTCAGCGCCATTTCTCCATGCGCCGGGCGAAACGTTGTTTGGAGGTGAGGTCCTCGTCTTCATCACGATCTTCTTCGTCGCGAAGAATGGCTTTCAGCTGGACCATGGCGAAACCATTCGCTTGTGGCAGCACTTGTTCATAGAGGGCGATCACGGTTTGTACATCACGCTCATCGATCCAATGCGCTGGATCGGTCGAGTCGCTACTAGTCAGACCGGTGAGGGATTTGTGCTGTTGGACGATTGATATCTCCGGGAGCGGCTGACCGCGTTCAAGGTCTAGTCGCGGAAATTCTTTATGGCGATAGGCATAGCGGAGTTTGCCGTGGCGTGTGATCAGGACCGCGACAGGTTCGTGAAAGTACTCGGCATAAGCGCGCGCCGCCATTTCTTTGCTGACCGCGAACATGCGGTGCATTTCGAGGACGGTGTTAAGATCGGCATAGCGTTTCCTAGCGAGGAAGGGCCGCAGCACTGGCGGCGGGATTAGGATGAGCGCAGCGAAGCGATTGGCTTCAGCTTCGATCCGCCAATTGGTGTCTGAGGCTTTTACGTCCCAGACGGACATGGCCTTCCGGGTGCATAAGAAACGATCTCCGGCGGTTAGCTTATGAGACGGGCAGAGGAAGTGCCCAAGCTCGTGGGCGATAGTGAACCGCCTGCGTCCTAGGCGAAGATCGTCTTTGACAAGAACAAAGCCGAGCGTACGAGCTTCATTGGTGACGAGGCCGCCAAGAAAGCCTTCGGTTTTCAGCGGCTGGATATCTTCAATGTCTAATTGACCGGCCAGATCTTCAATCGGTACGGGGATTTTCAGATCGGGTTCAGCTTGCAGGATTTTCGAGACCAGACCCATGGGCGATCCGACGCCATCAAGATCCAGCCGCTAAACCATTTTCGATCACTCGTTATCTTTTACGGTGCGTCTCTGCAGACGCTGCATCATCATTTTGATCGTCTCCCGGTCTTCAGGATCGAGAGACTGAAGATTGCGAAAGAGAACAACCGAGTCGTCTGATGGCGGCGCGCTCTCGACATCTTCACCGACCAGCGTGGCGATCGGCACGTCAAGGACGTTGGAGAGGTTTCTCAAAACCTCAAGCGATGGATTGGTCGCGCGTTCGGTTTCAAGGTCCCAGATATGGGCTTTCGACACGCCGATCAGATCAGCCAATTTCTGAAGCGACAGTTTTTTCTGGGTCCGGTGGAAACGTAAATTAGTTGCAAAAGACATGGCTTTACCTCCTTAGGCCCCCGGACCGCCGAGTCAAAGGCGTCAGTCTGTCTATACGATTTTGTACCATATCATCTTGACGCTTAACAAGACCTTTCATATGTTGTGCATTGTACATTATCGTATGGTGACACATGAGACGCATACTTTCGATTGATGGCGGCGGCATTCGCGGCGTGTTCCCGGCGGCCTTTCTGGCAGGCTTGGAGGATGAGCTTGAACAGCCGATTGGCCGCTATTTCGATCTGATCTGCGGAACCAGCACGGGCGGGATTATCGCGATCGCACTCGCCATGGGCGTCAGCGCCAAAGAAGTGTTGGCGCTTTACGAGGAAAAAGGGCCAGAAATCTTCGATCAGGACCAGGATGGCGTCATCGGCTGGTTCAAGCGCCGCTGCCGAGACGGGCGTTGGGCCCTCTGGGGGCCTAAGTATGAGACTGACGCGCTTGAAGCGGCGATCCGATCAGTTCTTGGCGAGCGAAAGCTAGGAGAGGCGCAGACCCGGCTCATGATTCCGGCCTGGAATGCAGCGACACGCAAAGTCTATGTCTACAAGACCGCACATCATGAGCGTCTGACCACTGATTACAAAGACCCAGCCGTAGACGCAGCGCTCGCCACTTCGGCCGCGCCAACATTCTTTCGGGAACATATCACGGCCAATGATGTCGGTCTCGTCGATGGCGGGCTTTGGGCAAACAATCCGGCTGGCAATGCAGTCGTGGAGGCCGTTGGCGTCCTTGGCTGGCCGGCCGCTGAGATCAAACTCTTATCGATCAGCTGCCTCGAAGACGTCATGAAAGCCAAACGGGCTTATAGCGCGCGCAGCATGGTCAAGAAGACCGCGGCCTTCTTCCAGGCAGGTCAGTCGTTCGGGTCTATGGGGGTTGCGCATTTGCTGCTTGGCGATCCGCATACGCGCCAGGCGATCTGGCGGATATGTCAACCAGTGCCAGAGGGCTTTTTCAACCTCGATAATACAAGGCGCATTCGTGACCTGAAAGAACGCGGCTTCATTGAGGCACGCGAGAAAAAGCCCATTCTGAAAACCCATTTTTTCACCGAACCGGCGGCGCCTTTCGTCCCGGCCCATGCGCTTGAGGCGAGAGGAGATGACCCGTGCCAACACAAAACCGTCTGACCCATGAAGAGGTCCTGCAAAAACTTCACGTCGAAATCGACATGCCCGAAACGGTGCGTGACCGGATTGTCGGCAAGTATGAATCCATGGCCCAATGGCTGGACCGGGACGGCTCCGAGATCAAAGCCTTTGACCCGTTTGTCGCGCCCCAGGGCTCAATGCTGCTCGGCCTTGCCAATCGCCCGGTCGGTCCGGACGAAGAATATGATGTAGATCTGATCTGCCGCTTGACGGCGAATAAGGGTGACGTCACCCAAGAGCAATTAAAACAGGCCGTAGGCCGCGAGATCATAGCCTATGCAGCCGCCAAGGCCATGGTGCATGACCCGGAAGAAAAGCGCCGCTGTTGGCGTTTGCCCTATGCTGATGATGACCGGTTCCACACTGATATCCTGCCCTGTCTTCCGGATGCCGATCGCTACCGCCAGCAACTGCTGGACAGCGGTTACCAGGCCCTCGCAAAAGATGACGCCATCACTGAGCAGGCGATTTCCATCACGGATCAAAAAGACCCGAATTACCGAGTGCTGAGCGAGAACTGGCCGACCAGCAATCCGCTCGGCTTTGCGGCCTGGTTTTTTGAACAGATGGCCGAGCGGCTGCTGGTTGAGAAGCGCAACTTCCTGCGGCGCAAGCCAATCTATGACAGCGTGGAGGACGTGCCCAATCATCGGGTGAAGACCACGCTTCAAAAGGCCATTCAGCTCTTAAAGCGTCATCGCGATACGATGTTCGCGGATGATCACGACAAAAAGCCGATCTCTATGATCATCACCACGCTGTCGGCGCGCGCCTATGGCAATGAGGAGACGCTGGTCGAGGCGTTGAGCGTGATCCTTGAAAGCATGGACGCCTATATCGAGGATCGCGGCGGGGTCGCCTGGGTCGCCAATCCGGTGAACCCGGATGAGAACTTCGCCGATAAATGGGTCGAAGAGCCCGCCAAGGCCCGCGCTTTCAGCAAATGGCTGCGCGCGGCGCGCCAGGATTTCGGCGCTTATCTGCATGCGGGGCGACCAGAAGATATTCCAGACATATTGCGTGAGCGCATTGGCAAAAAGACGGTGGACCGGGTGAAAGACAGTCTCCGCCCGGCGGCCGTGGCCGCACCGACCATTATCACGGCTGCGGTGCCGGAGCGCGTGTCCGCGATGGCGGCGGATGTGCGCGAGCGGGGGACGGGATCGAAACCTTGGCGCGCAAACGAAAGGTAAAGCCAAAAGCGAACCTGTCGCTGGCTGAGGTCGAGCGCGCGCTGGCCTTCCGCCAGCCAGGGCTCAGCTTTGAGGAGACCGATGAGGCAATTGTCGGACATGGCGAGTACATGGTTCATGATGGGGCGCATGCGGACGGACCGCTCGCGCGGTTCGATCTGCTACTGGTGTTTCCAAAGACCTATCCGGAGCTCGAGCCGCTAGTGATCGAACGGGGCGGCGCAATCGAGCGGATCGCCGATCGCCATATGTATTCAAATGGCGCCTGTTGCACCTGTGTCTGGGAAGAATGGCGCGCCCTAAACGAGGACGCGTCCGTCAAAGCTTTCTGCGACGGGCCCTTGCACAATTTCTTCTTAGGTCAGGTCTATTTCGATGCCCATGAGGAATGGCCGTTCGGCGAGCGGGCCCATGGCAGTGATGGAATGGTCGAGGCTGCCGAAGCGCTGCTCGGCCGCGATTTGGATCAGGCCGCAGCGCTGCGCTATTTGCAGGTTGTTTCCGCCTCAGCGACCAAAGGCCATTGGCCATGCCCTTGCGGATCGCGGAAAAAGTTGCGCGATTGTTGCGCTGATGATGTCGCTGCGCTCCGCCGGGCGGCAGACCCAATACAGGCAGCAAGCCTTTTGAAGCGCCTTCGCCATCAGGCGAAGTCAGAACGTGAAGCGGACATCCGGGTACAAAAGCGCACTGCTGCCGGAGGTTGATCATGGCGACGTTAATGGGGTTGCCGAGCCTAGGCTAGGCTCAGCTTCGGTATTGGCCCGAGGCCAGCGCTAATGCTCGAAGCTCAAGTCTCCTCCTGCGCCCGAAGGAGAACTGGAGTTCACCGCACCCTCGGATCAGCTGCATAGACCGCCATGCTCTCCGGGATGATATTCGGCTTGCGGCTTTCGCCGGCGGCCCAGGCGTCGATCATGTCGGCCCATTCCTGCATCATGTGGCGGCGCTGGTCGGCATACTCGGCCTTGTTGTACACACCGCGAGATGAACGCCGGTCCTCATGGGCGAGGCTCTTCTCGATCCAGTCGCGATTGAAACCCAGCTCATTGAGCAGCGTCGATCCGGTGCGCCGCAGGTCATGGACGGTGAAGGGCTCCAGCGGCAGCTACATCTCGCTCGCCAGCTTGTGAGCGCTGTCGGTGATCCGGTTGAAGGTGGCATTCGAGATTGGGCGAAACGTGTCGTAGCGCGACGGGAAAACATACTTCGATCCGCCCGCGCAGGTTTTCAGCGCCACTAGAATATCGAGTGCCTGGTTCGACAGATAGACATTGTGATCAAGGCCCGTCTTCATCCGCTTCTTCGGAATGGTCCACACCGCATCCTGGAAACTGACCTCGTCCCAGGTTGCATGGGCGACCTCGGTCTTGCGCTTCATCGTCAGCAGGATGAATTTCACACCGAGCTTCAAAGTTGGATTGGCGGTGATCTCTTCAAGCACGCGATAGAGGACCCGGATTTCCAACGGCGTCAGGGAGCGGTCGCGGGGCCGGACACGCGCGATCGAACGGGGATCGACCTCCTCGGCGGGATTCTCGACACGGATGCCGTGCAAATTGGCGAAGGCGTAGACGAGCTTGATAAACTCGCGGGCGTGGAGCGCCGTTGAAGGCGCGCCCCGCTTCTTGATCTTGTCGCAGAGCTGACGGACATCCTCGCTGGTCACTTCGCGCAGCGTGTAGTTCCCGAGCGCCGGTATCAGGTCCCGATCAACAATGTGACGACGCATGTCGCGGGTCGAATCCGACATCTCGCTCTCAGCGAGCCAGCGCTGAGCAAGCTCCCCGAATGTCCCTTCAGATTTCGCCTTGGCCTTGGCCCGCTTCTTTTCCTTCGCGGGCGAGACTCCGTCATCCACGAGCTTTTTCGCGTCGATCAGCTTCTCGCGCGCAGCCGCCAGCGTGATCCCGTACTTGCCATAACGCCCGATGGTCAGCGTCTCCCGGCGCCCGTTCACACGGTAATCGTATCGGAAGGTCTTGGTGCCGGTCGGCGCGACGGACACGTAGAGACCATCCCGGTCTGCGACCTTGTAGGGTTTATCCTTTGATTTCAATGACTTGATTGCAATATCGGTCAGCACAGAACGCCTCCCTCCCATCAATTTTACCGTCAGGCCAAAATGGCCATTTTTTCGACAAGGAAACGCTTGTATTTCAATGCGTTACGCCGAAAAAATACCGTCAGGTCGCCAAAATGGGCTGACGGTATTTTGACTTTAGGCAGGAAGAGGCAATTTGTATACCGTCAGGCGATACCGTCAGAATGTTCCGTTGGCCCGCGATAGAGGGCGATAGATACCGAACGATAATCGGCATCAAACCATTGATTTTATTGGATTTATTGATCATTCGCGATAGTCTGCGAAGGACGTGGAATCATTCCCACTCGATGGTGCCGGGCGGCTTAGACGTGACGTCATAGACGACGCGGTTCACGCCTTTGACCTCATTGATGATGCGGGTGGAGACGCGCGCTAAAAAATCATGCTCGAAGGGGTAATAGTCCGCGGTCATGCCGTCCACAGAGGTCACCGCGCGCAGCGCCAAGCAATGGTCGTAGGTGCGCGCGTCGCCCATCACGCCCACGGTGCGCACGGGTAGGAGCACGGCAAACGCCTGCCAAATCGCATCGTAAAGCCCGGCCTTGCGGATTTCGTCCAGATAAATGGCGTCAGCCTTGCGCAACACCTCCAGGCCCTCGCGATCCACCGCGCCGGGCATCCGGATGGCGAGCCCCGGCCCGGGAAAGGGGTGGCGGCCGACAAAGCGCTCCGGCAGGCCGAGTTCGCGGCCCAAGGCGCGCACTTCGTCTTTAAACAGCTCGCGCAGGGGCTCGACGAGGTTTAGGTTCATCCGCTCGGGCAGGCCGCCCACATTGTGGTGGGACTTGATGGTCACAGACGGCCCGCCGGTGAAGCTGACGCTCTCGATCACGTCGGGGTAAAGCGTGCCTTGGGCGAGGAAGCCCGCCCCGCCGATTTCCGAAGCTGCGCGCTCAAAGACGTCGATAAACGCCGCGCCGATGATCTTGCGTTTGCGTTCGGGGTCGTCCACGCCCTCGAGCTGGCCCAAAAACGTCTCCGAGGCGTCCACATGGATGAGCGGGATGTTGTAGTGCCCGCGAAATAGCGAGACGACCTCTTCGGCCTCGCCCTGGCGCATAAAGCCGGTGTCCACGAACACGCAAGTGAGCTGATCGCCGATCGCTTCATGGATCAGAACCGCCGCGACCGCGCTATCCACCCCGCCTGAAAGCCCGCAAATCACCTTTTCCCGACCCACTTGGGCGCGGATGGCGGCGATGGCTTCGGCGCGATAGGCCGCCATGGTCCAATCCCCGGCGAGGCCGGCGATTTTATGCACGAAATTGCTCAGGATCTGCGCGCCCTTCGGCGTATGTACGACTTCCGGATGGAATTGCACGCCGAAAAACCGCTTCTCCGCATGCTCGATGGCCGCGAACGGCGCATTGGGCGTTTGGGCGATGACGCGGAAGCCTTCGGGGATCGCCTCCACCCGGTACCCATGAGACATCCAAACCGGCTCTCGCGCGGACAGCCCGTCAAACAGCAGGCTCGGGTGGATCACTTCAATTTCCGCGCGGCCAAACTCGCGCTCTTGCGCTGGCGCCACTGACCCGCCCAAGCTCGCGCACATGGCTTGCTCGCCATAGCAAATGCCCAAAACCGGCACGCAGCGCTTGAAAATCGCCGGCTCAGCCTGCGGGCTGGCCGCGGCGTGGACGCTGGCGGGACCGCCCGACAAAATCACCGCCTGGGGCTGGAACCGGTCGAGAAACCCGGCGTCAACCTGGTTGAACGGATGGATCTCGCAATACACCCCCGCCTCGCGCACCCGCCGGGCGATGAGCTGGGTGACCTGGCTGCCGAAGTCGACGATCAGGACGGCTTGGTGGGGGGCGTTGGGGTCTTTTTCGATCATGGCGGGGGCTTAGCCCATTGCGCGGGCCCTGTCAGCGGCCGGAGCGGGTTCGGCGTGGATTGCAGAGACGCCGTGGGCGAGAATGCGGCACGCCACCAGGTCGCCCGTGACATTGACCGCGGTGCGCGCCATGTCGAGCAGCCGATCGACGCCGAGGATCAAAGGCAAACCGGCCAAAGGCACGCCGAAACTCGTCGCTGTGCTGGCCAGGATCGCAATGCTGGCGCCGGGGGCCGCGGGCGCGCCGATCGAGGCGCCCGTCAGGGTGATCATGATCAGGGTCAATTCCTCCAGCGTTAACGATCGGCCGCCCAGTTCAGCGAGAAACACGATCGCCACGGACTGATAGAGCGCGGTGCCGGCCATATTCACCGTCGCCGCTAAGGGCACCACGGCGCCGGCGATTGATGCGGGCGCGCCGAGCTTCTCCACCGCGGTGCGCATGGTCAACGGCATGACGGCCGCCGAGCTGGAGGTGGAAAACGCCATAAGCTGCACCGGGGCGATGGCGCGCAGGAATCGGCCTGGTCCGATCCGTCCCCAGATTATAGCGATCGCCACATAGGCGAGCACCAACACCAAAAGCCCCGCCACCACGACGCCGCAATACTGGGCGAGATCGGACAATGTGCTCCACCCGTTCGCCGCGACAGTCTGCGCCATGAGTCCAAAGACCGCGATGGGGGCGAACCGCATGGCGAAGCGGATGACCGTCATGCAGACCTCTAGCACCGCTTCCACGAGCCCTATCAATGGCTTGGTGATTTCGCGCTTATCCGCGGCGACCACCGCCGCGCCGATAAGGATCGAGAACACCACGATCGCCAACATGTCCTGCTCAAAAAGCGATTGGGTGATGTTTTGCGGGATCAGCCCGGCGATCCGGTCCGGCAAATCCCGGGTTAGCGCCTGCAGGCCGCTCGCTGGCGCTTCGACATATGCGTTCGCCTCGGGTTTAACCCGCGGGCTTGGCCAGCGCGCATCCCACGCCGGCGGCCCGGGCGGACGCGCCAGCCGCGCTAAACTCAACCCCACCATGGCGGAGAAAGCGGTGGTGGCCAGCACGAAGACGCCCAGCCGCCAGGCCAGATGACGCATTTGCTCGCCGCCGCCGCCTCCCGCTATGCCCCAAATGATCGAACTCGCCGCCAGCGGGATCACCACCATGCCCACGGCGGCGAGGAACAGCTTGCCCGGCAGGGCGAACCAATCCCCCAGCGTTTCCGCAACCCCGCGCGACACCCAATTGAGATCCGGTCCCAGCAGAATTCCAACGCCGGCGCCGGCAACCAGGCCCAACGCCACCTGCAGCCACAGCCGCCCTTTCACTAAACCGTCCAAGCGACGCGCCAAATGGCTATGCCGGAAACGCAGCATGGTTTCGTCCCTCACCGTTGCTGATGGCGTTTCAGCATAGCGGATCGCGGTTTGCCGCGCTTGGCGAGGACCGCGGCGCGCCGTCGCAGAGCCGTACCATGGGAATGGGAGACGCGGCCGGGTCACGGCGCGCCACCGATCGGTTTGCATCCGCTCCGGCTCGATGTCATCAAACGAACCCTAGATAATGATATCAAAATGAGTTAACTTTGCCCCTAGGCGGGACGCAAAGGAGACCTTCAATGACGCGAAAAGAGCCCGAAACCACCGTGATCGAACACACCAAACGCACCCAGGATGGGGTGGTGATGCTGCTGGTTTGGATTGGTCTCATCATAGCGTCCCTGTTTGGCGTGATCGTGGGCGCTGCGTCGGACAATCCCTTGACGGTGATTGGGTCCGTGTTGGCGTTAGTCTTCTCGATCATCATGCTTGCAGGCGTCTTCACGGTGCAGCCGAACCAAGCGGTGGCGCTTCTGTTGTTCGGCAAATATGTGGGCACCACGCGCGCGAACGGGCTGCGTTGGGCCAACCCGTTTTATTCGAAAAAGAAAGTGTCTCTGCGGGTGCGTAACTTCGAGACCGACAAGCTGAAGGTCAATGAGCTTGACGGCAGCCCGATCGAAATCGCCGCCGTGGTGGTTTGGCAGGTGGTGGACAGTGCGGAGGCCCTGTTCGCGGTCGACGACTATGTCAATTTTGTCCACATCCAATCCGAAGCCGCGCTCCGCCAAATGGCCACCGCCTACCCCTATGACGGCTCAACGCCTGAGGAAATCGCCCTGCGCAGCCACGCCAATGAAATCTCCGAGCGGCTGATGGCGGAGATCCAGGACCGGCTCGAAGCCGCGGGCGTCAAAGTGATCGAAACCCGGATCAGTCATTTGGCTTACGCCGCGGAAATCGCCTCGGCCATGTTGCAACGCCAGCAAGCCACGGCCGTGGTCGCGGCCCGGGAGAAGATCGTCGAGGGCGCGGTGGGCATGGTCGAGCACGCGCTCGCCCAATTGTCCGAACGCGAGATCCTAGAGCTCGACCCCGAACGGCGGGCCAATATGGTCTCCAACCTGCTTGTGGTGTTGTGCGGGGACCGCAACGCCCAGCCAGTCCTGAACACCGGCACGCTTTACTAAGGACCCGCGCCGGTGGCGGCCAAGAAATCCTATCCGTTGCGGATTAACGCGGAGATTTTGGCCGCCGTCCAACGCTGGGCCGATGATGATTTGCGCAGCGTGAACGCTCAGATCGAATTCCTGCTGCGCGAGGCCCTCAAACGGGAGGGCCGCTGGCGGGCCGCGAAGAACTCTGAGCCGCCGCCGGAGGAGACGCCGGACTAGGCCGCCCGCGCTTTAACACTTGCCGCCAGCGTACGGACTTCCTGGGTCGCTTTGATCGCGGCGTTGTCCCCGGCCTGCAATGCCGAACGCACCAACTCCGAGCGCATCAGCCCCATGGCCGCGGCCATGGCGCGCTCCTGACAACGGGGTGCGGGCAGCGCCTCGCTCGCCGCCAAACGCATCAAGCCCGCCGCCTTCTCCCACGGCGCAAGCTTGCGCTTGGCGATGCGCTCGAAGAGCTTGGTGTCGTCGTCGAGCTTCGCGCCTAAGCCGTCAACGACGGCGACCATTTCCGCGCGACAGTCCGGCTCCAAAGCCGATTGGGCGATCTCGCGTTGAAGCTGCGCAAGGTGGGACAATGCGGCCAAAGGCGCCAAAGACCCACCAATAAAATGGCTTTCCGCGGCGTGCCCGGTCAGCACACCCCGGACATAGCCGCCAAGCTTGGCGCGGGTCTGCGCGCCGACCAGATTGTGCGACAGCGCCAGGAGCCGGCGCGCTTTTTCGTGGGGGTCTTTCGCGCCCCGCAGCAACTCCTCCACGGGACCGGGGTCGAGCAATCGCGCGGATCGCGTGGTGAAAGCCTCCGAGATGTCGTCCAGAGCCAGAAGCGGGCTCTGCGCGGCGACCAGCGTGTCAGCGAGCCGGCGCATCAACGCGACTTCGCGGTCGAAATCATCCGGGACCAAGCGCTCACTGGTTTTAAAATCGGTTAAAAAGGCGACCCCGAGCCGGGTTTTGACCCCATCATAACGACCGGTCCTCAATAATCGTGAGACCCGTTTCGCCACCGCCGAGGCGCCCCCATAGTCTCGGCCTAGGAAGAGGTGCACTAATCGGTCCACTCGCAGCCCTAAACTGGCGGGCGCGCCCACCAACTCGTGCAGCGCACTGGGGTTTTGAAACGCCTCGTCGAGGAACTCCGCAAGCACGGCCACGCCAAGCGGACGCACAGTGGCGTCGGTTTCGGTGTTCAGTGCGAGCTTAACCAGCGCGTCGATCTTCTCTGACCACGTCCGCATCCCGCCCAGATGCGCAGCCACTGCGTCGCGCAGCGAATGACCGACTGACACCGGGTCTGCGGCGCGCACGGCCTTCAGGGTCTTGACGAAATCATCACCCCGGATCGCGGGCGGCGGATGCGCCTGATGGCGGCGCCGGATCTCTAGCCCGGCATCGTCAACCAAGCCCATCAAGCGCTTAATCGCATCATGGATGCCTTCGCCCTTGGGGCTGGACTGGGCTAAGACCGCTTTCTGGATGGCATGCTGGAGTTCGCTGTCGGACGCTTCGAGCGCGTCCACGAGTTGGGGCTGGTGAAGCAACTCCAAAGGCGTTGCGCGCCGCCGCGCCAGCCAGCCTTCCAAGGTGCGCCCGATCATGCGGCGCGCGGCGGGACTACCGAAATCAGACACCGTCCGGCAGGGCGGTCGCACCACCGGCGCGCTTGCGTCCCCGCGAAGCTTGTCCGGTCCCCGCTCCCACAACACCACCGTGTCAAAGCCCGCCGAACGTTTGTGCGGCACTTCCTTGAGCACGCACACCGAGCCCTCTGGATTGGCGGCGAACTCCGTCTCTCCCCGGCTGAGCGCTTCGGCACGATCCACGGTGGCGAGCACAAGTCGCCATTTCGGCGCTTTCGCCCCGAGCAGGTATACTTCAAAGTGACTATCGGCGCTCATGGGGTCCGCCTTGGCGCTAGAGGCAAGAACCCATTAACATTCTCGTGACAGCCCTTAAAACGACGTGAATACGACGCATTCCACGGTTAACGCGGCTGACAGCCGGGGTAAAAAAAGAGGCGACGATTGGGGATGAGTGTAGAGGAAAACCGGATGGCGACGATTGCGCTGGTCGACGATGACGAAAACATTTTAACGTCAATTTCAATATTTCTCGAAAATGAGGGCTATAATGTCCGGACTTACCATGACGGTGCGTCAGCTTTATCCGCGTTAACCGAAGCGCCGCCGGACTTAGCGATCTTGGATATTAAAATGCCGCGCATGGATGGGCTCGAACTCTTGCGACGCCTTCGGCAAGGATCAAACCTGCCGGTGATTTTTCTGACCTCGAAGGACGAGGAGTTCGACGAAGCGCTCGGGCTGAACATGGGCGCGGACGACTATATCACTAAGCCTTTTTCTCAACGCCTCTTGGCGGAGCGGGTTAAGGCGGTCCTGCGCCGGGCGCGGGCGCCAGGGGACCCGCCGCCTCCCGGTGAGGAGGAAGACCGTAAAGTCATCGTGCGCGGCAAGTTGGTGCTGGACCCCAACCGGCACGCTTGCACCTGGCAGGGAGAGACCGTTCGGCTCACGGTGACCGAGTTCCTGATCTTACAAGCCTTGGCCCAACGCCCCGGTTACGTCAAAAGCCGCGATCAATTGATGGATGCGGCTTATGATGATCAGATCTATGTGGACGACCGTACGATCGACAGTCATATCAAACGCTTACGGAAAAAATTCCGGATGGTTGACGGCGAATTCGACGCCATAGAGACCCTATATGGCGTCGGATATCGCTATAAAGACCTCTAATCTGCGGGCGGGTCGCCGGTCGGCGCGCGCACGACGCGCCTTGTCCGTGCGGCGACGGCGGCCGCTATGGTTATCCCGGCTCGCGCGGCAAATCCTAGCCGCGAACCTGGCGGGCTTATTGGTCTTAGTGGCCGGCGTCTTCGTACTCGGTGAAACCCGGCGGGGGCTGATCGAGGCACGCATCGGCTCGCTGATGACCCAGGCCGAACTCGTCGCCGCCGTGCTCGCCGATGCGGCGACCGACGACGCGCCCCAGCTCGATGTGGTCGACGCGCGGCGCATTCTCCGCCGCATCCGTTTGCCCGACACCGTTCGCACCCGGATTTACGACGCCCAAGGTGTTTTAATCTCCGACAGTTTCCTGCTGAACGATCAGATCCTGGTGCGCCCCCTTCCCCCGCCCGACACCGAACAAGGCATGTCCAACCGTTTGTCCGACGCGTTAGAACGGGTGCGCGAAACCATGCGCGCGCTTGCGGCCGGCCGGGAAGGCCGGGCGCGCATGGACCGGACCATCGCCGATGAGGTCGGGGAGGCGTTAACTGGGACCGCGGCGAGCGGCGAGCGGACGCTGGAAAGCGGCGAGCGGGTCGTCAGCGTCGCTGTGCCTATCCAGCGGGTGCAGGCGGTCGTCGCGGTGGTGACCATGGAGGCGGGCGGCCTGGGCGACATCATTGCTGCGGAGCGACGCGCTATGGTGCCGATCGCCCTGGTCGCGATCGGGGTGCCGTTGGCCTCCGCGGTGTTGCTGACCGTGTTTATCGCCGGGCCGATAAGGCGGCTGGCCTTAGCCGCAGACCGGATCCGCACCGGCGGCGCGCGGCGGGCGCGCATCCCCGACTTGTCCGGACGCGGGGACGAAATCGGAGATCTGTCCCAATCCCTCGAAGCCATGACGGCCGCGCTTTATGACCGGCTCGACGCGAACGAACGGTTCGCCGCCGACGTCGCCCATGAGTTGAAAAATCCCATCACCTCGATGCGAAGCGCCTTGGAGATCCTGCCCGCGGTCAAGGATGAGGAGAGAAAATCCAAGCTACTCAAAGTGATGAACACCGATGTCCGAAGGCTCGATCGGCTGATCTCCGACATCGCGAATGCCTCTCGGATTGATGTGGAGCTGGCGCGCGAACGCGCCGGACCCGTGGACGTGACCACATTGCTCGCGGACCTCGCCGAGCTTTACAACGCGGTGGGCGAAGCCGACCGGGCGCGCGTGCGCTTTGAACCCGATGACACCGAGGCCATTTTCGTGGACGGCGTCGAAGCGGGGCTGGGCCGTGTCTTGCGCAATCTGATCGACAACGCGCTCAGCTTCAGCCCGCCCCGGGGCGAGGTGCGGCTGGGGGTCGCGCGCACGGAGACCGAGGGGGTGGCGTGCGTCGAGCTAACCGTTGAGGACGACGGGCCCGGGGTGCCGCCGGCGAACCTGGAAAGCATCTTCAACCGGTTTTACACCGAACGACCGAAAGGCGCGGCCTTTGGGTCCCATTCCGGGCTTGGCCTGGCGATCGCGCGACAAATCACTCACGCCCACCATGGCCGGATCTACGCGGAAAACCGTGTGGACGAGGAAGGGCGGCGGTGCGGGGCGCGGTTCGTGGTGCGTTTGCCTGAGCATTTGACGTGATTGCGCGCGGCGGCGCTTTCGCTTTGGGACGTGAGAGCGGGGACCCGATCGGCGGTTTGATCCGCGGTCCCTCAGGCTCGGGCAAGTCGGATCTGTTATTGCGCTTAATCACCGATGAGCGCTGCACGTTAGTGAGCGACGATTACGCCGTTTTGTCCGCCCGCTCTGGCGTGCTTCACGCCTCGCCGCCTGCGGAAATCGCCGGGCTGATCGAAGCGCGCGGGGTGGGCGTGGTGCGCCAACCGTTTTTGCAGACCGTGCGGATCGTGGCCGTGTTCGATGTGTCTCCGCCCGCAGACCCGCCCTTACGCTGCCCGCCGCCGAAGACGATCGACCTTCTAGGCGTGGCGTTGCGCGCCTTTCGGGTGCGCCCGTTTGAAGCCAGCGCTGCGGCCAAAGTGCGTTTAACCCTTGAAGCGGTCGCGGACGGGCTTTTCGCCGACGCAGCGAACCGCTTAGATACGCGGCTGGACACGAGGGATTGAGGCTGTGATCGGACTAGTGGTCGTCACCCATGGCCGTTTGGCGGAAGAACTTTTGGCCGCGACTGAGCATGTTGTGGGTCCGCAAACCGGACTGCGCGCGGTATGCATCGGTCCCGACGACGATATCGAGGACCGGCGCGATGAAATCCGTGCGACCGCTAAATCGGTGGACGACGGGGACGGCGTGCTCGTTCTGACCGATATGTTCGGCGGCACCCCGTCCAATCTCGCCATCTCCATCCGGGCGCGCAACCGGGTCGAAGTGCTCTCCGGGGTTAATTTGCCCATGCTGATCAAGCTTGTGGGCGTGCGTGAGGGCGCAAGTTTGGACGACGCCGCCCGCTTGGGCCAAGACGCGGGCCGGAAATATATCTCCATCGCATCGGAATTGCTCAGCGGGGAGGCGGTGTGAACGCACCCGCAGCCAGCGCGCGGGTGGAGATCCGCAATCGTCGGGGCCTGCATGCGCGCGCATCGGCCAAGTTTGTGCGGCTCGCCAGCGTGTTTCAGGCCGAGATCGCGGTCACGCGCGGGGAGTCCGAGGTCGACGCCCGCTCAATCATGGGGCTCTTGATGTTGGCCGCCGGACCGGGCAGCGAAATCGAAATCCGTGCGGACGGCGCGGACGCAGACGCCGCGGTCAAAGCCCTCACTGCCCTGGTGGCCGAGGGCTTTGGCGAAACCGACTAAGACGCTGCGGCTTGGAGACGCCCGCCGCGCCGGCGCTGGATCTCGCGGCGCAGCGCATCCCGATCCAACCCGCCAGCTGTAGGGAACTCCGGCAGCGGCCGGGTGAGGCGCGCAAACGGAATGTCGCCGGTCTCCAACGCGTAGCCTTGGGCGAGCGTGCGGAACCCGTTCTCGAACTCCTCAGCACTGATCTGGCTGTTGCTGTCTCGGTCCAGCGTTAAGCGTCCGGGTAGCGCGGATCGGTCGCCCAAAGCGAGCGCGGCCCAGTCTTCATGTTCGAACAGGCTCAACGCGCCGTCGCCGTTCTCATCGGCCGTTTCAAAAGCTTGGGTTAAACCCGCATCTAATTCTTCCGCGTCGACTTGATAATCCCCGTTCTGGTCGAAGCTGGCGATCAAC
>JBHJGU010000011.1:0-4008 GCA_050331475.1 Maricaulaceae bacterium | reverse complement strand
GCAACTACAGCCGAAGCCCCCAACATCGCCAACCTCCGAGCTGACAGCGGCAACGGCAGCGGCAGCGGCAGCGGCAACGCCAGCGCCAACTGCGACGCCAACGCCAGCGCCAGCGCCAACGCCAACCGCGACGCCAGCGCCAACCGCAACCGCGACGCCAGCCCCCCAGGCAACAGCAACCAGGGCCGAGCCCCCATCCGCGGCAGCGCCACCAGCCCTAACACCGATATCAACGCCAATACCGGCGCCAATACCGGCACCAACCCCAACGAAAATATCGGCACCAACCCCAACGCCAATATCGACCCCAGCCGATTCCCTCACGTCTCCGACCTACTCGAAGGACTCGACGACCAAGACGAAGACCCCGAAGACGAAGACCAGCTCCTCGCCGTAGGCCGCGTGCAAACCCTGGTATACGCCGAAGGCAAAGCCATCCGCCGCACCTACCGCTACTGTCGGCGCCTGCGCCGCCACCTAGAAGCGCTCATCGCCACGCTGCCGCGCAACCCGCCACCGACGCCGCCCGTCGTCCCGCCCACCGGCGGCGCAAGCGGCGCCGCCCTCCCGCCGCCTCTGAACCCCGAATCCAGCGCAGCCAGCGAATCCAGCGCAGCCAGCGCCTAAATACCTAGGCTTTGCTGACCGCCTGGTTCCAGCGCGCCAAGTGCGCCTCGACCGCAGCCCGGTCGGCCGCGGGCGCAAAGCGCTTGTTCTCGCGCCAGGCCGAGGCGATCTCGGCTTTGCTGTTCCACACCCCAGCCGCCAAGCCGGCCAAGCACGCAGCCCCGAGCGCGGTGGTCTCGACCACCTCGGGGCGCGAGATGGCCACCCCCAGCACGTCGCACTGGAACTGCATCAGCAAATCGTTGGCCGAGGCCCCGCCGTCGACCTTGAGAATCTCGAGCGGTTGGCCGGCGTCGCGCTCCATTGCCTTGAGCACGTCGTAGTTCTGGAGCGCGATCCCGTCGAGCGCTGCCCGAGCGAGGTGCGCCCTGGTCGTGCCGCGGGTGAGACCGGTAATGATCCCGCGCGCCTCGGGCCGCCAGTGGGGCGCGCCCAAGCCGGTAAACGCCGGCACCAAGGTGACCCCGCCGGCATCGTCGACTTGCCGCGCCAAAGACTCGATTTCAGCCGCGGATGAGAAAAACCCAAGCTGGTCGCGCAGCCACTGCACCACCGCGCCGGCGATGAACGCCGAGCCCTCGAGGGCGTAACACACCTCGCCCGCTTCTGCGCCCGCGCCCAGCTTCCAGCCCACGGTCGTGAGCAGCCCCGACTTCGATGCCACCGCGGTCGCGCCGGTGTTCATCAGCATGAATGCGCCGGTGCCGTAGGTGCACTTGGCGTCGCCGGGAGCAAAGCAGGCCTGGCCGAACAGCGCAGCTTGCTGATCGCCCGCGATGCCGGAGATGGGGATGCCGTCGGGGAGCCCGGGCACGCCTTGGGTGCGGCCGTACACCTCCGACGAACTGCGGATCTCGGGCAATAGCGGGCGCGGGATGTCGAGCATGGCCAATAGCTCGTCGTCCCAGTCGAGGGTTTCCAGGTTCATAAACAGCGTGCGCGAAGCGTTGCTGACGTCGGTGACATGAGCCTGATTACCGGTGAGGCGGGCGATCAAGTACGAATCGACGGTGCCAAAGCCGAGCTCGCCGGCCTGCGCCCGCTGGGCCCGGGCGGGATCTTCGTCGAGCATCCAGCGCAGCTTGGTGCCCGAGAAATACGGATCGCACACCAGCCCGGCCTTGCGCCGGACCAGGTCCTCGTGCCCGGCGGCCTTGAGCCGGGCGCAGATATCGGCCGTGCGCCGGTCTTGCCACACGATCGCGTTGCGCACCGCGCGCACCGTCGAGCGCTCCCACAGCACCGTGGTTTCGCGCTGGTTGGTGATGCCGATCGCCGCCACCTGGCTGGGACTGGCCCCGGCCTTGTCGCGGGCTTCAGCCAAGGCCTGTTCGAGGCTGTGCACCACCGAGGTCCAGATATCTTCGGGGTCGTGCTCGACCCAACCCGGCTCGGGGTAGATTTGGCGAAACTCTTCGGTCGCGCGCGCGACCACCCGCAGATTCTGGTCGATCACCAGCACGGTGGTGCCGGTGGTTCCCTGATCGATGGCGACGACGTAGTTCATGCCCCCAGCCTACACCCGCCCGGCCGCGCTGGTCTCGCCCGCGCGGTCGGTCAAGAATCCAAACACCTCGGCCGCGACCCGATCGCGCTCGACGTCGCCCGCGATGAGGTGGTAGCTCGCCCCCAGGGCAGAGTGCGCCACCCGCGCCGACCCGACCGCGGCCGCAATCCGCTCCGAGCAGGCATAGGGCGCGGTGTGATCGCGCCGGGCGTGGATGACCAGCGTCGGCGCCACCACCCGCGGCAATACCTGGGCGACCTGATCCATAAACGCAGCCAGCTCGTGAATCGCCGCGATCGGCATCACCGGATACGACGGATTGCGCCACCGCAGCGCCCAGTCGCGCACATCCGCGCCGGTGATTTTGGGCACCGCGCCGATCGCCCGTCCCAGCCAGGCCCGCACCGGGCGATCGGGCCGGGTTGCCCACAGCAGCGCCCGCCCGGGTGCAAACAGCCACAGCGGCGCCGCCAGCGAAACCACCGCCGCGACCGCAAGCCCGCGCTGCGCAGCCAGGTAAAGCGCCAGCAATCCCCCCAGCGACTGGCCGACGATTGCGACCGATCCGACTTCGGCGGCAAATTCATCAAACCCGCGCTCGACGCCTGCGACCCAATCTTGCCAGGAGGTCTGCGCCAGCTCTGCCGGCGTGGTCAGGTGACCGGCCAGCGCAAGCCCCCGGGCGCGCAATCCGCGCTCGCTCAAGCGCTGTCCGAGATAGCGCATTTCAAACGGTGTGCCGGTAAAACCGTGGATTAGAAGCACCCCCGGGGCATCCGCCAATGCGCCCCCCGGGGCATCCGATATCGCTGGTGCGATCCCGCTGGCTAGGCCCGCGCCAGGGCCGACATCCAAGCCCGCAGCCGATCCCGCAGCGGCGGGAAAATCAAACGGCGCAGCTTCATCTGGTAGGCTCCGATACACGAAACGCCTGTATCATACTAGTACGTACATTGACAGTAACTTGGTTGCCAGAATAGAACCAATACTCGGAGCTCGCATCGCACCACCCGGGCTATGAGCGAGTTAAAGACCCGCATAACCAAGGTCCAGGTCATCAAGCCCCCGACGGAAGAAGGGGAGGCCTGCTTGGTACTTATCTACCCACCGGGCTCGGATATGGGGAAGCGCTTTCCTTTGGATCGCGACGAGCTGGTGATTGGGCGCGGCGCAGACTGCGATATCCAAGTCGACTACGACTCGGTGTCACGCCGACACGCCCGGGTGTATCGCGGCAGCGAAGGGTTTTGGGTGCTCGAAGACCTAGGCTCGACCAATGGCTCGTACGTCGATGACATGCCGGTCTCGCGCTCGCCGCTGCACGACGCCAACTTCCTCAAAATCGGCGCCGCGATTTTTAAGTTCTTGGCTGGAGCCGGCATCGAAGCCTCGTACTACGAAGAGATCTATCGGATGACCATCATCGATGGTCTGACCGGGGTCCACAACAAGCGCTACTTCCTGGAATTCTTAGAGCGTGAAATCGCCCGCTGCGCGCGCCACCAGCGACCGCTGTCGCTGTTGATGTTCGACATCGATCACTTCAAGCCCATCAACGATAAGTTCGGGCATCCTACGGGCGACGCGATGTTGAGGCAATTTGGCCACACGCTCAAGCGACTTGTCAGAAACAACGACTTCGCCGCACGGTATGGGGGCGACGAATTCGCCATGCTGCTTCCCTACACCTCGCTGTTCGCAGCCCGCTTAGCGGCCGAACGCATCCGCAAAGCGTGCGCGGCCCAACCGATTCTCATCGGAGACGACAACCACACGATCACCGTGAGTATTGGCGTGAGTACGGCCCAACCTGGACAGCCGACCGACCATGTCATCGCGTGTGCCGACATGGCGCTCTATGCCGCCAAGGAGGC
>JBHJGU010000010.1:0-29507 GCA_050331475.1 Maricaulaceae bacterium | reverse complement strand
AGGAAACCTTGGCGGCGTTCTCCTTTTCCTCCCCCGCTGGCGGGGGAGGTGGCCGCAGGGCCGGAGGGGGGAGTTTTCGTCATCGCCACGACATCCGAAAAATCTATCCCCCCCTGTTGAATCCCACCCGATACTGCGCCCCGCTCAACCCGGCGAAGGCGTTCCGGACCGACCGGTGCGGGGTTGAGAGGACGGTCGTTCGGTAAGGGGGAATTAACGGCCTCTGACCCGGGCGAGGGCTTGGGCGAAGCTCCCTAGGGTTCCTGGCCCGCTTGGATAAAACCAAGCGAAGCCGGGGCGGCCCAAGGAGGCGGGGTAACGCACAACACAGCCTGATCCCAAGGCCCGAAAATCCGGTTCCCGCGGAGCGCGTCCCCAGACCGCTCCCGCCCGTCGCAAGGCGGGCAGTCACTTAGGTCTAAGGCGTGCTCCGCGGCCTTCCGTTCGCAACCGCTCCGGCTCGCGCTGAGGGCGGCTAAGGGCGATGACATCCCGACACCGTCATCGCGAAGCGCCGCAGGCGACGCGGTGATCCAGGGCAGGGCGGCGACTGACTCACAGGGTTCCTGGATTGCCGAGATATTCCTCCTTGGGCGCCTCCCAGCACCCCTCGCGCTTGACCTAACCCGCCCTCTCGCCAACATGGCGATCGTGCTGAAAGTTCGCGTCATCCCTTGTTTGGACGTCAAAGACGGCCGGGTCGTCAAAGGCGTGCAATTCGTCAATCTGGTGGATGCGGGTGATCCCGTGGAGCAAGCCCGGCTCTATGACGCTCAAGGGGCGGACGAGATTTGCTTTCTGGATATCACCGCAAGCCATGAGAACCGGGCGACGCTGTTAAACGTGGTCAGCCGGACGGCGGAAGCCTGCTTCACCCCGCTGACGGTGGGCGGTGGGGTCCGCACGGTTGAGGGTATCCGCAATCTCCTGCTCGCGGGCGCGGACAAGGTGGCGATCAATACCGCCGCAGTCGCGGACCGGGATTTCGTCAATGCGGCCGCGGACAAGGTGGGCGCCCAATGCATCGTGGTGGCGGTGGACGCCAAGCGCACCGATGCAGGCGGGTGGGAAATCTACACTCATGGCGGCCGACGACCGACCGGGATCGACGCCGTCGCCTATTCGGCGGACTGCGCGGAACGGGGGGCGGGCGAATTGCTCGTCACCTCCATGGACAAGGACGGCACCAAGTCCGGCTATGACATCGAGCTCATGCAGGCGATCAACGCTGCGGTCTCGGTTCCCGTGGTGGCCTCGGGCGGGGTCGGCGATCTCGATCACCTCGTTGATGGTGTGCGGTTGGGCCGGGCGGACGCGGTTCTGGCGGCCTCGATTTTTCACTTCGGAACCCATTCGATCGGCGAGGCGAAACGCGCGCTTCACGACGCCGGCGTTCCGGTGCGTTTATAAACCCTGAGGGCGGTATGGTTGACCTGGGCGAGGCGCTCACCAGCTTATTTGAAACAATCGAAGCGCGGAAAACCGCCGATCCCCATTCGTCCTATACAGCCAAGCTGTTGGCGGCGGGGCCGGCGAAATGCGCGAAAAAACTCGGGGAGGAAGGTGTGGAGACAGCGTTGGCGGGCGTGTCTGGAGACCGGGACGAGTTGATCCATGAATCCGCGGATTTGCTCTATCATTTGAGTGTGTTGTGGGCGGCCTGCGATGTCCGGCCTAGCGAAGTCGCCGAAATCTTGGCGCAGCGCGAAGGCGTCTCGGGGCTCGTTGAAAAAGCCTCGCGCGCCGACTAGCCGGTCCGCGGGCGGCGCAACAGGACATAAAACGCACCCCCGCCGCCATGGCGCTGATGGGCTTGGGCGTAGCCGGACACAAGGGCGCGAAACTCCGGTTCGGCGAGCCATTGGGGCAGCTTCTCGCGCAACACCCCACGCTGCGGCTCTCCGAACTCGCGCGCTTGCGCTTTCGAGCCCTTACCGGTGATCACCAAAACGCATTGCCCCCCGGACCGGCGCGCCCGCCACAGCATATGCGCAAGCGCCGCCTTGGCTTCAGCCTGGGTTAGCCCATGCAGGTCCAGCTTGGCGTCAATCTCCACCCGGCCGCGGCGCAAACGCCGCTCCGACCCGCGATCGGCCGGAGCGCCCAAACTGTCCGCCGCTTTGGGCGCGGGCGCGCTGAACCGTTTGAAATGGTGCGTGTCGCTGGTCGCGTCTTTAGGACCCGGTAGGGGCTCGGCGGCGGGCGGCGGCGATTTTCCCGGCAAAGGCCGAATGGTTTTAGCGATTTTGGACCACAGCGCTTGATCTTGAGGGGTGAGCCGCCGGCTCACGCGCCCGCCCACCCTGCGATCACTGCAACCGGCACAAACCCCGTCCACGCCGCGGGGTGGTTCATGACACCCGCCTGCTCGCCCGCCTCATCACCGGTTCCGAAAAATAAGTCACCGCGCATGGGTCCAGTAATGGCGCCACCCGTGTCCTGGGCAGTGACCAGCAACGCCGCGGGCGCGCCTTGGTAATCGCCACCGCCAGCGGGCAATCGCGTATCTAGAAGGATTGGGGTTCCGTAGGGGACCAGTTTTGGATCAACAGCAAGAGAGCCCATCGCCGTCAGAGGCAACCCTTGGGCGCCATTAGGGCCGCGGTCCGGATCCGCATCGGGCGCCAGGTCGAAAAACACGTAACGCGGATTGCGGTTAAAAAGCGCCTCCACGGTTTCACGCTTTTGCTGGGCGATCCAAGCTTCGATGTCCGGTTTGGACGCTTGGCCCGGTTGAAGCTCGCCTTGACGGATCAAGGCGGCGCCGATGGATGTGTAAGGTCGCCCGTTATGAGCGGCAAAAGCGGCGCGATAGCGCCCGCCATCCGGGTCTCTCAATCGGCCAGACCCTTGAATTTGAAGGAAAAAAACCTCGAGCGGCCGACCCCAGGCCAAGGCCTCACCCCCCGCGGCCTCGATAGCCGCTCGGTCGAGATAAGGGTTCAGCCGGCCGCCCTCTAATCGCCCGACGATCCGCCGACCCGCCAAGTCAGTTTCAAACCGCCCCAAATCGACCGTAATCAAGTCAGCGGGCCGAGGCCGCAGCGGGGCGGAAAACTCTGGCGTCGGCTCCCATCGGACCTCCAGTAAAGGTTCGTAATAACCCGTCAGGCGACCAGTTCGCCGCTCCCCGGAAGACAGCGCAACAGGCGCGAATTGCGACTGAAACGCTGCAAAGGCAAAACCGTCATCGGCGGACACCACAGCGCCGCAAGCCGCTCGCCAATCGCCAACGGTTCCGAACCGAATGTCAGAGGCGAGCATGGGCTTGGTGTCATCGGCCGCCAGCACCCGTTCGCAACTCGCCCTGAGCGCCGTTAAGCCAGCAGACCAAATCGCATTGGCGGGAATATCGGCCCAGCTCAGCAGGTCGAAATCGAGCTGAGCCGCCTCGTTCGGGGTCGTTGAAGGTTCAATGGGCTCCGGATCGGTTCCGCACCCGACAATAAGCGCGGACGCGATCATCAGGAACGGGAACCGACCGGCGCTCACCGCTCACCCCACCGCGGAAACGCCACATAATCGCCAATTGGGGTCCGAACGGGTCAAATCCCGTTCAAACGTCCAAACCTCTTCGGTTCGCGTGATGCGGTTTGGATCGCCTTCGATAACACGGCCCTCGGCGTCTTGGGTCACCCCGGTGAGATCGACGGCGAAGAGGACGCGGACCTTTGCGTTATCACCATCGATTTCAGCTTCTTGGATCTCGCTCTTGGCGATACGCACGACATCAATGGATCGGGTCTGACCGCTGTCTTCCCGCTGCGCGATGTCAGCGTCATACCGCCGAAACACGGCCTCGCTCAGCAAACCTTTGAGCGCGTCGCGATCGCCCTTGGCGAAGTTCTCGACAATCATTTCATAGGCCGCCCGCGCGCCCTCAAGGAAGGGTTCGGGCTCAAAAGCGCCGTCGCGCGCGCGGATCGCCTCCATCCCAGCTGCGGCGGGACCAGTGAAGGCGCTCCGCAATTCCGGACGGCCTGGGGGGGTGGTGCGCGCTTCGGGGGCGGGGCGCGGCGCCGCTTCAGGGTCGTGCCCCGGGCGGCGCCCAAGCGATGGGTTAAGACCTTGAAGAATTCCCGCGGCGCTGACCGCAAAAAGGATAAGTTCGGTGCCGGCGCTCCGATTGGGTTGGTTCGATCCGGAGGTTAGCGTCTCGGAATATAGAAACTCGCGGGGCGTCCGTCAGCCCGCGCTTGTAATTGATCGCCAGAGCGTGCTAGCGACCGCGACCACGTTAGAGGGGCCGCTCTCGGTCCTGCTGTCAACAACGAGGATTCCATGGCCGACACCGCCGGAGCCGAAGACCAAACCCCACCGCAGCTTCGCCTATTGGCCCAATATGCGAAAGATATTTCTTTCGAAAATCCGCAAGCTCCAGATTCGCTTCGACAAAACCTCCCCACCCCCTCGGTCGACGTCGGCATTGACGTTAAAGCCGGCCGTGTCGGCGAAACACTCTATGAAGTCCAAATCCGCTTAACCTCCACGGCTAGTCGCGAGGAAAAACCGGTTTTTATCGGTGAACTCACGTATGCGGGGGTTTTTGAAATCACTAATGTCCCGGAGGCCTCTTTGCAGCCTTTTTTGCTGATTGAGTGTCCCCGTTTATTATTTCCCTTCGCCCGGCGCATTCTTGCCGACCTGACCCGCGATGGCGGATTTCCGGCGCTCAATCTGGAACCGATTGATTTCGCGGCTCTGTTTCGGCGTCAACAAGAGGGGGGCGCAGTGAGTGCTGGGGCGCCTTCCGATACGGCGCACTTAGCGATTTTTCTCGTTGTTTGGGCGCGACCTTAAGCGTCGAAGAATCTGCGCCAGACGGCGGTCTCGCCCAGGGTTTGGACAAACGCCGCATGGGCGTTGCGCTCCGCGTCGGTGAGCCGGGGCGGCAGCGCGTGGGGGCGCGTGAGCGGAGCTGGGACCGTATCGGGTGACCCCTCACATTTCACCGGCGCGTCGAAGCTTAATCGACGTTCTCGACCGCCGTTTAATTCGAGATAGACGGAAGCTAGAAGTTCTGCGTCAATCAAAGCGCCGTGTTTATCGCGTTTATCTAGGTTGATATTGAAGCGATTACACAAGGCGTCCAAAGAGTTATAGGCGCCTGGGAACATGGTCCGAGCAAGCTCAAGGGTGTCGAAAAATCGCTCATCAGCGAAGGGCGGAATGCTTTGGCGTCCAAGCTCCGCATTCACAAACCCCTTATCGAAATTCGCATTATGCGCGACTAATCGATCGCCGCTAACAAAATCTAAGAATTCATCGCAAATTTCTGAAAACTTCGGTTTATCTTTTAAAAAATCATAGGTTAGACCTGTTATTTTAACGACTTCCGCAGGAATATCGCGCTCAGGATTAATGTATCGATGAAATTGTCGTCCTGTCGGGATATAATTGATAACCTCCACGCAACCAATTTCAGTGATGCGATCACCCTTGTTCGGGTTTAGTCCTGTGGTTTCGGTGTCAAAAACGATCTCGCGCATGATTACCGCTACGTCTCTCCGATTCGCTTTAGAACGTCACGAACCTGACGACGCGCGGATGAGACCCCCAAGCCCGTATCGACTACAAAGTCTGCGAGAGCGCATTTTTTGGCATCAGGCCATTGTTGGCTGAGGATGAACCGGAACTTCGCGTCTGTCATCCCTGGACGTGCTAAGACCCTGGCGCGCTGCACCGAGGCCGGCGCGGAAACCACGACAACAGCATCCATATCGCGGTGTAAGCCCGTTTCGAACAACAACGGAACATCAAAGAGGACGATTTCAGCTCCCTGCAAAGCCTGCTCTTTGATCCATTTTTCACGCCGCGCGGCGATATGTCGGTGCACAATTGCATTGAGTTTTGGAAGAGACGCCGGTTCTGCCTGCAGCGCTCGGGATAACGCTTGACGATCAACCCGCCCGTTTTCCACAACGCCTGGGAAAAGGTCGGCAATGGCGTCGACCGCCTCCCCGCCGAGCTCGTAGAGTTGGTGCACTTCAGCGTCGGCGTCAAAAACCGGAACTCCACACTCAGCGAAGAGCGCCGCTGTTGTTGTTTTTCCCATACCGATGGAGCCGGTTAAGCCTAAACGCTTCATGAGCCGTACGACTCCAAAACCTTAAAAATGTCAGGTTCGGATGGTGGTTGCACACCGAAAATCTTGGTGAAACTGGGGATGGCTTGGCCCACCAACATCGATAAACCATTGAGTGTTTTTACTCCTTGGCTGCGCGCCTGTCCGAGCAGAGGGGTGCAAGCCGGTGCGTAGATTAAATCGTAAACCAAACTATCCGGCTTAAATCGGACCTTGCTGGAAAGTGGTGAGCCGACGCCATCCATGCCCAAAGACGTGGTGTTGACCACGATATCCACGGCTTCCGCGTAATCCTGACGCGTTGCCCAAGGCGCTATATTTATGTTCGGAAACGCAGTTTTGAGTTCCCTGGCCGTAGTTTCAGTCCGGTTGGTAAGAATAATCTCCATGCTGAGCGTTTCTAAGGCCGCAATGATCGCGTTCGCAGCCCCGCCGGCGCCTAACACCAGGACGCGTCCGCGTTTAGGCGGAGACCATCCCGCCCGATCCAAACCGTAGAGGAAACCTTCGCCGTCGGTATTATCCGCCAACCAGCCTTGCGGTGTTCGGATAAGGACATTGGCCGCCTTGAGACGCTGAGCTCGCGCTGTTGCATCAAAAGATATGACGTAAGCCGCAGCTTTAAATGGTAGAGTTACGTTCAGGCCCAGGCAATCCAAATTATAAAGACTTAAAAGCGTACTTGTAATATGTTCCGGTTCTGACCTAAAAGGTAAATAAACAGCATCGACGGAGCTTTGACTTAGCCAATAATTATGAATAACTGGAGAGAGGGAATGCTTGATAGGGTTGCCAATAACACCGGCAAATCGCGTCGCACCCGAAATAATCATAAAATCTCACAGCGTAATTCCGCGAGCTTGTTCAACAATGGCAACACATCAAGTCCAAGCACAGAAAAATAGTCTCCATCGATACGCTCGAACAAAGATAATCCTAAACCTTCGACCTGATATCCACCGACGCTTTTTAAAACGCTGTCATCGACCCGAGACAGGTAACGATCAATCTGTTGATCACTTAACGCGCGCATATGTAGTTCGGCGCGCGCAGACCAACGCCACAGGGTTTGATCCCCCTGGGCCAGAACCACGCCATTGATCAGAGCATGGGCCCGACTTTGCATTTGTTTCAAACGCGCGCGTAAATCGTCAAACCCCGCGGGTTTGTCCCAGAGCGCCCCGTCGAACTCGAGAATCTGATCCGCACCAATCACCAAACCAGGGCGAGTTTTGGAGATGGTATGCGCTTTTCCTTGGGCTAGTCGAATAGCGATATGTTCTGCTGTTAAACCGGCCCTTAGGGCCTGTTTCGTGATTTCGACTTCATCAATGTCCGCGGGAGCAATTTCGACCGCCAGCCCGCAATCCTCAAGAATTCTCCGGCGGATAGCGCTTCCGGACGCAAGGATAATCGGGGAGGTCATGTAATTGAGAACCCCGGGCGCTTTTCCGTGATGAGAAGTAAGATCTTTGTTGCGGTTTCTTCAATGGATCGCCGGGTGACATCAATGACGGGCCATTGGTGCTTCGAAAACAACCGACGCGCATAAGCGACTTCGTCTTTCACGGACTCCGTTTCGACATAACTGGTGTCGCGGTCCTCTGCGAGACTCAACAGTCGATTGCGGCGGATCTGGACCAACCGATCCGGGCTCGTTGTTAGCCCAATGATCAGCGGCTTTTTCAGCTCAAAAATCTCTTCTGGCAACGGCGATGTCGGCACGATGGGGATGTTCGCAGCCTTCACCCCACGATTAGCCAAATAGACTGAGGTCGGTGTTTTCGAGGTCCGGCTCACACCAACTAAGATCACGTCAGCATCGTATAAATCCCGCACGCCCTGCCCGTCATCATGGGTCATCGCAAAATTTAACGCTTCGATACGGCGGTAGTATTGGTCGTCAAGCACCCGCTGCGCCCCCGCCTTCTGTGAAGCCGCCGCGCCCAAATAACGGCTGAAGGCCGCGAGGATCGGATCGAGAACCGACACATGGGGCATGCCCAATTCCCCACAACGGCGCTCTAAACTCTCGCGCAACTCGTCATTCATGATGGTATAAAGCACCATTCCAGGCGCGGCTTCGATTTCACTCAAAACGCGATCAAGTTGTCGGGTGGATCGGACAAGTGCATAAAGATGCTCAATTGGAATAACATTATCAAATTGCGCAATAGATGCTTTCATAACAGACGCCAAGGTCTCGCCGGTGCTATCGGACACCAGATGAACATTGACGTAAACGGAGCAAGGTGGTCGGCTTTGGCGCATAGGGAGCTTGTTAACCCGTTATTAACGCTGTCGCCACATTATCCCATGGTTAAAGCGACAAATTGCGCGCTTCTGTGCGGGCTGTGGCTAAGTCCGCCTTGATCCCCAATTTGATCCCCGGGGATGGTGAACCGGCCGTTAACGCGGAAAACAGGGTTTTTCAAAACCATTCCTCACATCGCAAAACCACGGCGTCCGCTAACGAACCGTGACACAACACCACAGACCGATAGTCCCCACAATCATGGGTCTGTGGGTTAAGCCTTACCGCCGGGAAAGGGCTGGGGAGAACCGTTTGCATGATTGGTTTCCCCGGTTATCCCTATCCGTGGAAGAATAAGTGTTTATAGACTCAAGAGTCTTTCTAAGTGGGGATGTGTATGACCAACCAGCCTGACCTCTTAAAGGTTTTGTCTGGCCAAGCGGTGAACCCGCCGCCGATTTGGCTGATGCGTCAAGCGGGGCGTTATCTACCGGAATATCGAGACATTCGTCGTCAGGCGCCGAACTTTCTAGAATTTTGCCTGAACCCCGATCTCGCCGTTGAAGCCACTTTGCAGCCCTTAAGGCGCTATCCCTTTGATGCGGCGATTTTGTTCGCAGATATTTTGGTGATTCCGCACGCCTTGGGCCTAAAGGTTGAGTTTCTGGAGGGCGAGGGGCCACACGTACAGATCGTCGACGGCGCCGCCGAACTCAGCCTGATGGATAACGCTACGCCAGAGCCGGTTTGGGCGCCGATCATGGAGACCGTCCGTCGGCTCCGCGCGGAATTGCCGCCTCAAACCGCGCTCATTGGCTTCGCTGGCGCGCCTTGGACAGTGGCCACGTACATGCTTCAAGGCCGTGGGGGGAAGGATAAGTCCGCCGCCCGGAAAGTCGCGTGGGACGATCCGGGACGCATGGACGCGGTGCTCGAGCGCCTGACTGACGCCACCATCGCCTATCTCGCTGCTCAGGCGGAGGCGGGTGCTCAGGCGCTTAAGATTTTCGACAGCTGGGCGGATGGGTTGTCCCCGCCGCTCTTCGATCATCTGGTGATTGCGCCCACGCGCCGGATCGTTGCAGGATTGCGCGCCCGAGGGATTGACACGCCGATCATTGGTTTTCCGCGGGGCTGCGGCTGGGCTCTGTCGCGCTATGTCAACGAGACCGGTGTGGATGGCGTCGCCGTTGACACGGGCGTGTCATTGTCGTGGGCGCGATCGCAAGTTCCCGACACGATCGCCATCCAGGGCTGTTTGGATCCGGTCTTGCTGACGGGGTCTGGCCGAGGTTTGGAGTCGGAAATTGACCGCTTGCTCGATGAAGCCGAAAACGCGCCCTATATCTTCAATCTTGGTCACGGCATTACGCCGGACGCGGATCCAGAATTGGTGAAACGGGTGGTGGACCGCGTTAAAGTGCGGGGCTGACGGGCGCTAGGGGGCTATGGGAAAAACAAAGATTGCCGTGGTGCTGTTCAATCTGGGCGGCCCGGACGGCCCGCGGGATGTTGAGCCGTTTCTGTTCAATTTATTCAATGACAAGGCGATTATCCAATTGCCGTTTTGGCTGCGCACTCCGCTGGCCAAGCTGATCTCCCGGACCCGTGCGCCCAGCGCCCGAGAGAACTATGCCAAGATGGGTGGCGGATCGCCCCTATTGGCCGAGACCAAGCGCCAAGCGAAAGCTCTGGAAGCTTACCTCGTGCGCGAGGATCGCGAGGTTCGCGCCTTCATCGCCATGCGGTATTGGCGGCCGTTTGTGAAAGATGCGGTCGAGGCGGTCGAGGCTTGGGAGCCCGATGAAGTCGTATTGCTGCCTTTGTACCCGCAGTATTCCACCACAACGACTGGCTCGTCTTTAGGGGAATGGCGGAAATTTGCGCCCGATCGTCCGGTGAAAACGGTGTGCTGTTATCCCTCCGACGGACATTTCGCAGCCGCCCATGCCGCGGTTATCCATCGGGCGTGGACTGAAGCCGGGTCGCCGGAGAATATTCGCGTGCTCTATTCCGCCCATGGATTACCGCAAAAAATTGTCGACCAGGGGGATCCCTATCAATGGCAGGTGGAGCAAACCGTTGAAGCGGTGTCGAAAAACCTGCCCGAGTTGAGGGATTCCCAGATCTGCTATCAGAGCCGGGCCGGACCTTTGAAATGGATCGCTCCCTCGACGGAGGAGGCGATCGAAGCCGCCGCGTCTGACCGGAAAGACATCCTGTTGGTGCCCATCGCCTTTGTGTCTGAACACATTGAAACGCTTGTGGAACTGGACGAGGAGTATCGGGAGTTAGCCGAGGAGCTTGGTGTGAAGCGGTTTTTGCGGGCGCCGGCCCTAGGCGTGGAGTATGATTTAGTCAAAGCCTTGGCGCAGGCCGTAGAGTCCGCACTTGTTCAAAACGTGAGCGTGTGTTCGTCATTAGGGCGTCGACTATGCCCGATTGAAGCCAAGCAATGCCCAGCGGGACGGTTAGCCTAATGACATGGTTGTCAAACTTTATCGCTAGTCATTATGATTGGTTTCGAGGATTACATATCTTAAGTGTCATTGCTTGGATGGCAGGTTTGCTCTATCTGCCGAGATTATTTGTGTATCATTGCGGCGCGACGCCGGATGGAGAATTACATCAAACACTAGTGTTGCAAGAACGGCGATTGTTAAAACAGATCATGACGCCGGCTATGCTAGCGACTTGGGTATTTGCAATTATCATGATCGTTGGCCGGATCGGGCTTATCACAACGCCTTGGTTTTATGCGAAACTTGTTGTCGTCGTCGCGTTATCAGCTTTCCACATGTACCTCGCCGCTGCGCGGAAACAGTTCGAAACTGGCGGCAATACACGCTCGCATCGATATTGGCGCTTGATGAACGAAGCGCCTTTTGTCGCCGCGATTGCTAGTGTTGGCTTGGCCGTGTTGGAGCCATAGAGACAAAGCCCTTGCGTTCCCGTGTCCGCGGAGTATCCTCACGTTAGCAGGCTGATCCCGGCCAGCACTTCTCATGACATTCTGACGTTTGATCCATGACGTCAGCGCCCCGAGTCTTCAAATGACAGATGTAATTGATCAAGCGCCGGAGGCACCGGAGCTGGATTTGCCGCAAGTTTTAACTTTGCAGGCCCTTAAAGATAAGTCGCCGACAGATTTGCTCGCTTTTGCGGAAGAGCTCGACGTCGAAAATGCGTCTAGCATGCGGCGTCAAGATATGATGTTCGCGATACTGAAAGAACTCGCGGAGCGTGACGTTCAGATCCAAGGCGGAGGTGTCTTGGAAGTCCTACAGGACGGCTTTGGGTTCCTAAGATCACCTGAAGCGAACTACCTACCCGGTCCCGATGATATCTATGTTAGTCCTTCACAAATCCGACGATTTGGACTGCGTACGGGCGATACGGTCGAGGGCGAAATTCGCAGTCCGCGTGATGGTGAACGGTATTTCGCCTTGTTGCGGGTTAACACGATCAACTTCGAACCGCCCGAGCGTATCCGGCATAAAGTCCATTTCGATAATTTAACGCCGCTTTATCCGGAAGAGCGGTTTCGAATGGAAATTGGCAATCCAACACTGAAAGACCGGTCCGGGCGGGTCATTGATATTGTCGCGCCCCTAGGCAAAGGTCAGCGTGCGTTGATTGTGGCGCCACCGAGGACCGGTAAAACGGTGTTATTGCAGAATATCGCGCATGCGATCGAGGCTAATCATCCCGAATGCTATTTGATCGTGCTGCTGATCGACGAACGACCCGAAGAAGTCACCGATATGCAGCGTTCGGTGAAAGGCGAGGTTATTTCATCGACATTTGATGAACCTGCAACGCGCCACGTGCAGGTCGCCGAGATGGTCATTGAGAAGGCCAAGCGCTTAACCGAGCATGGCCGCGATGTGGTGATTTTGCTCGACTCGATCACCCGCCTCGGACGCGCCTACAACACCGTGGTGCCAAGTTCGGGGAAGGTGTTGACGGGGGGTGTGGACGCCAACGCCCTGCAAAGGCCGAAACGGGTTTTCGGTGCTGCGAGAAACCTTGAAGAAGGCGGCTCCCTAACGATCATCGCAACCGCTTTGATCGACACCGGGTCACGCATGGATGAGGTGATTTTCGAGGAGTTCAAAGGTACCGGCAATTCAGAGATCGTGCTGGATCGGAAAGTTGCTGACAAACGGGTGTTCCCGGCGATTGACGTGGCGAAGTCCGGTACCCGGAAAGAGGATCTTCTGGTCCCGAAAGACATACTTCAAAAGACTTATGTCTTACGCCGAATCCTCAACCCAATGGGATCTCAAGATTCGATAGAGTTCCTCATCGATAAACTCCGCCAAACGAAGAATAATGATGAGTTATTCCAGTCCATGAACACGTGATTGAGTAAATGAAACTTTATCACACGCCCCGATCTCGCTCGGTCCGGCCGCTCTGGATGCTTGAAGAGTTAAAGCTGGATTACGCACTTGAGATTATGCCTTACAAATTAGGCGATATTGGTGGGCAAACCTATGCACAAATTCATCCATTAAAGAAGGTTCCGACCCTCGTGGACGGCGATGTAATTATTCATGAATCGACGGCGATTTTGGAATATTTGGGCTACGTGCGCGGTGAAGGTCGGTTCGTTGTGGCCTCCGGTGATCCTGATTACGGCCGGTTTTTACAATGGCTGCATTTCGGTGAGGCCGGCATGAACATTCCCATCAATCTACTCTTGGCTCATACCCTGTTACTCCCAGAAGCCGAACGCTCTGAGCGGTTGGCGGCTTGGGCGGGTGGTGAGGTGACCAAGCTTCTTGATTTTCTCGCTTACGGCCTGGGCGATCGAGAACATCTCCTTGAGCGGGGGTTCTCTGCGGCGGATATATCTGTTGGTTACATTCTCTATTGGGTTGAGCGTCTGAAAAAGCTCTCCGGCGCGCCGGATAATCTCCAGACCTATTGGCGGCGGTTGTCCGATCGTCCTGCGTGGGTGACGGCGATCCGGGCGGGCGCTTAAGGGACCGGACAGCCGCGTTCGGCGTCTAAGCCGGGATCGTCGTCCAGGGCGGCGGCGGCGATGTAAGGGAAATCGGTCGCAATCATATCCACCCCTGAGCGCGCCAAGGCTCGGTAACCGGCAGGGTCCTGATCGCTATCTGCGCCTCGAGAGCCGAAAGTTCCAACGCCAATGGCGAACCCGGCGGCCCGGCTCTGAGCCACATCTTCTGGATCCGGATCGCCAACCCCGAGCCATAAAATCACCCGATCCGGATCGACGCCGGCTCCTATAAGTGGGTCCTTGGACATCTCTGGTAGGGACCGCGCGGGGATGGTGAACCCAAGCGCGCTGTTTAACGCCGCGTATGCCGCTGCATCCTCCAGGGAGTCCGCGATCACAAGAATATCCTCCACGGCGTCCGCGGTTTCGATCGCATCGACGACGGCCGCCCGGTCGACGCCGCGCTTAATATCGAGGTTCAAAACAACGCGGCGGTCTTTGGCCCAAGCCAACGCCTCATCGAGGCGGGTCATGACCAGGCCCGTCTCTCCGCCGTCATTGTCGATCAAGCGCAAACGAGAGAGGGCGACCCAGTCTTGCTCGCCCAGCGCGCCGGCGCCGGTGGAGGTTCGCTCCAGATCATCGTCATGGTGCAACACCAAAACGCCGTCGATCGTTTGGCGGACATCGGTTTCAATAAATGCTGAATGCCGCGCCGCGACCGCTTGGAATGTGGCTAAACTGTTTTCCGGTAAACCCGCTTGAGGACCGCCACGGTGCGCGCTGATTAAAGCGCCGCCATCGCGCAGGCAGGCTAGGAAATCGCCCATGGGGGAGGCCGCCGCTATCGGCGCGGCCGCCGCGTTCGCGAGCCAAAGCGAGCCGAAAATCGCCCATGGCGCGGCGCGAAAGGTGCGTTTCATCTAGGGTCTCGCTTTAGCCGAGGTGTGATCGTAAAAAGTCTAGCGTCCGCGCGTTAGCCTGATCGGCGGCGTCGCTGTTGTAATGCGCCCCGCCCTCCCGGGCGAAGGCATGATTTTGATCAGGATAATCGAAGAGTGTGACGAGGCGGTGATGGTCGAGCGCTTGATGGATGGCTTGTTGCGCAGCTGGCGGGACGAAGTCGTCTTTGCCGGCGATATGGAGCATTAAGGGCGCGTCGAGGGTCTCCGCTTCGCTGACGTGATCCTGGATCCCGACGCCATAAAATCCGACACTGGCGTTGGCTGAGGTTCGCGTCGCGCTCAGGAAGGCTAAGAGCCCGCCGAGGCAATAGCCCACCGCGCCGACCTTTTCGGTTACGAGCGCGTGGCCTCGGAGTGTGGTGATCGCCGCGTCGATGTCTTTGACGCCGTCATCGACGTCAAACGCCTTGTAATGGCTGAAGGCTTCTTGCCATTCCGCTTCGGTTTGGTCGGTTAAGGCAATGCCCGGACGTATGCGCCAGAAGAGATCGGGGCAAAGCGCGACAAAGCCGTGCCCGGCATAGACCTCACAGAGCGCCTTCATATTCGCATTCACGCCAAAGATTTCTTGGAGAACGATCAAACCCGGAGCCGGTGTTTTGGCCGGTAGGGCGAGAAAACCCGTGAAGTCCGGCGCCTCTTGCGACAGAACCAGTGTGGATGTGCTCATCGCGGAACCTCTTTCGCCGACGGTTGGAACGAGGTTAACAAACCGCTAAGGCCAACACCAAGGGGGTTGAGCGGGGAACAGTGTCGCGTAGTCTTTCTAAGCGCTGCAAGATAGGTTGGATGTATCCAAAATCGGCGGAGATCAGCGCGCGCGATCAACGAGCCAGGAGATCTCGGCATGCAAGTGACCGTCAATATTGAATGCACGCCCCAAGAAGCGCGGACGTTTTTCGGTCTGCCGGACATGACCCCGATTAACGAAAAGCTTACCGAGGAAGCCATTAAGCGCATAGACGCTAATGTTGAATTACTTGAACCGGAAGCTTTTGTTCGAAATTGGTTAAATCTGGGCAATCAATTATCCGGGCAATTCATGAATATCATGAGTAAAGCCGCGGGTGGATCAACAGCGTCTGCGCGCCCGACCGAGACGAAAGACTGAGCCGTTCGTTACCATCAATCGACGCGGGCGCCGATACGATCGTCGCCTTAGCCAGCGGGTCCGGTCGGGTGGGCGTTGCGGTGATCCGGCTAAGCGGGCCTGCAGCGCTGGACATAGGTGCGCGATTGACCCGACGCGTCTACCTCACGCCCCGCCGTCTGGAACGGGCGCGTCTTTATCACCCCGAGACCGGCGAGGCGCTGGATGACGGATTAGCCGTCTCGTTTCCGGCGCCAAAAAGCTTTACCGGGGAGGCGGTCTTTGAATGGCAGGGCCATGGCGGTCGGGCGGTGGGGCAGGCGGCGCTCGACGCCTTTTGCGCCGCCGGGGCGCGATTGGCGGCGCCAGGGGAATTTACGCGCCGCGCCTTTGAGGCGGGCAAGCTTGATCTGACCCAGGTCGAGGCCCTCGCTGATCTCGTCGATGCGGAGACGGAGGCGCAGCGGCGCTTGGCGTTGTCGCATTTGTCCGGGACACTGAGCCGGCGCTATGCCGAATGGCGCCGGCGTTTGCGCGATCTGTTGGCGGTGATCGCTGCGGATATCGATTTTGCCGATGAGGGGGATGTTCCGGAGACGGTGGCTCAAGGGGTGCGGTCGGCGTTAACGGGCTTATCCAGGGATATAAGGACCTATCTCGACGACGGCCATGCGGGCGAGCGGATACGGGAGGGGTTTCGCATTGCGCTGGTCGGGGCGCCGAATGCGGGCAAGTCGTCGCTGTTTAATGCGCTGTCCCAGCGGGATGCGGCTATCGTCACGCCCATAGCCGGCACCACCCGGGATGTGCTGGAGGTTCGTCTCGACCTGGGGGGTCATTTGGTTGTGTTGGGAGATACGGCAGGCCTGCGAGAGAGTGATGATCCGGTGGAGCAAGAGGGCGTTCGGCGCGCCCGAGCGTGGGCGTCGGCGGCGGACTTGCGGCTCGGTGTCGCCGCGACCGCCGACGATGCGAGCGGGCTGACCGATGCGGGGGTCGATCTTTGGGTGTGGAGCAAGTCTGATTTGGGCGGATCGTCGCCGGTCGCACGCGGGGTTGGCGATGCGGATGTGGTGGCGACGAGTGTCGTTCAGGTTGGGGGCGTGGAGGCCTTGCGCGCGCGGTTGACGGACATTGTCACAGATCGCTTGTCCCGCAAGTCGTCAGACGGCTTGTCTCACGCGCGGCATCGGGACGCCTTGAACCGGGCGGCGTCGCATCTGGAGCGCGCCGCGGATTTGGTGGAGACAGGCGTCGATTTGGCTGGGGAAGAGTGCCGCTTGGCGGGCCGCGCGCTCGCCGGTTTGATCGGCGCGGTGGATGTGGAAGACGTGCTTGGCGCGGTGTTTGAGAGTTTCTGTATCGGCAAATAAGCGCGCGATGTGTTTCACGTGAAACACGCGCACTTGGGTTGGACCGCCACGGTCCAACCCCGCATCGTCGGTAATATTTGGCGCGCTTGACCGTCCCTCGACAACGTGCGCCCAGCGACTTATGTCCACGCGCTAAAGGTGGTGAATAAAACGCCCGCGTGGCGACGCCAGTCGATCGGATATCTTATGTTAGTTCGCCCGGACACTAACGACGCGGAGTCTTGGGACGTCATTGTCATCGGTGGCGGTCATGCGGGCTGTGATGCGGCGGCGGCGGCGGCGCGGCTTGGCGCGCGGACGCTGTTATTGACCCATAAATTGGACACCATCGGCGAGATGTCCTGCAATCCGGCTATTGGCGGGCTGGGAAAGGGCCATTTGGTCCGAGAAATCGACGCGCTTGACGGTGTTATGGGCCGGATCGCGGACGCTTCGGGAATTCAGTTCCGGCTGTTAAACCGGCGCAAAGGCCCCGCCGTGCGCGGACCCCGCACGCAATCCGATCGGTGGCGTTACCGCGCGGCCATGCAGGCGCGCTTGCACGCGATTGAGGGTTTAACCCTTCGCGCCGCGGCCGTCGAAGACCTGATCCTCAAGGGTGGTCGCGTTGTCGGGGTTATCGATGTCGAGGGGCGGTCTTATGCGTGCGAGCGGGTCGTCTTGACGACGGGCACGTTCTTGCGCGGTGAGATCCATATCGGGGCTCGACGGACACCGGCCGGTCGCGTGGGCGAGGCGCCGGCCATTGGTCTGGCGCAAACGCTTTATCGGCTTAATCTGCCCATGGGCCGATTGAAAACGGGCACGCCTGCGCGTCTGGACGGCCGGACGATTGATTGGTCCGGACTGGAGCGGCAACCCGCGGACGATCCGCCAACGCCGTTCTCATTCCTGACCCGGACCGTGCCCTTGCCCCAGATCGCTTGTGGCGTCACGCGAACCACTGAAGCAACCCACCAGATTATTGCGGATAACCTTGACCAATCCGCGGTCTATGGCGGGCAGATCGACGGGACGGGCCCGCGATATTGCCCCTCTATCGAGGATAAAGTGGTGCGGTTTCGCGATCGCAACAGCCACCAAATCTTTCTCGAGCCCGAGGGGCTGGATGACGACACCGTCTATCCGAACGGGATTTCCACCAGCCTGCCTGAAGCCCTACAAGACGCCTTTTTGCGGACCATCCCCGGCCTCGAACAGGTTCGCGTGCGGCGCTATGGCTACGCGATCGAGTATGATTACGTCGATCCGCGGGCGCTGTACCCGAGCCTGGAGACAAAAGCCGTCAGCGGGCTTTATCTGGCGGGGCAAATCAACGGCACAACTGGCTATGAGGAAGCCGCCGGGCAAGGATTAATGGCGGGCCTGAATGCGGCGCGGGCCGCCGGCGGACAGGACCCCATCGTGCTCGACCGGGCACAAGCTTATATCGGTGTGATGATTGATGACTTGGTGACCCAAGGGGTGACTGAGCCCTATCGGATGTTCACCTCACGCGCGGAACACCGGCTGGCGTTGCGTGCGGATAACGCGGACCAGCGGCTTACGCCCTTGGGGGAGGCGCTTGGCTGTATCGGTGCGGAGCGGCGCACGGCGTTCGCGGCCAAGCGAGCGGCGCTTGCTGGGGCGAGGGCCCAGGTTGAGGCGATTTCGGTGACCCCGAATGCGGCGGCGCGTTTGGGCATAACGCTAAATCAGGATGGAAAACGGCGGTCCGGCCTGGAGCTTCTGGCCTATCCGGACATTGATTGGTCGGCCCTGCTCAAGCTGGACTCAAGCTTGGCGGAAATCTCCGACGACATTGCCGAGCAAGTCTCAATCGATGCGCTTTACCGGGTTTATGTCGAGCGACAGTCCGCGGAAGTCGAGGCCATGCGCCGAGATGAAGCGCTCCGTTTGCCCGAGGATTTAGATTATGCGGCCGTTGGCGGTCTCTCCAACGAAGTGCGCGAAAAACTGTCCCGCATTCGACCGCGATCTCTCGGTCAGGCCGGTCGGATTGAAGGGGTCACCCCGGGCGCGTTGACCGCCTTGCTCGCCCATGTCCGGCGGGCGCGCCGGACGGCGTGAGCCGTGGACGCGGAAGCGTTCGCGCGCGCCCTCGGCGTTTCACGTGAAACACTGAGCGACTTTGAGACCTGGCGCGGTCTATTGGCGCGTTGGAATGCGCGGATCAATCTCATGGCGCCCGGGGAGGTGGATCGCTTCTGGCGTCGCCATGCGCTCGATGGGGCGCAAATCGTCGACGCCATGCCCGATGACGCTTTGACTTGGCTCGATCTCGGCTCCGGAGGCGGTGTGCCTGGTCTCGCCATCGCTTTTCGGCTCAAGACGAGACCGGGGGCTGAGGTCCATCTCGTGGAGTCCAACCAAAAGAAGGTTGCGTTCTTACGAGCGGTCATTCGCGAGACCGGCGCGCCGGCGGTGGTGCACGCCCAGCGCATCGAAGACGCGATCGTTCCGTCCCCTGACGTGATTACGGCGCGGGCTTTGGCGCCCTTGGACAAATTGTTGAGTTACGCCCACCGTTTTGCGGTTTCCCACACCCAAATGGCGTTTCTCAAAGGGCGCAGCGCTTCAGATGAATTGACCCAAGCCCGCGCCCATTGGCATATGAGCGTTGAGACCCACCCCAGCCGGTCCAACCCTGACGGGGTTTGCCTGGCCATAAGAGGTTTACGCCATCATGACCGCGAGCGCTCCCGAGCCGCGCATTCTATCGATCGCTAATCAGAAAGGCGGGGTCGGTAAGACAACGACGGCGATTAATCTGGGCACAGCGCTGGCGGCGTCTGGCCAATCGGTCCTGGTCGTCGACTGCGATCCGCAGGGGAACGCGTCAACCGGTTTAGGCGTGGATCGCGCGCAGCGGCACAAAACCACTTATGATTTGATCACTGGCGCGGCGCGCTTAGCGGACGTCATTGTCGAGACCGCTGTTCCCAATCTGGATCTCGCACCGTCGGACGTTGATTTGTCCGGCGCGGAAACGGAGTTGGCGAACACGCCCCGACGCTCATACCGGCTTCGGGACGCCTTTTCCGGTTTGGCGGGCCGATCGGGCGGGCCGCCGCCTTATGATTACGTGTTGATCGATTGCCCACCGTCGCTCAATCTTTTGACGGTCAACGCCATGACCGCGTCTGATGCGGTTTTAGTGCCCTTACAGTGCGAATTCTTCGCGCTTGAAGGTTTAAGCCAGCTTCTTCGCACAATTGACCTTGTCAAAAAGACATTAAACCCTGACCTTGAAATACAGGGCGTTGTTTTAACTATGTTTGACAAGAGAAATAACTTATCCGACCAAGTCGCTGATGACGTTCGCGCCCATTTCGGCGATAAGGTCTATGAGACCGTGATCCCGCGTAATGTACGGGTCTCTGAAGCGCCGTCCTATGGTAAACCGGCGCTGCTTTACGATCATAAATGCGCCGGCTCGCAGGCCTATATCAAGCTCGCCGGGGAGCTTCTTCGGCGGTCTCGCCAGGTCGAACCGGCGTAATGGCTGGGGGTAAAAGCGCTAAGGGCGCGCGGCTTGGGCGCGGACTTTCCGCACTCATTGGCGAGGCCGAAGCGGACAATGCTGAACTGAGGGCGGAGGCCGGGTCGGACAGCGCCGGCGGCTCTGGTCCCAAAGCCTTGCCCATCGAGCAAATCAAACGCAATCCGGACCAGCCCCGACGCCGGTTCACCGATCTCGAGCTCGACGAACTCGCCCAATCGATCCAAGAGAACGGCGTGCTCCAGCCGATTCTGGTGCGTCCTGTCGGCGAGGGCGCCTACCAGATTGTCGCCGGCGAACGGCGCTGGCGCGCGGCCCAGCGCGCGGGCCTACACGCCATACCGGCCCTTGTGCGCACGCTCACCGACCGCGAAGTGCTTGAGGTCGCTATTGTTGAGAACGTCCAACGGGCCGATCTTAATCCCCGCGAAGAGGCGCAAGCCTACCGCGCCCTGATGGACCAGTTCGGACACACCCAGGATGCTGTCGCTCAAGTGGTGGGCAAAAGCCGCAGCCATGTGGCCAACAGCTTGCGGCTCTTGAGCTTGCCCGATGACGTTCTGCGTCTGCTTGATGAGGGCGCGCTCAGCGCGGGCCATGCGCGCGCGATCCTAACCGCCGAGCGTCCGGAGAGCTTGGCCCGGGAAATTGTCGACAAGGGGCTCAATGTTCGCCAGGCCGAGGCCCTCGCCCGCGCGGCGCACACGGAGCCTGGCGCGCCCTCGCCAAGCCGTGGCTCGGCCGGTTCGCGCGGGGAGAAGGACCCGGACACCCGCGCGCTCGAGCTGGACCTTATCGATCGGCTGGGATTGGAGGTCGATTTGCGACCTGCGGGGGCGGAGGCCGGGGAGGTGCGCATTCGCTACCAAACGCTCGAGCAATTAGACGATTTGTGCCGCCGCTTGTCTCAACGGATTTAACCGATTGTCGGCGCGTGGTTATCGGCGCGGACGAGCGCCCGCCCGCGCCACGTCGAGATAAAGCATGGAGATGAGCGCCCGATCCGGCGCGCCCGAGGTTTTAAGGGCTGCTTCGGTCTCATAGATGTGGCGCATCAACCGGGCCAGCCGGTCCGCGGACCAGGTGCGTAATTGGGCGGTGAAGGCGGCGACCTGCATTTTGAACACCGGCGGATTAAGGGCGCGCAGCGCCGCGTCGGTTCCCGCGCCTTGGGCGATCAGATTTGCGGCCTCCGACAGGCGATCGCCGTGACGGGCCAATTGCCGGATCAAACCAACGGGCGCAACGCCTTGGTTCAAAGCGCGGCGCACGCCGGCGTCCACATCCGCCACCGCTCCAGAAAACGCCGCCGAAGCGAGGGCGTCGCCCCCCGCCCCGCCGTCAGGCGCGATCACGGCGTCAATATCCGTCAAAGTCGCTTCGCCGCCTGCAACCCCGACATAGAGCGCGAGCTTGTCGAGTTCTTGGAGCGCCAGGCCATGATCGGCGGGCAGGCGCTCGATGAGCGCGTCTTGCGCAGCGCTTGCAAGGCGCACTTTCCACCGGTCTAACCGTTCGGTGGCCAAGCGCGCGAGATCGCGAGCGCCGGGCGGATAACAGCCGATTGCGGCGGTGCATTTCGCTTTTTCAAAGGCTTGGCGAAGCTTCGAGCGCGGGCTGAGATCGCCGGCTTCGATCACGATCCGGGCTGCGGGTTTGAACTCACCCGCATCAATGTCCCCAAAAAGGGTCGCGCACGCCCCGCCCAAAGTGTCGGTATTTAAAACTAAACGCAGAACACGGTCCCCGCCGGTAAGCGCAGGCGCGGCCATTTCGTCCGCCAAGGCCGCGGGATCGGACTTTAGTGTGTCTTCGCCGAGGGTGGCTGTTTTGAACGGGTCGTTGAGGTCTGTGGCGAGCGCGCCGAACACGACCGCGGCGCGCGATCGCACCAAGCCCCGATCCGGTCCGAACAACAAATAACCGGAGATCTGCGGGTCGGGCGACCGAAGGGCTTTGTCGACGCCCGCGCCGCTGAGCTTCATGACGCCAGCGACGACGGGGTCTTGTTGAAATAGATCGCCAATCGGCCGCGAATTTGGTCGGCGAGTTCAGCGACCGCGCGCTCGCGCGCGTCAAACTCGACAATCACCGAGGCGTAGGGTTCATCGGGCACATCAAAGGACACAAATGAGCGGCCTTCGCCGTCCAAAACGACTTCACCCGTGGCGTTATCGATAAGCGCGTATGCGCCGCCGAGGATCAAGTTTACCCGCGTCGTGGCGCGATCCGCGCGCAAGCCCGCGATCTGGCGGCCTTCGCGGACCTGAACTTCGAGCCGGTAGGGCGTGTTGTTCGCGGTCGGTTGGACGCCCACGCGATTGACCAGCTCTTGCTGAAGCGCGAAGCCGACATCGCTTTCAGGCGCGACGAATCCGACTTGGGAGAGTCGTTCGGTCACGCCGCTCCGTTCGGCGTATAGTGGTTGGAAACCGCACGCCGCGAGGCTCAAACTCGCCACAAGGAGGCCAGCGCCCATCCAACCGTTCATGCTTACCCCCCTACTTCGCAACGATGTTGACGATCCGATCCGGCACGACGACCACTTTTCGCACCGTCAGACCTGCAATTGCGGCTTGAACCTTTGGCGTCTCTAAAGCGCGCGCCTCGGCGTCTTCCGCCGAAAGCCCGCGCGGCGCCTCCAATTCGGCGCGTTTTTTACCATTCACTTGGATTGGCAAGACGATCATATCGTCGCGGGCCAGGCTCGCGTCCGCCTGGGGCCAAGCGGCCTGGCAAACCAGGCCCGTTCCGCCGATCCGGGCCCAAACCTCCTCCGCCAAGTGCGGCGTAAACGGCGCAATTAACCGTCCAAGCGCGCCTAGGGCCTCCGCCCTCGCCGCGAGACCGTCCGCGTCCGTCAACTCAGCCGATGTCCGAAGCGCGTTGACGAATTCATAAATCGCCGCCACCGCGGAGTTAAACCGAAACCCTTCGATCGCATCGGTGACGGCTAGAATGGTTTTATGGGTCTGTTTGCGCAGTTTCAGTGCGGGGCCATCGACCTCGCCGACAGGGGAGAGAGGATCCGGCGCGGCGTCCGGCAAAGCGTCCGCAGCCGCCCAGACCCGTTGTACGAAGCGCCAGGCGCCCTCAACGCCAGCATCGCTCCACTCCACGTCGCGCTCAGGCGGGCTATCGGAGAGCACGAACCAACGGGCCACATCGGCACCATAGTCCTGCACGAAGGCGTCCAGATCGACAACGTTCCGCTTGGACTTAGACATTTTCTCGACTGCGCCGATCACAACAGGCGCGCCATCGTCCAGGGTTTTGGCCGACCGGGCGTCACCGTTTGTGTCGATCACGATCTCTTCGGGGCCGACCCATTGGCCGGCGGCGGTTTTATAGGTCTCGTGGGTGACCATGCCTTGGGTGAACAGCCCTGCGAACGGCTCGTCCAAATCCCGCGCCAAAACCCCAGCCTTGTGCAACGCGCGCATAAAAAACCGCGCATAAAGCAGATGAAGCACCGCATGCTCCACCCCACCGACATATTGATCCACCGGCAGCCAATAGGCGCATTCGGTTTCGCTCAACGGCGCGTCTTCGAGCCAAGGCGCGCAGAAACGGGCGAAATACCATGCGCTATCCACAAAGGTGTCCAGTGTGTCAGTCTCGCGCACCGCCGGCTTGCCGCATTGCGGGCAGGCGACGTGTTTCCAGGTGGGATGGCGGTCGAGCGGGTTCCCAGGGGCGTCAAAGCTCACATCCTTGGGCAGCTCGACCGGCAGGTCTTCAGCCGGAACCGGGACGACGCCGCACGTGTCGCAATGGATGACCGGGATCGGGCACCCCCAATAGCGCTGCCTCGACACGCCCCAATCGCGCAGGCGAAAGGTGGTCGTGCCTTCGCCTAACCCCAGCGTCTCGAGCTTGTCGATGGCCGCCGCAATGGCGTCGGTCGTCGATAAGCCGTTGAGGAAGTCCGAGTTATAAATCGTTCCGGGCCCGGTATAGGCCTCGTCCTCGATCTCATGGGTCTCTGCGTCCGCGCCGGGGGGCAACACCACCGGATTGACCGGCAAATCGTATTTTCGGGCGAAATCCAGATCCCGTTGGTCGCCCGCTGGCGAGCCGAACACGGCGCCGGTCCCATAGCTGGAGAGCACGAAGTTCGCTGTCCAGACGGGCAAGGTCCAATTCGGATCGAACGGATGTTGAACCTTAATCCCCAGATCGACGCCGAACTTTTCCTCCTTCTCAATGTCCGCCTCGGAGGTGCCGAGTTGTCCGGCTTTCTCGATGAAAGTTTTCACCTCGGGCCGGGTCGCCGCGATCGCTTTGGTCACCGGATGGTCGGGCGCAAGCGCCAAAAAGCTCGCGCCATAGAGCGTATCCGGGCGGGTGGTGAACACTTCGATCGCCTCGGTCTCGGCGACGGCTGCGTCGACTATCGGCCAGCGAATATTCGCCCCGCGGCTCTTGCCGATCCAATTGGCCTGCATGGTGCGGACCTTGTCTGGCCAGCGCTCTAAGCCTTCGATGGCGGACAGCAAATCCTCCGCGTAATCGGTGATGCGAAAGAACCATTGCTGCAGCTCGCGCGTCTCCACGGGTGCGCCGGATCGCCAGCCTTTGCCGTGATTGACTTGCTCATTGGCTAGCAGGGTGTGGTCCACCGGATGCCAATTCACCTTCGAAGATTTGCGGTAGACTAAGCCCGCTTTGAGGAAGGCGAGGAAGATCGCTTGTTGGTGCGTGTAATAGCCCGGATCGCAGGTGGCGAACTCCCGGTCCCAATCGATCGACAAGCCCAGAAGTTTGAGCTGATCGCGCATGGCGTCGATATTGGCGTAGGTCCAATCCCCGGGGTGCACCCCGCGCGCCATCGCGGCGTTTTCCGCGGGCATGCCAAACGCATCCCAGCCCATGGGATGGAGGACGTTGAACCCCCGCGCGCGCTTGTACCGCGCCACCACATCGCCCATGGCGTAGTTGCGCGAATGGCCGACGTGAATGCGCCCGGACGGATAAGGAAACATCTCGAGCACATAGTATTTCGGCCCATCGCCCGCGTCCGCCGCTTTCGGTGCGGCGAAGGCGTTCGCCTTGGCCCAAGCGGCGCGCCATTTCGGTTCGGCTTCTTTGGGATTATACCGCGCGCTCATAATCGAGGCTTAGTCGTCTAAGGTCGCGATGCGCAGCTGGCGCGCCCGCGTCAAAATGGCGTTTTCGATCGAAATCGGCGTATCGGGATCCACGGCGGTGTCCAGCCAACCGCCTTGACCGTCACGCACCTGTTTGAACACCGCAACGCTGAGCGCGTCCGCTCTGAGCCGCGTGTCCAGAATATAAACCTGGGCCTTGAACCGCTCGCCGGCGATTTCCGGATTGACGTACCAATCGGTCAAGATCAGTCCGCCATAGGGGTCGGCTTGCGCGATCGGCAGAAAATTCAACGTGTCCAGCGACGCGCGCCACAAAAACGCGTTCACGCCGAGGCCAAAGGGCACATCATCGCCCCCAAAGCCCAACACGCCGCCAGAAGACACCGTCACAGGTTCGCCGCGCGCGGCGCGGTCATCGTCCCGGCCGCCCAAACACCCAGACAGCGCCACGCTCGCCGCCGCCAAACCCCACACGGTCTTTCCGCGTCCCAACATGGGCCGCCTCTCCTTTGTTTGCATGCTAACGCCCCGGTCTTAAAAGGCGTGTATATCATGGCGTCTTTAGGACGCCAGCGCCGAGCGCGGGTGGGACGCGAGGGACAGCCGTGTCGAGGCCGATCTTCATCCTGAGCGCGCAGGCGCTCGCCGCCGCCATTTGTATTGTGACGGTATGCGGATCGGCGAGGGCGGATCGGACCGTTCAGCTCGGCCGGGTCGATTTATCCGGCGGCGGTTCGGTTTATACGGTGGCGGGCTTGAACGAGATCGATGCGCCCGACCGGCTGTTGTGGGATGCTGAGCTTCACGGCGAAGCCCGCCTGGTACTCGACAATGGCTGGACCCTGGGCGCTGGCTTGCAGGTGCGCGCGCAAGACGATTCCGGGCGACGCGGCTTTGGCGGTTTGGCGGGTGACTGTCCGGCCGCGCTCGCGGAATGCCCCAGTGTCGTGTTCGACGGCGCCACCGTGCCCGTCGCCGCGCCGGCGAGCGGGTTATTCGTGGACGGGACGGCGGACAGTTTCAGAACCCAGGTTCAGGCCGAGGACGCGTTCGTATTTCTGCGCGCTCCCTGGGGGGAGGTGATAGCGGGGCGGGAGGAGGGCGCGGCCGCCCTGCTTGCCGCCCGGCCCCCCGCGACGTTCGTTCTAGTCAATGCTGACGACGGTGCGGTGGATCCCACAGGTCTGGCCGCGGTGAAGACAGATAACGATTTGTCCGGACCGTCGTTCAAAGTCAGCTATTTAAGCCCGCGCTATCTTGGCGCTCAGATCGGCGTTTCGTTCACTCCAGACTTAGAAGCCTGCGGGGTCGACGCCTGCCCCCGCGAGATCAATTTAGACAATGGGGACCCGCTCAGCCCTCAGCATAATCAGGTCGTCGAAATCGTCGCGGCGTTTGAGCGGCGTTGGCGCGCCTCTTTGGAAACCGGTGTGTCCGTAGGTTTTACGCGGGCGGGGGAGGATACCGGTCTGGCGCCGTTCGATCGGTTTCAGGCGGTGGACGCGGCCGGTTATGCGATTTGGCGCGGCTTTGGCGTTTCGGTCAGCCATTTGCGTTCGAATAACGGTATTGACGGGCTGGCCGCGACGGCGAGCGGCGATTACCAGGCCACCGCCATCGAAGGGCGATACGTGCGGGGACCTGCGACTTTCGGTCTCGGATACGGTTTTGCGCGCGACGATTTGGTGGGGGTTGAGGCCGATAGTTTGCACGCTGGGGTCAGTGTCACGGTGAAAAACGCCGCATCCTTCGGAGTTGGAGTCATCCGTTCACAACAAGTTCAGCCTCAGACGGCTTTTTCAGGCGTGGTTCTGTCGCCTGAAAGCCGCACCGCCGCGTTTATTGAGGTCGGTCTCGCATTCTGACGCGATCGTCACATGCGCTTAGTATTTCTCAGCCTATAATCCCGTCGATCTGGCCCTTGGGGATCCTATGACAGTTTTGCGTCCCGTTCGATCAGCGCTTGCGATTGCGGCTTTCGCCGCAACGAGCGCGGTCGCTTGGGCGCAAGACAATAGGTCAGAGCCTGCCAAGCCGGACCCAATGATTGTGGAGCCTTTGGGGCCGGTCCAAACCCTAGCCGCAGAACTCGATGCGCCGATCTTGTTCGATGATCCGACGCGTTTATCGAGTTCGTTCAGTCTTGAAAGTTTGGAGGCGTTGGCCAGCGCCAATCGCGCCCAAGGCGGCGTGACGGCGCCGTGGTACCAGTCCTTCACATTCCGGACGCCAGAGCTGTTTTCGAACGGGGTGTCGTTGAACACGACGGCGGCGACCAACACAGATGTGCTTTTAGCGCAGCGGCGGTTTGGCTTGACGCTGGATTTCGAAGGCGGTGGGGATCAAGCGGCGCTGGACTTTGACGGCTTGCGCGCCGGTGCGTTTTGGAATTTGACGCCACGCATGCGTGTCGGCGGTCAGTTGCGGTTGACCGCCCCTGAAGACTTCATCGGCTCTATAGACCCCGAACGGGACGAGCCGGAAATCAAGCTAGAATCCGCATTCCGGTTCTAAGCGGTTTCCGTCGCAAACCCGTCAATGGCCGCAAGCCCGGCGACAGGTCCCGCACGCAAAGCGCCGACAGTCTGCGCCGTCACGCCCCCAAGCGCATAAACCGGCATCGGGACAGTGGCGGCCCAACGCGCCCAAGCCTGAGCGCCTAAGATGGGTCGATCTTTGACCGACGGACTGCGGCTTGGAAAGGCCGGCGATAAAAACGCGAGATCCGCGCCCGCACAACGCGCTCGGATCAAACCCGCCGGCGAATGCGCCGCGGCTGTCGCCAGTCCCGATCCCCCCGCCAATCTATACCGCCGGATCGTCTCGACGCGCCGCTCGGGCGCATGAAGGCCAATTCGGAGTTCCAAAGCGCGGGCTACATCCGCGCCCATGAGCATGGGTCGCGCCTGGGCGCGGCAAAGCGCAACGGCCCGGCCCGTACGACTCCGCCAAGCCGATCGGCCGAAATCGCGCCAGACGACGCCGACGCCGGCTGGCAAGTCATGGATCGTTTCAAGCGGATCGGGCGTGCGGTCCGGGTCGAGGAACGCGAACGCCGCGGGCGCCCTGAGGCACGGCCGGAGCGCTAAGCGTTTGAAGTCTTCCGCCGCCCTTGCGAGCTGTTCGGCGGCCGACATATTGAGCGCCATGAGCATCCCTCCCGACATTGCCGCCAATCGAGCGGCTATCCTAAGAACCATCGCCGATAACGCGAAGGCGGCGGACCGCGATCCCCAGTCCGTCACCCTCGTCGCGGTGTCCAAGCGTCAGCCTGAGGCGCGGGTGGAGGCGGCCTTAGCGGCGGGGCAGCGGGTTTTCGGTGAAAACCGCGTTCAAGAAGCTCAAGACCGCTGGGCGTTTCGTCGCGCGCGGATCAACGATTTAGAATTGCGCCTGGTCGGCGGGCTGCAATCGAATAAGGCCGCCGACGCGGCGGCGCTGTTCGACGTGATCGAGACCGTAGATCGGCCCAAACTGGCTCACGCCTTGGCGGATGCGGTTCAAGCGCTTGGCCGTGCGCCACGGTTTTACGTTCAGGTTAACACGGGCGAAGAGCCCCAGAAATCAGGCGTTCCGCCGCTCGAGGCCGAAGTCTTTGTCAGGACCGTGCGCGATGACTATGGCCTTCCGGTCGAAGGTTTGATGTGCATTCCGCCGATCAATGAAACGCCGGCGACGCATTTCGCTTTGTTGGCTGACCTGGCCGAGCGGTGTGGGCTTGACCGGCTCTCCATGGGCATGAGCGGGGACTACGATAGGGCGGTTCGATTTGGCGCAACGTCTGTGCGCGTGGGCTCCGCCTTATTCGGGCCGCGGCCGGCCTGATCCGTCGCGGGCGATCTGCAAGGCGTCGCCCGGGCGCGCGTGGTGCAAAACATCGCGTAGGTCCGGTAAGGCCAATGCAATGCAGCCCTCTGTCGGCCGGAAGTCCTCCGCCGCCACATGCAAGAAAATAGCGCTGCCCAGCGCGCTGATCGGCGGCGCGTCGTTATGGCCGAGGACAACGAGAATGTCGTAGCGGCCGTCTTCGCGCCATAGCGCCTCGTGCGAGGCGGGATAGGGGCGTCGGACCAGCCGGTTATATCCGCGATCTTCAGGCGCGTCGCACCAGCCGTCGGTCTGTGACAGGGCGCGCAGCGGCAGGCGGGTTTGCGG
>JBHJGU010000009.1:0-15728 GCA_050331475.1 Maricaulaceae bacterium | reverse complement strand
TCAAAGCCTTCTACGAACGCCTCATCGCCAACGGAAAACCCAAAATGACCGCCCTCACAGCCGTCATGCGAAAGCTCATAACCCTCGCAAACGCCAAAATCAGAGACGCTCAACTCGCCCAACAAACAGGGTAGATGACGCGTGTGTTTATCGTCATCGCGATGAGCCGAAGGCGACGCGGCGATCCAGACGACGGTTCTGCTGGGCTTCGAGGTTTCCTGGATTGCCGCGCCGCTTGAGCGGTTCGCCATGACGCCATCGCTTTACATCAACAACCATGTCTTAAAGGGCCTCGCAAGGACACGGTTCCCTTGCCTCGGCCGCCAAGCCGGGGCCTAAGGGGCCCGATCCGAGGGCGGCCAAAGGCGTGGGCGTGTTTAAAGCGTGGTGAAGCGTCGGTGGTCCGGCCTCAACTCACCCGCGCGCCGTTCAGCGACCCAGGCGCGGGCGCAAGGAGCTGAACGCGGCCTTCCGCGTCCGTCGTGCCCAGCACCAGCACTTCGGACATGAACGGACCGATCTGGCGGGGCGGGAAGTTCACCACCGCGAGCACTTGCCGGCCCACAAGGTCTGCGGGTGCGTAAAGCGCAGCAATCTGGGCGGAGGATTTTTTCACCCCGATGGCGATGCCGAAATCAATCCATAGCTTAAGCGAGGGTTTGCGCGCTTCCGGAAACGCTTGGGCGTCGGTCACCGTACCCGCGCGGATATCGACCTTTAGGAAATCCTCGAAGCCGATCGGGTCGGCTGGCGGGCTTTCGGGTCTGAAGGCGACGTGCATGGCTAATCCACGATCTTGTCTAACGCGAGGACGGCGCCGAGCATGACTTGCGCGCCGTTGGCCAGATCCTCATTGGCGGTAAATTCCTTTGGCGAATGGCTGATCCCGTCTTTGGAGGGCACAAAAATCATGCCCGTCGGCGCGATATGGGTCATTTGCTGGGCGTCATGGCCCGCGCCCGAGGGCATAAAACGATAGCTCAGCCCGGCGTCTTCGGCCGCCTGGGCGATGGCCGCGCGCACGGTGTCGTCTGTGGGGGCGGGGGCGATGTCGAGCGGGATTTCCTCAAACGCGATCTCCACCCCGGAATGGGCGGTGATCGCGGCGGCCTGGGCTTGGATGTCGTCGAACACCGCCTGCATCACGTCGGTGGACAAGTCGCGGATCTCCAAGCTCATCTCCACCCGCGCCGGGATAACGTTCGGCGCGCCGGGAAACGCCTCGATCTTGCCCACGGTGGCCACTTGCGCGCCGACACGGTCCAGCGCGGCGCGGTTGACCGCTTGGATCAATTGGGCGGCGGCCAAAAGCGGGTCTTCGCGCCGGTTCATAGGCGTCGTGCCGGCGTGATTGGCGGTGCCGCTCAGCGTGACGTCCCACCAGCGAATGCCCACAATGCCCTGGACCACGCCAATGTCTTGGTCCGCCCCCTCAAGCACCCGGCCTTGTTCGATATGCAACTCGATGAAGGCTCTGAGCGCGCCCGGCGCATAGTGCGGCTCGCCCTCAATGATTTTATCCGGATCGCCGCCCAGCTTGGCGATGCCCTCCCGGTGGGAGATCCCCAAGGTCGAGGCGGCCGCCAACGCGTCTTGGCTCAGCCGCCCGGTCAACGCCCGGCTGCCCACCAGCCCGCCTTCCTCATTGGCGAAGATGATCACTTCCAAGGGATGGTCGAGCGTGATCCCGCCATCCTCCAGGGTTTGCGCCACTTCGAGCGCGGTGAGCACGCCTGCGGGGCCGTCATAATTGCCGCCCCCGGGCACGCTGTCGGAATGGCTGCCCACCATGATGGCGGGCGCGTCGGGCCGGGCGCCGGGCCGGGTCCCGATAATATTGCCCCCCGGGGTGACGCGCACGCTCAGCCCCGCCTCCGCCATCAAGTCTTTCAGATAAGCGCGTCCCGCCAGATCAGCCTCGGAATAGGCGACCCGGTCGACCCCGCCCTCCGCATTGGCGCCGTATTGGGAGAGGGTTTCGATCCGCTCCGCGATCCGCTCCGCGTTCACGGTCGGGGTCTGCGCGAGCGCGGGCGCGGCGAGGGTGAGGGCCAAAAGCCCCAGAAACGGGGACACACGCATGGGCTTACTCCTGAACGGCGGGCGGATCGGAATCTGTCAGCGCTTTGCGCGCGCGACGCAACGTCCAAGCCACGCCTAGAACGATCGCTGGCGCGCTTAGCCCAGTGGCCAAGGTGGCGTCGAAAGCGCTCACAGCGTGCTCAAGCGCTTTGAACACATAGCCGGCCAGGCCCACGGCGTAATAGCTGATCGCCACCACCGAGAGCCCCTCCACGGTCTGTTGCAGGCGCAATTGCATTTTGGCGCGCTTATCAACAGAGGCGAGCATTTTGGCGTTTTGTTGCTGCAAAGCCATGTCCACGCGGGTGCGCAACAGGTCCGTCACCCGGGACAGTCGATCGATCACCGCTTGTTGGCGCTGGGCGGTGGCGTCACAGGTGTTCATAGCGGGCGCCAGCCGGCGATCGAGAAACCCGCCCAAGGACTCCCGACCCTTTTGGCGCTCCTCACGCAACGCCGCGATGCGTTCTCGCACAATGGCGTAATAGGCGCGCGCGGCGGAGAAGCGGAAACTGGAATCGGTCGCCTCGTCCTCAGCCTGAGCCGAGGCTTGGATGAGCCGATCCAACAGCGCCCGGTCTTCGGCTTCGGAATGGGTGGCGGCGAGCTTTTTGGTGATGTCGTTGACATTCGCCTCCAGCTTGCTGACGGCGGCGCCCACTTGGTGGGCGACCGGCAAAGCCAGAAGCGCCATCATCCGGTACGTCTCGACCTCAAGGAGCCATTGCACCGCTCGACCCAGCTCTGTGGGTCCGCAGGAATGGTTGTAAACCAGGATCCGGGCGAAATCGTCGCCGTGCAGGCGAAACGCGCTCGCCGCCGTCAGCCCGCCGCCCTTGAAGGTGGAGACCAAATAATCGTTCTGTCCCAGCGCTTTCTGGATATCGTCTTTGTTCAAATACGCCCGGTCCGCATTGGCCACGCTGACATGAACGCCTAGCAACAGCCGGCCCGGCGTCTGGGCGACGAAGTCCTGAGGGAAGGCGTCCAACGCGGTGTCGGAGAATGGGGTGTCCGTGGGTCCCGGCCGAACGATGGTGTAGCTGAGAAACTCCGCATGCCGCTCCCACCGCAGCCGCCACACCCCGCCATCCAGCATGGCGTGGCGGGCTTGGGGAGCAGGCCCGGGCTGGTGAACCCCGTCCGCGAGCGTGTTGAGCCGCTCCGCGTCCGCCTCGGCTTCGGCGTTTGACGCCAACAGCGCCAAATGGGTGATTTGCGCTGGCGCCTCAAGCGGTTGCGGCGGCCGGGCGTGGATTTCGTTATAGAGCCGTTTTCGGCCGGCGACTTCGGCCTGAGCGCGGTCAGTGCGGGAGGTGGGGCTGCTCATGCGCGCACCTTAACCGGCCGCGGCGTCGCGTTCAGCTTCAATATCGGGGTCCGGGCGCAGAGCCAGTGCGCGGTCAAACGCCGAAAGCGCATCCTCGCGACGCTCCAAGACCACATACATGCGCGCCAGTTGAACCCAGGCCGTGGGGTCTTCCGGGCTTTCCGCCTCCACCCGGGCGCGAAAACTCGCGACGCGGTCGGCGATAAACGCGCGTTGGTCCTCCGCCGACAGCTCAGCAACAGCCCGCGCGGCGTCCGCGTCAGGGGCGGGTAGGCCGACCGCGTCGGGGGTCTCGAGCGCCGCCTCCGCCTCGGCGAGCGCTTGGGCGATCCGGTCGCGCCCGGGCAGGTCGGGCGGCGTTAAGGCGAGCAGCCGACGCCAAAACAACACCGCGCTGGCGGGATCGCCGGCTTGACGGGCTGCGAGGCCTAAGAAAAACACCGCGCCCGGATCATCGGGCCGCGCACGGATCAATTCGCCGAACGCGCTCGCGGCCTCCCGGTCCACCACGCCGCCGCGCTGATTGACCCGCGCCTCGCCATAGGCGCCGAGCACGTCGAGCCGCGCGTCCGCGTCCGCATCCTCCGCCGCCGTGAGCGCAGCCGCAAAAGCGCTGATCGCAGCGTCTAACCGGCCCGCCTCGCGATTGGCGAGGCCTAAATCGCGCCAGTCCGCCAGGCTTCCGCCTTCGGCTTCAAGCTGCGCGCGCCGCGCGTCGAGCTCGGCAAGCGCTGCGGAGCGGGCGAGCGTGCGGCTGGTCTCCGGCGGGGTGACAAAGCGGTGGGCCTGCTCGGGGCTACCGGTCAGCGCGTAAATCCCCAGCGTGAGAAGTGGTATGAGGGCCAGGGCCGCAAAGGCGGGTTTGCGCGCGTCGCCGCGTCGGCTCAACGTGAGCCATGCGGTGATCGCGCCCAAGCCTATGACGATCGCAAAGGCGGCGAGCAGGAAGCTCGCGCTCACCGCTTTGGCTCCTCAAGGGCGTCCAGGCGCGCACGTTCCCGCTTGGCGCGGGCGGCGGCGCGCAAGGTCACCACGCTGGCGGTGATCAGCACCAAGGCGCTTAGCCCATAGGCGGTCCAGATAAACGGGCCGTGCCCGCCCATGGCGAAAAAGTCGCTCATGCCGGCGCGCCGGTTCCGGGGATTTCAGCGGGGCGGGCCGGTCGCGCCCCCGCGGCGCCGATCTGGCGGTCGCGCAAGACCTGGACCCGGCGGCGATCGAGTTCCGCCTCCATAGCCACAAACAAGAGCCACGCAAACAGCGCTGTATAAGCGAGCGCCATGATCGCTAAGGGCCACAAAAGGGACGCGTCAATGGTGGGGCCGTCGGGCCGGAAGACGCTCGCGGGTTGGTGTAGCGAGTTCCACCAATCCACGGAGAATTTGATGATCGGCACGTTGATCCAGCCCACCATGGCGGCGATCCCCGCAATGCGCGCGGCCTTGGTCTGATCGTCGATAGAGCGCCATAGCGCCATCAGGCCAAGATACAGGAAAAACAACACCAAAACGGAGGTTAGCCGCGCATCCCACACCCACCAGGTTCCCCATGTGGGCTTGCCCCATAGCGCCCCGGTCACCAGCGCCAAGAATGTGAAGCATGCGCCAAGCGGGGCCGCGCACTTGCCCGCCACATCCGCGAGCGGATGCCGCCAGACGAAACTCACGAGCCCCGCCGCCGCGATGACGGTGTAGATCGCCAGCGACATCCAGGCCGCAGGTACGTGGACATACATGATCCGCACGCTGTCGCCCTGCTGGTAGTCAGGCGGGGAGAACGCCAGCGCCCAGGGGAGGCCCGTGACGAGCAGGGTGACGGCGGTCCACCCGGCGATCGGACGCGCGATGCGGGCGAAGCTGCGAAATCGGGCGGGGTTGGCGAGATAGCTCAGCATAGGGCCTCCTGGGTCCAATCCACCTTAATCGATCTGCGCGCGCAAGGCGGCGGCGATCGAAACCGGCGCTACGGCGAACGCGACCAAGCTGACAGCGCCGAGCAAGCGCAATTCCGGCGCCGCAAAACCCGCCCCGTCTAGGCCCGCGCGCGCCGCGCCGACGCCGAAGATCAGGGTGGGCACGATGAGTGGTCCCGAGATTAACGCCACCAGTAAACCGTTCGCTTTCGAGCCGGCCGCCAGCGCCGCGCCTATGGCGCCATATAGGGTGAGCGCGGGCGTGCCCAGCAAAAGCGAGACGATCAGCGTGGGATAGGCGGTCTCCACCATGGCCAGAGAGGCCGCGAGCGCCGGAGCGGCGAGAATGATCGGCGCCACCGAAGTCGTCCACTGGGCTGCACATTTGGCGAGTGCAACCAGGGTCAAAGGCGCAGCGCCCAGGGTTAAGAGGTCGAGCGTTCCGTCTTCGACATCGGGCGCGAACAACCGGTCCAGTGAGAGCTGGCTGGCCAAGGCGGCGGCGAGCCAGACCAGCCCGGGCGCAAGCGCGCTCAGGCTCGCCCGGTCCGGACCGATCGCGAAGGCGGCCAGCCCGATCACTAGCGCGAAAAAGACGAGCCCGAACGCCCAACCCGCGCCGTCGCGCCAGGCAAGCCCGACTTCTCGGGCGAAGACTGCGCTGAAACCGTCCATTAGCCCGGCTCCAGAACCAGGGTCTGAAAGGGGGTTTTGGCGGGCAGGCGCGCATGGCTTGCTAAGACCGCAAGCCCGCCGCGGGCGAGGTGGTCATCCAGAAGCGCGCCCACCAGCTCGGCCCCTTGCGCGTCGAGCCCGGCATTGGGCTCGTCGAGCAGCCAGACCGGCCGACGCTCCGCCAAAAGCCGGGCGAAGCTAAGCCGTCGGCGCTGACCGGCGGAGAGCAACCGGCCCGGCGCGGCGGCCAGGCGCGCCAGACCCACCGTTTCGAGCGCTGAGTCCACACGCGACCGTCCGCGCGCGAGCTTGGCCCAGACGGTTAGGTTTTCGCGGGCGGTGAACACGCCTTTGATCGGGTCTTTATGGCCTTGATAGGACATCGCATCGGCCCGGGGACGGGCGGCCTCTCGGTCCTGGGTCCGCCAACGCAACTCACCGTGAACCGCACCGGTGAGCCCAGCGAGCGCGCGTAAAAGCGTGGACTTGCCCACCCCATTGGGCCCGCGTACGTCTAGGACCTGGCCTGGCTGCAGCTCGAAACTGACCCCTCGGAATACAGCGCGGCCGCCGCGGTCACATCCGAAATCCGCAACACCCAAGCTCACCGGCGCGAACGCGTCGGGTTCGCCTTCGGCGCTGTCGGGGATCATAAGGCGGGGGCCGCCTCAGAGGGCCGCGCGCGGCCCGCGCGCCACCACAGCGCCACGCCTAGGCCGAGAACGAGCCACGGCGTCGCCCATAAGAGATAGGTTCGCCCGTCCACCGGCGGGCGCAGACGGACCGTGTCGCCATAGCGCGCGGTCAGATCGGCGAGGATCTCCCGATCCGACCGGCCCTCTTGGATAAAGCCGCGCACCAGCCGGCGTAAATCGGCGGACACGTCCGCATCGGACTCCGCAATCGATTGGGCCGTGCAAACCGGGCAGCGCAGTTCCCGAAACAGCGCCTGCGCGCGGGCTTCCAAGGCGGGGTCCTCCAGCCGCGCTTCAAGGACTGCGGGCGGCGCTGGCGCCGGTGCTTGGGCTGGGCTCATGCCGGCGCAGAGCAGGCCGAGCGTCAGGATGAGCAGGGTCCGGATCATTCCGCGGCCTGGGGTTGGGGCGCGCTCGTCTGCCGATCGGCCAGCGCGCGTGCGGCGCGGGCGGCGGTGTAACTCGCCAGAAGCGCGCCCCAAAACACCAACACCACCCCAGCCCAGATCAGGCCCACCAGCGGACGGTCATAGGCGCGCAACGCCCAAGCCGGGCCACGGGCTTGGGTTTGGCCCTCATTGAGATCGGCGAGGGTCACGTAATGGTCGCCCCAGAGCGCGGGCTTGAGCGCGGCTTGGGTGGTGATCATGCTCGATACCCCGGCTTAGGCGCGCCGCTCGGGATAAAGCGTGGAGAACGGGGTTTGGCCGTCACGCGCCAGGGTCACCGTGGCCCGGACACCTTGATAATTCGGGCCGGTGACCGGATCGATGGTCTCAAGGGTGTAGGTGACGCCGTTCAATTCGATTGCGCCGCCCGGTTCGATCGCCGCAATGGTTTCACGCGAGTAGAGCCCCGAGACCGCCAACCCCAGCGCCGCCAAAGCCACCCCGCCATGGGCGAGCACCAGGCCGAGGCTTTCCAGGGTCAGCCCGCCCGTTGCGCGAGCGCGCTGGGCGAGATAGCGCGCGGTCGAAAGCGCGAGCCACACCGCCGCCGCCACCCCCAGCGCGCCGACCACGGCTGTGGGCGCGAACGCCAACGCCGCTAAACCGGCTGCGCCCGCGAGGATCAGCAAGACCGCGGACGCTTTGACGAGCGGCCAGCCCGCCTCCCGTCCCCAAGGCGAGAATGGCCCAAACCCCATGGCGATCAGGGCCGCCACCAGCACCGGGGTGGTGGTGGCGTTAAAATAAGGCGCGCCCACAGAAATGGTGCGCAGGTCCAAGGCTTCGATCACGAGGGGATAAACCGTGCCCACGAGGACGAGGGCCGCGCTAACGCTCATCAAGAGATTGTTAAGCTTGATAAAGCCGTCGCGGCTGAAGGCGCCTTGGCCCGCGCCGGCGGGAAGGCGGGAGGCCTTAGCCGCGTACAAGGTCAGCCCGGCGCCAAGGGTTAAGGCAAGATAAATCAGAATGGCGATGCCGCGCTTGGGATCGACCGCGAAGGCGTGCACCGAGGTGAGCGCGCCTGAGCGCACCAGGAAGGTGCCCAAGACCGACATGCCAAACGCAAGCACGCCCAAAAGCGCACACCACCGCGCCAGCGTGTTGCGCTTAGCGAGCACGATCACCGAATGGCTCAGCGCGGCGCCGACCAGCCAAGGCAAGAGCGACGCGTTCTCCACCGGGTCCCAGAACCAATACCCGCCCCAGCCCAGCTCGCGATAGGCCCACCAGGCGCCCAGGCCGATGCCCAAGCTTAAAAACGCCCAGGCGAACAGGACATAGGGACGGACTGCGCGCGCCCAATCGGAGTCGATCCGGCCCGCGGCGAGCCCGGCTATGGTCAGCGAAAACACCACCGAAAAGCCCACATAGCCCATATAGAGCATGGGCGGGTGAATGATCAGGCCCGCATCCTGCAACAGCGGATTGAGCCCCGCGCCGTCGAAGGGCGGCGGGTCGAGCCGGAGAAACGGGTTGGACAGGGCGAGCACAAACGCCGTTGCTCCGAAACTCAGAAGGCCTTGCACGCCGACAGCCGTTGCTTGGGTGGCGGCGGGGAGGTTTAGCCGCGCGGTCGCCAGCGAGCCGCCATAGAGCGCCAAGATCAGCACCCACAACAGCATGGAGCCTTCGTGATTGCCCCACGCGCCGGTGAGTTTGTAGATTAAAGGTTTGGCGGAATGGCTGTTCTCCGCAACATTCATCACCGTGAAGTCGGAGGCGGCGAACACTCCCAGCAAGCACACAAAGGAGAGCGCGACGCTGAGTCCATGGGCTTGGGCGCAGGCGCGCCCTAACGCCATGAGTTCCACGTTTTTTACGCGCGCGCCCGCGAACGCCGCTAAAGCCTGCAGGCCCGCCAATGCCAGAGCGGCGGCGAGCGCCAAATGACCGAATTCCGCCAACATGCGCTATAGACTAGTGCGTTTGGGCCTCAGCTCAAATTCACGCGGAAGCTCGCCGCGCCGCTGACCGGGCAAACCCGCCAAAGCGAGCGCACTGCTTTTGCCAGGCGGTCAATCGCGGCGTCCGAATGCAGCGGGTTCGGCGTCAGGCGCAGCCGTTCGGTGCCCCGCGGCACGGTCGGCGACACGATCGGCTGAACATAGATGCGCTTATCTTCCAGCAATTGGTGGGCGATCCGCTTGCAGTGGTGCGCGTCCCCAATCACCACGGGCACAATGTGGGTGGGGTTGGGGAGCACCGGCAGTCCCTCATTGGTCAGCGCCTGTTTGGCGCGCCGGGACCGGTCTTGGTGGCGCTCGCGCAACTCATTGTGCGCTTTCACGTACGACACCGAGGCGTGGGCGGCCGCGGCCAAAGCGGGCGACAGGGAGGTGGAGAAGATGAAGCCCGGCGCGTAGGAGCGCACCGCGTCCACAATGTCTCGGTCGCCGGCGATATAGCCGCCCATCACACCGAAGGCTTTCGCCAGCGTGCCTTGGATCACATCCACCCGCGCCAATTGGTTGTCGCGCTCGGCGATACCGCCGCCGCGCGGACCATAGAGACCCACCGCGTGAACCTCGTCGAGATAGGTCAAGGCGTTGTATTTTTCGGCCAGGTCGCAGACCTCTTTGATCGGCCCGATATCGCCATCCATCGAATAGACGCTTTCGAACACGATCAGTTTGGCCTGCTCTTTCGGATATTCTTCGAGGAGCGCTTCGAGGTGTTCCACATCATTGTGCCGCCAGATGCGTTTCTCGCACCGGCTCGCGCGCACGCCCGCGATCATGGAGGCGTGGTTCAGCTCATCGGAGAAAATCACGCAATTGGGCAACAGCTTAGCCAGCGTAGAAATCGCCGCCTCATTGGCCACATAGCCGGAGGTGAACAGAAGCGCCGTTTCCTTGTGGTGCAGGTCGGCGAGTTCCGCCTCTAAGCGCAAATGGTAGATCGAGGTGCCCGAGATATTCCGCGTGCCGCCCGCGCCCGCGCCGCAGCGGTCCACCGCGTCGATCATGGCTTTGCGTACATCGGGATGCTGGGACATGCCCAGATAATCGTTCGAACACCAAACTTCGACGTCATCGCAGGGGTTCAGCGTTTCAGCGCCCGCTAAGGTCGAGAGCCCGAAGAACCGCGCGCTCGGCGCTTGCTCGGCCACCCGCTCCAGGGTCGCAAACTGCCGATACTCGCCCGCCTCTCGCAATCGATCCACAGCCCCACGCAATTGGGATTTCGCGGTCTCCCGGGGGAGGGTCCGGTTTTGCGGGGCGGCGGAGCGAATTTGATCGGTCATAAGGGCTCTGTCTTTACTAAGAATGAGATGCGATTACGCGTCTTTCGAGAACAGTCAAAAGGATGTTGCCACTGAGTAGGCCGGTTTTACAGCGGTCATGATCGCGTGAAGTGGTCGCATGGGCGGGTTCGTCAAGCAGACACGCGCTGAGATATCCGGCGCAATTCGCCCACATAAGGCTGAATACGGGGTGAAGCGCACCGTGCCCGCCGCGTCAAGTTTGCGCGTCGTTAGACTGCGGCGACCTGGCGCAGCGGCGGCACGGTCGGGGCGCATAGGCGAAAACAGAGGTCAGGTCCGCGCTGCGACCCGGTTCCTGGCGTCGCCGGATGGGCGCCTTTCCACTTGATTGCGTTTGCGTACGCCATCAAGCTGTTTGGCAATGCTCAAATGAGCGTGCGGTTCAATGTAACGGCTTAATTTGAGAGTTTCGGTGAACGGAAGGGGGTGGCTATGGATGCTGTGATTCCGATGGTGTTTCCGGACTACAAGATCGTCGTAAAAAACAGCCTTTTTACAGAAGATAGCTGGGCTTGGAATGATATCGAGTTCGATATCAAGTTAAACCATCTTGGTCATGCTGGCGTACTGTTGATCCGTGGAAAGGATGGCTTTACTAAATACTACGAATACGGGCGCTTTGATCCAAAAAAAACTCGGGATCGTGCGCAATGAGCCTGTGCCAAATGTCAAAATCGACAGTTCAGGCTATCCGACACGACCGTCTTTGCGGCATTGCTCGCGGCGTATCTCTGTGATGTTCGGCTAGATGGGTCGGATCGGCGGCGCGTATATCCTCGCCGATGGTAAGTTCGAGGAGATGCGCGAACTCGCTGAATAGAGAATTAAGCAGGATAGCAACCCCGGACGCGAGCCCTATGCGCTGTTATCCAAAAACTGCCTGCACTTCGCCCTCGAAATCGCCAATATTGGTAATAAATCTGTCCCCAAACCCTGGAACCCTGTTCCAATAATTTACATTGGTTATCTTGACAAAAACTTCGCCAAGTATCAGTATAACTTCCGAGACGATGAAGTATACATAGAGGGCGTTTACACATGAGCGGGAGCGCGCGGTTCGGATGGGTGCTGCTGGCGGCGGCGCTGGGATTGTCGGCTTGCGATCCCCCGATACCGGACGTTCGCCCGGCCCATGTGCCGGAGGACGCTATTTGGGTCGGTGGACCCGACGGTGGGGTCTACGTGCTCATCCGGCGGATCGAAACCGATCCGGCGATGCTCTATCGGGGCTGCATATTCTATGAGTATCTTCCGCAGCCCGCCTTTGCGGGGGCGATGCGCCTTGAGGGGCTAGCCGCCCTGCCGCCGCCAGAGGCCTGGGGGGGATGGAACGGTCGGAAGTTGCACCTGCCCGAGGGGGCGGCGCTCGTGGCCTTGGGGATCGAAAAGGGGGTCGAACCGGACGCGTGCGATCTCGAGGGGATGGGGATCCCCGCGCAGCCTTGATACGCCGATGGCGGCGAACGATGGTTCCGCCACGCACAGCGACCCGGATTAAAGGACCCCCGATGGCCCCGAAGCGACGCAATCAACGACTCGCCCTGATCGGTCTGGCGGCGCTGGGATTGTCGGCTTGCGATCCCCCCATACCGGACGTCCGCCCGGCCCATGTGCCAGAGGACGCTGTTTGGGTCGGTGGATTGGACGGTGGGGTCTACGTGCTCATCCGCCGGATCGAAACCGATCCGGCGATGCTCTATCGGGGCTGCATATTCTATGAGCATCTTCCGCAGCCCGAGTTTGCGGGGGTGATGCGCCTTGAGGGGCTAGCCGCCCTGCCGCCGCCAGAGACCTGGAGGGCATGGAACGGCCGGGCGCTGCTCCTGGCCGAGGGTGCGGCGCTCGTGGCCTTGGGGATCGAAAAAGGGGTCGAACCGGACGCGTGCGATCTCCAGGGCATGGGGATCCCCGCGCAGCCTTGATACGCCGGCGGCGGCGAACGATGTTCTTTCCACGCAAAATGACCCGGATTAAAGGATCGTCCATGGCCCCGAAGCGACGCAATCAACGACTCGCCCTGATCGGATTGGGCGCGCTTGCGGTGGTCGCCGCGGCGGGCTTGGCGCTCAGCGCGCTGAGCGAAAACATTGCGCTGTTCTATAGTCCCTCGGAATTGGCCGAGGCGGAGCTGGCGCCCGGGCGCACCTTTCGGCTGGGCGGCATGGTGGAGGAAGGCTCGGTGCGCCGGGACGGGCTGGACGCCATCTTCGAGGTCACGGACTTCGTCGACGCCGTCGAGGTGCGTTACACGGGCGTTCTGCCGGATTTATTCCGGGAGGGCCAAGGCGTGGTGGCCCAAGGCGCATTGAGCGAGGAGGGGGTGTTTCTCGCCTCCACCGTACTCGCCAAGCATGATGAGAAATACGTGCCCCCGGAAGTCAAAGAGGCGCTGGACCGGGCGCAGACCGCGGGCAGCTAAGCCGGATCGGCGTCGGGCTGCCGGTCGGGATGGGCCGCCGCCATCGCGTCAACCGTGTCGCAGGCCGCTTCGATGGCGAGCAGTCGGGCGTAGGGGGCCAGAGCCACGTCAAATCGGCGCGCGCTATAAAGCTGGGGCAGGAGGTAGCACTCCACGAAGCCCGGCGCTTCGCCGGCGGCGAACGGCCCGCCCGCGTCGTAGCGCTCAATCAACGATTCCAGGGCCGCGAAGCCGTCGGCGCACCATTGCGCGGCCCACGCATTGACCGCGTCTTGATCCTGGCCGCGCGCCCGAAGCGCTTTGAGAACGCGCAAATTGTTCAGGGGATGGATGTCGCACCCGATCACCATGGCCATAGCGCGCACCTGAGCGCGCGCAAACGGGTCGGTCGGCAACAGCGGCGGATCGGCGTAAACCTCGTCAAGCCATTCCAAGATCGCAGGCGATTGCACCAACACGCCGTGGGGCGTCTCCAAGCTGGGAACCAAGCCTTGGGGGGACAGCGCACGATAACGCACAGCGCTTTGTTCACCGCCGCGCAGATCGACGCCCGCATGGACATAGTCGAGCCCTTTCAGCGCCAAAGCCAGCCGCACCCGATAGCTTGTGCCCGAGCGCCAATAGCCGTGCAGAACCAACCCGCTCATGGCGCCGCCGTATCCCGGGGGCGCAGGGCGAGGCGCACCTCGCCCACCCCCTCAACCCCGCCTTGGCCCATAGCGCCCGGCGCGAGCGGTCCCACGCCCGCAGGCGTGCCGGTGAACACCAGATCGCCCGCGGCGAGGTCGAATAGGGCATCGAGCGCTTGAAGCACGGCGAGCGGCTTGAGGATCATTTGTCCGATATCGCCGTCTTGGCGCGTCACCCCGTCGGCCTCAAACCAGATGCGCGCGCGCTCTGGATGTCCGATGTCGGCGACCGGCGCGATGGGCGAGACGATCGCCGCGCCCTCAAAGCTTTTCGCCGCATCCCACGGGCCGCCTTTGGCTTTGGCGGCGGCTTGCAAATCCCGCCGCGTGAGGTCGAGCCCGGCCGCATAGCCGAACACGCTGTCGAGCCGGGGTTCGCCCGCCTTTAGCGCCAGGACGAGTTCGACTTCATGGTGCAGATCCCGCGTCGCCTTCGGGTAGGCCAGGTTCGCAGGGCTCTCGACCACCGATGAGGCGGGTTTGAGGAACACCACCGGCGGATCGGAGGCGGGATCGCCGCCCATCTCCACCACATGATCGGCATAGTTTTTGCCGATGCAGAACACCCGGCCGATCGGGAAGCGCGCCGCCATGTTGCGGACGGCCAAGCTCGGGATCGGCGGCGGGGGAAGAACGAACGCAGTCATGATCTCTTGGGGTCTAGCGCCGATGCGTATGAGGGCAAAGCCGTTGCATTAGGCGGCGTTCAGCCGCATGTGAGGGGTGACCGGTCGCGTCATTCGCGGCCCCCTGATGCGAGACCGACACGAGGACGCGCCCATGAGCGATCTGTTCGACAATCCTTTAGGCACGGACGGCTTTGAATTCGTTGAGTTCACAGCGCCGGAACCCGACGCGCTGGCGGCTCTCTTCGAAAGCCTGGGCTTCACGGCGGTGGCCAAGCACCGTTCGAAAAACGTCGTGTGGTACAAGCAGGGCGACATCAATTTTCTACTGAATTTAGAGCCGTCGGGCCAACCAGCGGCGTTTCGCGACGTTCACAGCCAGGGCGCCAACGCCATGGCTTTCCGCGTCAAGGACGCGCAAGCCGCCTTCGCGAAGGCGCTGGAGCGCGGTGCGGAGCCCGTCGAAAGCCCTGTGGGGCCGATGGAGCTTAATCTTCCCGCGATCAAAGGGATTGGCGGGGCGAATGTTTATCTGGTCGATCGTTACGGCGCCAAAACGATCTATGATGTGGATTTTCAACCTCTTCCCGGCGCTGACGAAGCGGCCCAGAGCGCCGGGCTGACATATCTCGACCACCTGACACACAATCTCGAGCGCGGCAACATGGATCAGTGGGCGGATTATTATGAGCGGATCTTCAACTTCCGCGAGATCCGGTATTTCGACATTGAGGGCAAGCTGACGGGATTGGTGTCCAAAGCCATGACCAGCCCTTGCGGGAAAATCCGGATCCCGCTGAACGAATCCCAGGACGATAAATCTCAGATCGAAGAATTCTTGCGTGACTACAATGGCGAGGGCATTCAGCATATCGCCTTAGGGACTGACGATATCTACGCCACGGTCGAGCAGCTGCGCGCTCGCGGCGTACCGTTCCAAGACACGCCGGACACTTATTATGAAGGGATCCCGGGCCGCGTTGGAACCGATCATGGCGAGGACATCGCGCGACTACAGGCGAACAAGATCCTAATTGATGGCGCGCCGTCCAAAGACCAAGGCTTGTTGTTGCAAATCTTCACCCAAAACGCCGTTGGACCCATCTTCTTCGAGATCATCCAACGCAAAGGCAATGAAGGCTTTGGCGAGGGCAATTTCAAAGCGCTTTTCGAATCCATCGAACTCGACCAGATCCGCCGCGGCGTTTTGGCGGACGACCCCGCCGCTTAGCCGAAGCTCTCAATGGCTCCGAAGAGGTGGCGCACAAAGTTGCGTTCCTCTTCGGTGAGTTCCGGCCGCCAGATATCGAAAATCAGGACGAGGCGGGTTTCGCTGCTGTCGTTTTTCGCCTCGTGCTCAACAGAGTCGTCGAAAATCAACAGTTCGCCCGGGGTCCAGGTCCGAACCTGGTTGCCCACGCGGATCCAACAGTTTTCGGGGATCACCAACGGCGCATGGCACAGAAGCCGCGCATTCGTCAGACCTCTCTGGGGCGAGATATGCATACGGCGTTTAATCCGAGATAGAAGGACCGAAGGGGCCAAACCTGGTAAGTTGGGAAAGCGCCCGGCGACGAGAGCCT
>JBHJGU010000008.1:0-3193 GCA_050331475.1 Maricaulaceae bacterium | reverse complement strand
CGCCGACCGATCGCCGCGCCAGATTTTTCCCGCGGGTATACGCCGCTCGTCCGCATCCGTAAAGCCACGGCGCGGGTCACGGCGAGCGCGGCTTCACTGCAGCCTAACAGCGGCGCTACGCGCCCGTGTCGTCACGACGCGCCACGTTCGCGTCAAACTGGGTTTACGCCTCTGGTTTCTGGGGCCGAGGGTTCCGATTATACCCTCTATAGCTTTTGCCAAAGCTTTTACCGATGCCCGCTCGCGCTTAGGAGCCCGCCATGACCTCGCCGATCCAAATCACTCTCTTCCGCTGGGCGGGCCAATGGGGCCCCTTCAAGGTGAACATTCCCTGTGGGGAATGCGCGCTGACGCTCGATGTCATCAAAGACGTCATGGAGACCGAACTCGCCGGCATCCCGGTGGAGCTTGAGGTGCTCGATTGGCTGAGCCATTGGTGGAAGCCCTTGCCCAAGGGCGGTTGGCATGCGCCGATCACGTTGGTGGAGGGCAAAGTCGTCAGCCAAGGCGCCGCGCTGAACCGCGGCGTGCTGACCGAAGCCGTGGTCAAGGCCTGGACCCAGCGCTCCAAACGCGAGGGCACGGTGGTGTTCGGCAAGAAGACCTGCCCCCATTGCGTGCGCGCGAAAGGCTATTTGGACGAGGCCGGGGTTGTTTACGAGTATTCCGACGTGGTGAAAGAACCGCGGGCGCTTTACGAAATGGTCGCTCGGGTCAAAGAGATCATTGGCGACAAAACTCCGGTGACCGTCCCGCAAATCTGGATTGACGGGGAATATATCGGCGGCGCTGACGCGCTCGGCGATCTGTTAAACCGCCAAGATATCATCCCCAATCCGGAGCGGGGCCGGAACTCTCTGTCTCCGAGCCAGATGGCGGCGGCGGAATAACCTAACCTTCGTCCGGGGCGAACCAGGCCGCCGCCAGGGCGGCCAGTCCGGCGCCGACCAACTGAGCCAGCACGAAGATCGGCGCAGACGCCGGCGCAATTCCGGAGAAGGTGTCCGTGAAGGCGCGCGCGATCGTGACGGCGGGATTGGCGAAGCTCGTTGAGGCGGTGAACCAATAAGCCGACGCGATATAGAGCCCCACCGTCCACGCCACGGCGTCGGCGCGCGCTTTAAGCGTGAGGAAAATCACCCAGACCAGCCCGAAGGTGGCGACCGCTTCGGCCAGCCATTGGCCCCCGCCGGTCCGCACGGTTTGGGAGATCTGCCAGGGCGCCAGATCGAACATGATATGGGCTAAGGCGACGCCGAACAGCCCGCCTGCGATCTGCGCGCCGGCATACGCCAATCCGAGCCGCCAGGTGATCCGTTTGCGCAAACCCATGGCGAGCGTGACGGCGGGGTTGAAATGCGCCCCTGAAATCGGGCCGAGCCCAATGATCAAAACCACCAATATCGCGCCGGTGGCGGTCATATTTGCGAGAAGCTGAAGGCCCACATCCGGGGTGAGCCGTTCCGCCATGACCCCTGAGCCCACCACCGCCATCAGCAGAAACGCCGTGCCCATCGCCTCCGCGGCCAATACACGCGCCGATCCGCCTGCCCGCCCCGCCATAATCGCCCCCGACTGGCCCGTTCAGGCGATCGCTTAGCCGGGGGCGCGGGATATGGCAATCACACCGCATGGCTTAATTAGGCGGCGCGAATACGGCTGAGAAACCCGTCTACGGCGGTGCGCAGCGTATCGGTCTGCTCGGACATGGCGTTGACCGCATTGGCGACCGCCTCGCTGGACGCGCCAGCGTTTTGCGCGGCCTCGGACATGCCATTCGCGGTGTCGCTCACCGCCTTCGATCCTTGCGCGGCCTCATTAACGTTGAACGCAATTTCCCGGGTGGCGGCGTTTTGCTGGGTCATGGCGCTCGCAATGGCGTTCGCCGCAGCGCTGACGTCGCGAATACGCCCGCCTACGGTCCCCACGGCGCCCGCCGCCTCCCGGCTGGCGGTTTGAATGGACTGGATCTCCTCGGTAATGGTTTTGGTCGCGTCCGCGGTCTGTTTCGCCAGCGATTTCACTTCCGAGGCCACCACAGCGAAGCCCTTGCCCGCCTCGCCCGCGCGCGCGGCCTCAATCGTAGCGTTGAGCGCGAGTAAATTGGTCTGCTCGGCAATGGCGGTGATCAGCCCGGCGATCTGGCCGATTTGTTCGGCGGCTTTGGAGAGTGCGCTAAAGGCGGTCTCAGTCGTTTCCACCCCGGTCACCGCATTAGTGGCGGCTTCGGTAACCTGGGAGATTTGGGCGGTAATGTCATTGATCGCGGCGGACATTTCCTCCGCCGCTGCGGCGACGGTCTGAACTGCGCCGCCGGCCTGACCGGACGCGGAGGCGACGCTCTGCGCCTGAGCGCTCGTCTCGGTGGCCACGCTGGCCATGGTTTGCGCATTCTCGGTCAGTCCGCCCACGGTGGTGGAGAGCGTATCTGCGACGGAGCCCACTTGCGCTTCAAAGTCCGCCACCAAGGCCTCCAACATGGCTTTTTTCTCCGCGGCTTGAGCGCGCGCCGCGTCGGCTTCGCGGGCTTGCAATCGCGCGTTTTCGATGGCGTTGCCTTTGAAGACGGCAACCGCGCGGGCCATGGCGCCGATTTCGTCGCGACGCTCGACGCCTTCGGCGCTGGCGTCCAAATCACCCTCCGCGAGCCGCTTCATGACGCTGATCAGGGTTCGGATCGGCGCGCTGGCGCTGCGGCCCAGGCCGACGCCCACAGCAAGGATCACCGCACACGACACCGCCAGCGCGGCGCGCATTAAAGTCTCGACCCGGTTAACCGCCGCATAGGCCTCGTCCGCCGGCGTGCGGGCCAGCGCGGACCAGCCCAGACCGTCAAATGCGCCGCCTCCGTTCATGGCGGCGTATCCGGCCGCCTGAACGATTAATTTGCGCGAGTGAGTGGCTTCAATCACGCCAGTCTCCCCGGCGGCGGCCCGCCGGGCGGCCTCCACACCGTCGCGCACCAAATTAACCTGGCCGATCACATCGGGATTGCGGGAATAATCGGTCCAACCCTGCCCCTGCGGATCGTAATCGATCAGAATACGGCCCTTGTCATCGAGCACCGTCAATTCGGTGTTCGCTTTGCCCAAATCCGCGAGCGCCGCATAATGGCGCGCCACGATGGTTTCGAGCTCAGCAAAATCGAGAAAGTCGACCCAAATGGCGCGTAATTCACCGCCCGAGGTGCGGA
>JBHJGU010000007.1:0-58364 GCA_050331475.1 Maricaulaceae bacterium | reverse complement strand
TCTGGCTCGTGGGCCGGGGCGGCGGCGGCGGTGTCGTCGGTGGGTTCGGGTTGGTCGTCCTGGGCGTCGGCGGCGGAGTCGTCGGTGGGCTCGGGTTGGTCGGCCGGGGCTTCCGCGGCGGGTTCGTCCGCAGGAGCCGGTTCCTCGGCAGTTGGTTCCGCGGTGGGTTCGCCTTCGGACGCCGGTGTTTCACCCTGATCGCCAAACATCATGTCGCGCCGTTCCTCGGCGGCTTGCTGGCGCGCCTCCGCGTCTGTTGCGGCTGTCGGATCCGGCTCGACGTCCGTCGTCTCAGACTCGCGATCCTTGGGTTCGTTTGTCATTGCTCTTTCTGGCTCGCCCCGCGCGCACTCTACCCGCCTCGTCCGTGCGCTCAAGCGTCGGATTGCCTCGGTTCACCGTCGCTAAGGCGCGCCAACAGCGCCGTTTCATCAGGGTGTTCAGCGATCCGCACCTGAGCGAACACCGCCGGGTCCGCAGCTTCCGCCACCCGCGGGCTTATGCAGATCGCTGCCGGGCGCGGCAAGTCCGCCGCCTGCCGCCAATTGCGGTATAACGCCACAAAGCGCGCCAAACCCCGCTTAGAATGACCCAGCACAGCGGCGATTTCGCCCCGGACAAGCGCCTCGCGCACCCGTTCGGAAAACGTCTCGGCCGGGTGCGCGGCATAAAGCGTCACGGTCTGCGCTTGAAAGCCCGCGCTGTGTAGCCGACCCGCCAAGTCCCCGACCCGCGCCTCGCCCGCAGCGTGGACAACCCGGCCGAAACTCGGATCGAGCCGCGCCAGCGCGAGAGTGGCGAGGGCGTCAACATCGCCCTCAGCTGACCAAATCGGGTCAAACCCGGCCGCTGCTGCGGCCTCAGCCGTCGCCGCGCCGACGCAGAGCGCTTGCGGACGGTGGCGGTAGGCCTGGGCGAAGGTGCGAACCCCGTTCTGACTGGTAAAACACACCGCCTGGATCGCTGCGTCGCCAAGCTCCGGCGCCGGCAGCGGTTCAATTTCCAGCATGGGCGCAATGACCGCGCGCAGGCCGAGGGCTTCGATCCGCTTGGCCGTTTCCGTCGCGCCGGGTTCGGCGCGGGTCACTAAAACACCTCTCACGCAGGCCTTGGCGGCGGCGACAGCACGTCGAGCGGGAACGCCTCCCCGGCCTCCGCCCGGATCGCCTTTCCCAAAGCCTGGCCCAGCGCACGGGCCTCCGCCTTCGCTTCGGCGCCTAAGCGCCTGTCCTCCGCCCGCGCCCAGACCTGAGCGCCGTCATGGCTCAGCGCTTCGCCCCGGAATCGCAAATGATCGCCGTCGATCTCTGCGAGCGCGCCGATCGGGGTCTCGCACGAGCCGTCTAAGGCGTCGAGAAAACCGCGCTCCGCAGCCGCCGCGATGGCGGTGTCCCGGCACTCCACCCGCGCACACAGCGCCTGCGCCTCCGCATCGTCGGCGCGGATTTCAAAGGCGACAATGCCTTGGGTGGCCGCGGGTAGCCAATCAGCGAGCGCGAGGGGCGCGCCGACCTGATGGCCGAGCCGTTTCAGACCGGCGGCGGCGAGGAAGGTGGCGTCGAACGGTCCATCGAGCACTTTGTCGATGCGGGTTTGCACATTGCCGCGCAACAGATCGATCTCAAGGTCGGGCCGGAGCCGCCGGGCCATGGCTTCCCGGCGTCGGCTGGCGGTGCCCACTCGGGCGCCTTGAGGGAGGTCATGGACCGATTGCGCGCCGGTTTTCGAGATCAGGACATCACGCGGATCCGCGCGGGGTAAAGCGGCGGCGAACGCGAGCGCTGCGGGAAGTCGCGTGGGTAAGTCCTTGCAGGAATGCACCGCGATGTCGATGTCGTCGTCCAAGAGGGCGAGCTCTAACTCCTTGGCGAACAGGCCTTTGCCCCCGGCTTCCGCCAAACGCCGGTCGGTAATCGCATCCCCCGTGGTCTTGATGACGGTGATGGGTACGCCCTCTGGGTCGAGGCCTAACGCCTCGCTCAGCAGGGTTTGCGCCCACCGCGCCTGCCACATCGCGAGAGGTGAACCCCGCGTGCCGATCCGAAACCGCCGTTGCACCTGATCGCGCTCCTGATTACCCAAACACCATGACACAGAACCAAAACGCCGCGTCCGCACAAGCGGCCATTCGGCCCCAGGGCGACGCGCGCCTGGTCTTAGGCGTCGAGTCGAGCTGTGACGAGACCGCCGCCGCGCTTGTCGCCTGGTCGGAGACAGACGGGGCGAGGGTGCTCAGCGACGTGGTCGCCGATCAAATCGACGCGCACGCGCCCTATGGCGGGGTGGTGCCGGAAATCGCCGCCCGGGCCCATGCGGAAAAACTCGATGGCGTCATCGCCCAAGCCATGGCCGAGTCCGGCGCGGACTGGGCGGTGTTAGACGGCGTCGCCGCCACGGCCGGGCCGGGGCTGATCGGCGGGGTGATGGCGGGGCTTCTAAGCGCGAAGGCGATCGCTTACGCGCACGACCTGCCGCTGATCGCAGTCAACCATTTGGAGGGACACGCCCTTTCGCCCTTTCTCACGGACACGCCGCGCTTTCCCTATCTCCTGCTTCTGGTCTCTGGCGGTCATGCGCAAATCCTCGTGGTGGAGGATGTGGGCCGGGTCGTTCGGTGGGGTTCGACCATCGATGACGCGGTGGGGGAGGCCTTCGACAAGACCGCCAAGCTGCTGGGTTTGGGCTTCCCCGGCGGCCCGCATGTGGAGGCTTGGGCTCTGCGCGGCGACCCCACCGCGTTCGACCTACCGCGACCGCTTTTAGACAAGCCGGGGCTGGACTTCTCCTTCGCCGGATTGAAGACGGCGGTGCGCCGCGCGTGGGAGCGGTCGCGACGCCATGACGCGGACAAGGCCGATGTCTGCGCGAGTTTTCAACGCGCCGCGGCGGACGTTCTCGCCCACCGCGCGGGTCAAGCCATGGATCGGTACCAAGCCGCCTATGGCGATCGGGCGCGAACATTTGTCGTGGCCGGCGGCGTCGCGGCGAACGGCGAAATCCGCGCCCGGCTGAAGGTCGAGGCTCAGGCCCGCGGTTTGGATTACCTCGCCCCGCCGTTGAAATGGTGCACCGACAACGCCGCCATGATCGCCCTGGCCGGCGCCATGCGGCTCGCGCGCGGCTGGGTTGATGATTTAGACGCTCCCGCCCGACCGCGCTGGCCGCTTGACCAAACGCGCGCGGACGCCGACCCCGCTTTAGGCGCGGGGCGCAAAGGACCGAAAGCATGAGTGTGATCAAAACCATTGGCGTGTTCGGCGCGGGCGCATGGGGCACGGCGCTGGCCGAAGCCGCGGCGCGCGCAGGCCGCTCGATCACCCTATGGGCCCGTGAGGCCGAGGTGGCGCACAGCGTCAACACCGATCACCGCAACGCGGTCTTTCTGCCCGACGCCCGGCTAAGCGACACCGTGCGCGCGACGACCGCGCTTGCCGATCTCGCCCGATGCGACGCGGTGCTCGCCGTGGTTCCCGCCCAGCACATGCGCGCCGCGTTGCAGGCGTTTGCGCCGTTCGCGACGCCGGATTTGCCAATTGTCTTGTGCGCGAAGGGGGTGGAGCGGGGAAGTTGGACCCTGATGAGCCAAGTGCTCGCAGAAACTCTGCCCCAGGCGCGCGCGGCCGCGCTCTCCGGGCCCAGCTTCGCCATTGACGTGGCCCGCGGCCTGCCCACGGCCGTCACCCTGGCGTGTCCGGAGGCGGAGCTGCGCGCGGATTTGATCTCGGCCTTGGGCCGGCCAGAATTCCGCCCCTACGCCAGCGACGATCTGGTCGGGGCGGAAGTGGGCGGCGCGGTGAAGAATGTGCTCGCCATTGCGTGCGGCGTGGCGGAGGGCAAGGGACTGGGCAAGTCCGCCCACGCCGCTTTGCTCACCCGCGGCTTTGCGGAGATGGTCCGGTTGGGCGCGGCGATGGGCGCGAAACCGGAAACGCTTAACGGGCTCTGCGGCTTAGGCGATTTGGTGCTGACGTGTTCGAGCCCACAATCGCGCAATATGTCCTGTGGGCTGGCGCTAGGCCGTGGCGAGCCGCTGGACGCCATTCTTAACGCCCGCCAAGCGGTGACCGAAGGCGTCGCCACAGCACCCGGCGTCACGGCGCTCGCCCAGCGGTACGGCGTGGACATGCCGGTGTGCCAAGCGGTGGCGGACATCGTTTCTGGCGCGCTGAGCGTGGAGGCGGCGATCACGGGGCTGTTGTCGCGACCGTTCCGGGCGGAGGGGGGTTAGCTCGCGAAGAACCCGCGCGCGGCGTCAACCAGCGCAGCTTTGGCGGCGGTGACGATTTCCCCGCCCAGCTCCGGCGTCGCCAAGCCCGGGTTTGAGCCGATCCGCCCGTCGGGAAAGCGCGCACGATAGTCCGCAGCGTCTCGGATCGGCCCGCTGGGCGCGATTTCCGGGGCGAGGTTCACCTGTTTCTGATGCTCAGGATAGGCCCAATAGGTGACCGAGACTTCCGACGGGGTGGCGTGCATGCCATGCCCGCGCGGGAACATGCGTTCGCATAGCCGCGCAATCCCTGGCAAATCCCACCAATTACAGAGCTTACAGGCGTAAGGCGCGGACTCCGCCGACAAGCTCCACTCCGCATAGGCTTCGGCAAACGCCGCCTCGATGGTGGCGACATTGCCGCCATGGCCGTTGAGGAAGAACAATCGGGTGAAGCCGGACCGGGTCAGGCTGTCGATCCAGTCCCCAATCGCGGCGATCATGGTGGAGGGCCGCAAGGTGATCGAGCCAGGAAACGCCATATGGTGCTGGGCCATGCCCACGTTAAACGTTGGCGCGATCAGCAAATCGGGGGCGGGTTTCTCCGCTTCCCACGCAATGATTTCCGGACATAGCGCGTCGGTGCCTAAAAGCCCGTTCGGTCCGTGCTGTTCGGTGGAGCCGATGGGAATGACGATGCCGGTCGAGCGTTCAAGATACGCTTCGATTTCTGGCCAGGCTGCAAGGTGTAAACGCATTATCTTTAGCTAGCCGATATCCGCGGCCGCCGCCAGCCTCGCCGACCCTGGGCCCGGTTACGGGCGCAGCCAGGGCTCCCATCCTCAGCCTCCCGCTTGCCGCGCGCGAAAAACCGCTTATGCAAAAGGCGCGATACCCGTTTCGGAGCTCCGCCCATGACCGCCCCTCGTTATTTGATCCCTGGCGCCCACCATGACTGGGAGGTCGCGGTCGGCATGGAGGTCCACGCCCAAGTCGCCAGCCAGTCCAAGCTGTTCTCCGGGGCGTCCACGGAATATGGCGGCGCGCCGAATTCTCATGTCAGCCTGGTCGACGCGGCCATGCCGGGCATGTTGCCGGTGTTAAATGAGATGTGCGTCGAGCAAGCCGTCCGTACTGGATTGGGGCTGAACGCGGAGATCAATCTCTACTCCCGCTTTGATCGGAAGAATTATTTCTACCCCGACCTGCCCCAGGGTTATCAAATCTCCCAATACGCGCACCCGATTGTGGGGGAAGGGGTTTTGGAGGTTGAGCTCGACGACGGCTCAACCATCGAGGTGCGTATTGAGCGCATCCACCTTGAACAGGACGCGGGCAAGTCGATCCACGATCTCGATCCCAAGGCGACCTTTGTGGATCTCAACCGCTCGGGCGTGGCCTTGATGGAGATCGTCTCCAAGCCGGACTTGCGCGCGCCGGCGGAGGGCGCTGCGTTTTTGAAAAAGCTGCGCAATCTGGTCCGCTATCTGGGCACGTGCGATGGGGACATGGAAAAGGGGCAGATGCGTGCGGACGTGAATGTCCCGGTGCGCAAACCGGGGGACGCATTAGGCACGCGGTGTGAAATCAAGAACGTCAACTCCATGCGCTTTGTCGCCCAAGCCATTGAGACCGAAGCGCGCCGGCTTATCGCCATCCTTGAAGACGGCGGGCGCATCGACCAGGAAACCCGGCTCTATGACCCGGGCAAAGGCGAGACCCGGTCCATGCGCTCGAAAGAAGAGGCCCATGACTATCGGTACTTCCCCGACCCGGACCTGTTGCCGCTCAATCTCGACCCCGCCTTTGTGGCGCGCATCAAGGCCGACCTTCCTGAACTGCCCGACGCCAAGAAGCGCCGTTTCGTCAGAGACTTCGGCTTAACCGAGTACGACGCGGGCGTGTTGGCGGCGGATAAGGCTCGCGCGGCTTATTTCGAAAACGTCGCAAAGGGTCGCGATGCTAAGCTCGCCGTGACGTGGGTGACGGTGGAGCTGTTCGGCTATCTGAACAAGCAAGGCCTGGATGTGGAGACCAGCCCCGTGTCTGCGGAGGATTTGGGCGCGCTCGTCGATCTCATCTCCGACGGCACTTTATCGGGCAAGCTCGCCAAGACGGTGTTTGAAAAAATGGCTGAGAGCGGGGAGGCGCCCGGGATGATTGTCGAGCGCGAAGGGCTCAAGCAGGTCACCGACACCGGCGCCATTGAAAAGATCATCGACGACATCATGGCCGCTAATCCGGCGCAGGTTGAGCAAGTTAAGGTGAAGCCGAAAACCATGGGATGGTTTGTCGGCCAAGTCATGAAAGCCTCAGGCGGGAAGGCTAACCCTCAAGCGGTCAATCAATTGCTCACGCAAAAACTCGGGTTGGACTGAAGCCGGCCCAAAGGCGCTTAGAAGACGCCCATGGTCCGCCATATGGGCAATTTGTTCTTCAGCCCTTGGTCTACAGTCTCCGCAGCCAGGCGCGCTTCTTCGGTCGGGTCCTCCACGGGCACGCCGTTTTGGTTAAATTTCGCCCCCGTGTCGCGAACATTGGCTAATAAGGCGTCGGTGAGCGTGGCGGCGTCCGCCTGATACCCTTGTTTCGCTAAGAGCCGATAAAACAAGGCGTCCGATGCGTTGAGCTCTAGGCCGTTGCGCGCGAGCCGGGCGGCAAAGCCCAGATGGTGCAGGCCAAGCTCGCGCTCCTGTAAGGCGCATAGGCCTTCATTGAACCGGCGCACCCCCTCTGGCCCGATGGCGGTTTCGCCGAACACCGGATTGACCTGGTGTGATCCGACAAGCACGCCAGCGATTTCCGCCGCGGTGAGCCCGCCGCCGGCTGCGCGCGCCACCTCTTCCAGGTCGGCGATCGTTTGGGGTCCTTCCGCGAGTTTTTCGATCACGGGCTCATAGGCGTGGCGCGGCAGCTCCACCTCGCCGACCCGGACCTGGAGTTTGAGGTTGACCGCTTCGGGCGCGCGGGTCAGCGCGACCATTGTCTCTCCAAGGATCGCATTGCGTTCGACGTCTCTTAAAGGCGCGTCCCCGCGCATAAAGATGTCTTTGCGGAACATCACTGCGGAGAAGACGTCCTTGACGAGTTCACGGAACGGTCCCGCCGGCAGGGTGGCGAGTAATTGGCGTTGTTCCGGAGTGGCGGTGGTTTCGGGAAACTGCTCCAGGATCACGGCCGACCCCACAAAGCTAAGCTTGGCGGCGCTCATGTCCCGCGCCATGTCGATATGGGCCATGGGCGACCAATGCTCGCACAGGTATTCATGGGCGACGTATCGGAAATGCTCCCGGTCCAGCGCGTCGAGGTCCGCGTCCTCGGCCCGCAACGGTTCAGGTAGAGCGCCGAACTCCAAGCCTTTGCCGCCGAGCTGTCGCAGCGCTTTGGCGAATTTCACCGCCTCGCGCGCACGTTCGTCCGACCGCCCGCCGCCCAGTCGCGCATGCTCCAACATCAGCTTTTGCAGCGGCGACACGCTGGTCCAGCCCGGCGCCGCGTTATAGCCCATATACACCAGGCCGCCGGGCAGAACGCATTGTTCCAAGATTGCGCGCAAGCCCGCGCGCACCGGCTCGCCCACCCAGGTGTAAACGCCGTGGCAGACAACGAAATCGAATTCGCCCAGCTCAGTCCGCGCGGTTTGGGCGAGCGTCCCGAAATCCCCTTCGATGAGGGTGAGATTGTCGAGCTCGCCTTCGCGCGCCCAACGTCGACCCGTGGCGACGTGGCCGGGATTATAATCGATGCCAACAAACTCCGCGTCCGGATTCGCCGCCGCCATAACCGCCAAGCTGAGCCCGGGGCCGCAGCCGAGCTCTAGACAGCGAAACCCGCCTTCGACTTGCGGCGCGCGCCGACCCGCCACCAAAGCAGCCAAACGCAAATGCGGCGGACCTTGATCTTTATAAAACGAACCAAAATACGGAATATCCGCGATGTAGCCCTGGGCCCATTGCATGGTTTGGCTCTCCCCCGCCAAAGAATTTCGAAAATCAGCCTCGGAAGGATGGAGCGGAAACGCAAGTCGGGTTAAACTCCGCTGAGCAAAAAAACGTCCACGCGGCCAAACCGCGCGATGGGCGAATCCGTAATGTGCGGGGGGTTTATGGCCATGCTGGACTTGCGGGCGCTGGTGTCCCGGCTCAATGGCTTCACCCGCGAGGGTCTGGAGGCGAGCGCTGGCCTAGCGCTCTCGCGCACCCATTACGACATTGAAATCGAACATTGGCTATTAAAGCTCGCGGATAAGGCCGACGCGGACGTCCATTTGATTTTGCGCCATTTCGATGTGGACGTGACCCGGTTCGGCCGGGACCTTCATAATGCGCTGGACAAATTCAAGACCGGCAATGGCCGGGCGCCGGCGCTCTCGCCGCACCTGGTCAAGCTCTCCCGCGAGGGGTGGTTGTTCGCCTCGCTGGCGTGCCAGGCGGGCGCGGTGCGCTCAGGCCATTTAATCGCGGCCCTGGTGCTCGACGACGATCTCAATCGGATCGCTAAAGACATTTCGAGCCAATTTAACCGGATTACGCCGGATGTCTTGGACCGCGATCTCGACGCAATAACCGAAGGGTCGAGTGAGGCCGAAGCGGCGGCCCCCATAGCCGCGGCCAACGCGGACTCCGGTGCGGGCGCGCCCGCCTCGCCCATGGCGGCGGCGGGCTCCGGCGCGCTGGACAAATACGCCATTGACGTGACCGCGCGGGCGAAGGCGGGCGAGATCGATCCGGTGCTGGGCCGGGATGCGGAGATCCGCCAGGTGGTCGACATCCTCACCCGGCGGCGGCAGAACAATCCGATCCTGACCGGGGAGGCGGGGGTTGGCAAAACCGCCGCGGTGGAGGGGTTTGCGCTGAAAATCGCGGCGGGCGATGTGCCCGACCCCCTCAAACATATTCGGCTTTTGTCCTTGGATTTGGGTTTGCTGCAGGCGGGCGCCGGCGTTAAAGGCGAGTTTGAGAACCGCCTGAAGTCGGTGATCCAAGAGGTCAAAACCAGCCCCCAACCGATCATCATGTTCATCGACGAGGCGCATACGTTGATCGGGGCGGGCGGCGCGGAGGGCCAAGGCGACGCGGCCAATCTCTTAAAGCCCGCTTTGGCGCGCGGGGAGATGCGCACCATCGCAGCGACGACCTGGGCGGAATACAAAAAATATTTCGAGAAGGACCCCGCCCTCACCCGGCGCTTCCAAGTGGTTAAGATCGAAGAGCCTTCCGAAGCCGTCGCAATCCAGATGATGCGCGGGCTCGCGCCAGTTTTAGAAGCTCACCATGGCGTTCGCGTGCTCAACGAAGCGGTGGACGCGGCGGTGCGGCTAAGCCATCGCTACATTCCCGCCCGCCAATTGCCGGACAAAGCCATCAGCTTGCTCGACACAGCCTGCGCGCGGGTCGGCATCTCCCAAACCGCCACGCCTGGCCCGGTTGAGGATTTGCGCCGGCGAATTGAACTTTTAGGCGTGGAGATCGGCGTACTCACCCGGGAGCAAACCGGCGGCGCGGATCATGGCGAGGTTATTGCGACGCTCACCGCAGAGAAGGTTGGGCTGGAGGCGGCCTTCGCCGAGCTTGAGGCGCGGTGGGGCGAGGAAAAGGACAAGGTCGCCGACATCAACGCCGTTCGCGCTCAATTGGAGGCGGATGCTCAGGGCGACGCTGTGGGTCCGTTAAAGGCGGACTTGTCGGAGAAAGTCGATGCGCTGAAGGCGCGCCAAGGCGACAACCCGCTGGTCTTTGACGTGGTGGACAAAGATGCGGTCGCCGAAGTCGTCGCCAACTGGACCGGCATTCCCGTTGGGCGCATGGCGACCAGCGATATCGAAAACGTTCTTAATCTTAAAGACCGCATGCTGGAGCGCATAAAAGGTCAAGATCACGCGCTAGAGGCGATCGCCGAGGCCATGCGCGTCTCACAGGCGAAACTAACCGATCCGCGTAAACCGATTGGCGTCTTTTTGATGTGCGGCACCTCGGGTGTGGGCAAAACCGAGACCGCGGTCACCTTGGCCGAACTGGTTTATGGCGGTCAGCAGAACATGACCGTCATCAATATGTCGGAGTTTAAAGAAGAGCATAAAGTCTCAATGCTCTTGGGTTCGCCGCCTGGTTATGTCGGGTATGGCGAGGGGGGCGTGCTCACCGAAGCGGTGCGCCGGCGGCCCTATTCCGTCGTGTTGCTCGATGAAATGGAGAAGGCCCACCCAGGCGTTCAGGACGTGTTCTACCAAGTCTTTGACAAGGGCATGCTCAAGGACGGCCAAGGCCGGGACATTGATTTCAAAAACACCATGATCATCATGACGTCGAATGCGGGTACGGAGACTATCGAGAAGCTCGCCGCGGATCCCGAAACCATGCCCGACGCGGACGGGCTCGCCGCAGCGCTGAAGCCCGAGCTATTGAAGGTTTTCAAGCCCGCTTTTCTCGGCCGGGTGACTGTCGCGCCATACTTCCCGCTTAGCCCCGATGTGATGAAGCTTATCATCGGCATCAGTTTGGAGCGCTTGAAAACGCGCGTCGCGGAAAGCTATGGCGCTGGGCTGACTTGGAGCGGGGCCGTGGTCGAGGCGATTGCGGAGCGATGCACCGATCCGCAATCGGGCGCGCGAAATATCGAAAATATCATCAAACGAACATTGACGCCTGAGCTTGCTGGCTTGTTTTTATCTCGCATGGCGAGTAAAGAAATTTTTGCTCAGGTCGCACTCGATGTCGACACGAACGGAAAATTCGCGTATAAAATAACATGAGCTGGGCAGTAAAAGTCAGTGTGCTTGAAAATGCTGAGCTGAGCTTGGTTAATTCTAACTTAGTCTAAATTTAGCGCTTCGGGTTTGGCGGGCAAACGACGGACGAAGGAACTGCGGTCATGGCGATCTATTTAAAATACGGCAGCGTCAAGGGCGACGCAACGCAACAGAATCATAAAGATTGGATCATGGTTGACTCCATCCAATTTGGCGTTGGGCGTGCGATCTCCACCCCGGTCGGCCAGGCGGTGAACCGGGAAGCGTCTGAGCCCTCGCTTTCGGAAGTGACGCTGACGAAATCTTTCGATGTATCGTCGCACGAATTGTTCGGCCTTAGCTTGGTCGGCATTAAGGGCGATAAGGCGACGATCGACTTTGCGTCCACCAATGCGGGTGGCCAGAACGTCATGCAGATCGTGCTCTATGAAGCGGTGGTGTCGAGCTATTCGTTCTCCTCGGGCGGGGATGCAGCTTCGGAGAGCTTTTCGCTCAACTTCACGAAAATCGAATACAACGCCTCTCCTTTGGATGTGGACAATAAACCGCGCGGGCCGTTCAAGAAGGCCTACGATCTGGCGACCGCCAAGGCGAGTTAACATCAACCCGGCTGAACCGGGATCCGGCGCGCGGGGCGGCGCTCAAAATTCGCCGCTCGCGCGTGGGGCGTATGTTCGGCGCCGCAAAAGGCTGCGCCCTAGAGCGCTTCCGCCATGCGTTTGTTGAGCTTAGAGGCTGCGCCGTTTGCGCTTGATCAATCCTCCCTCGTGACCTTCGAGGGTGAGGAAATGATCTCGGACGTGTTTCGCTTCCAACTTGGCGTTTTTGCTGAACGCGACGCGATCAAGCCGAGCGCCTGTTTAGGCGAAAGTCTGACGCTGAGCGTGCATGATCCCGACCTCGACGCCCCGAAATATCGGCGGATCAATGGGGTTGTCGCCGGCGTTCGCGCATTGGGCGATCGACGGGCGAACCGCTACGCCTATGCGTTCGACCTGCGCCCGTCTTTCTGGTTGACCACGCTGACGAGCGACTGCCGTATTTTCCAAGACAAAACGACGGGGGAAATTCTCGAAGAGGTCCTTAGTCCCTATAAATCGTCCATTGCTTATGATTTAAGGCTCTACAAAACCACACGAAAACGTTCTTATTGCGTGCAATATAATGAAACTGATTTCGATTTTCTATCTCGAGTTTTAGCCGAAGACGGAATTTTCTATTACTTTGAGTATAAGGAGGGTTCCGGCGTCAAATTCGATCACCGGGTGGTGTTTTCAGACGCCGCCGTCGGTTACGCGAGCTGCGCCCAAGATCGGCCGGCGTTTCGGGCCGACGCCAGCGGAGAAGCCGCCTTAACGGCGTGGCGGTCCGGGGACGCGCTCAAAACCCTGGAATGGCGGCTGAGCGATTATCACCGCGACAGCCCCACCCAAAAACTCGACGCGACAGCGACGAACTCGAAAACGGACCACGCTGCTCGGGGCGCTTATCGGTACCATCCGCACGGTCGATACGTCGCCATGGGCGAGGGCGACGCGCTTGCACGCCTGCGCATGGAGGAGGAGGAGACCGACGCGGAAACCTTTGCCGGCGCAGGGGGGTACACACACTTCGCCGCAGGCGCGCGCATCACGCCGGCTGCGGACGTCGACGCCGTGGACAGCGTGGAGGCGGTGCTCGTCCGTGTCCGACACACCGCCTTTGATTATTCCGGTTTCGACGCCGCGGAAGTTAAAGACGTTTTGAACGCCGGATCAAACGCCGTCTCGTACGAAAACACCTTCAGCGCCATGCCCGCGGCGTCGGCGTTCCGCCCGCCCTACCGCCCTCGGGTCAAGGCCATGGCCGGACCCCAGACCGCCGTGGTGGTCGGGCCCAAGGGTGAAGACATTTATGTCGACCCGCTGGGCCGGATTAAAGTGCAGTTCCACTGGGATCGGTATGGACAGTCTGACGAGGCGTCGAGTTGCTGGTTGCCCGTGGCTCAAAGCTGGGCGGGCCCGGGCTATGGCGCTCAATTCATTCCGCGGATCGGCATGGAGGTGTTGGTCTCCTTCATCGAAGGCGATCCCGACCGCCCCTTCGTCACCGGATGCCTTTACAATGGCGTCAACAAACCGCCCTTCACGCTCAAATCCGAACAAACAAAAACAGGTTGGCGCTCGATTTCATCGCCGCCGGACGGTGACAAAAAAATAAACGAGCTGCATTTCGAGGATAAGGCTGGCGCGGAAGAAATATACTTTAAGGCAGGTAAAGACTTCACTCGTGACGTTTACAATAATGATACTTTAACAATCGATAAAGGTAATCGGAAAATAGAGATTAAAACCGGTGATCAAACGCATATCGTCCGTAAAGGCGATGTGGCTATGACCGTTGAGACGGGCGACCAGACCGTGGACATCTCGGCGGGATCACAATCCACCGAGGCCATGAAGAAGATCACGTTCAAAGTCGGGCCGTCCACCATAACCTTGGAGCCGTCGGGGATCACTGTGAAGGCTCCGACGATCAAGTTTGAAGGGACGGCGAAAATCGAAGCCGGCGCGCCTATGATTTCCATCGCTGCGGACGCCAAACTCGACGCTAAGGCGCCCATGATCGGCTTGGCTGCCGATGTGAAGCTCGACGCCAAAGCGACGCTCGCATCGGTCAAGGCCAACGCCATGGCGTCCTTAGAGGCGCCGATGACCAAAGTCTCCGGCCAGGGCATGCTCATGCTCAAGGGCGGTATCGTGATGATCAATTAAGGCCGATCATGGGACGTCCCGCCGCGCGCATAACCGACACCACCGCCCATGGCGGCTTGCTCGTGATGGGCGCGCCCACCGTGCTGATCGGTAAGTTGCCGGCCTCCCGGGTGTCGGACATGCACGCCTGTCCGATGGTGACCGGGGTCGTGCCCCATGTGGGCGGACCGGTCTTGCCGCCGGGCGGGGTGACGGTGTTGATTTGCGGCTTGCCGGCGGCGCGCGTCGGCGATATCGCCACATGCGTCGGCCCGCCAGATACGATCGTGAAGGGCGAATTCACCGTGTTGGTGGGGCCATGAGTGCGGGCGACGCGCCGCCGGTCCGTTTTCCCCGGTTGGCGCTGGTGGATCCGACTTGGCTCGCGGAGCACGCTAGCTTAGACGACGACGCCGCAGAGCTGGCGTGCGAGGCTGGGACCGCGGATGACTTCGTCGACGCGTTCCTTGAGGCGCGGCGGTTTGCAGGGCTCGCCAAGTCTTTGGGTTTTATGCTGGAACGCCGCGAGGCGGTGTGGATGGCGTGTGTCTGGGCGCGCGCGGGCGGGTTCGTCGCCGGGGTGGACAGTCGGGCGCGAAAAGCCGCGGAGGCGTGGGTGCGCGATCCGCGCGAGGATTTGCGCTATAAAGCTTTTGAACTCGCCCAGGGCGAACAGTTTGACGGGCCGGGCGCGTGGGCGGGGCTGGCCGCGTTCTGGAGCGGCCCTTCGCTCAGCCTGCCGGGCAATGAGCCCGTGAAGCCGCAGCCTCAACTCACCGGGGTCGCGTGCGCGGCGGTTTACGCGTTTGCGAGCTTGAACGGGCCGGGCGCTTTCGTTCAAGGTTTGGTGGAGGTCGGTTTGGACATTGCCCGGGGACGGAACGGCGTCGAAACGCTCGACGCCCTGATGGTGGAGGTCAAGGCCGAACTCGCAAAAACCATCGACTAGCGAGGACGCGAGATGGGAATTTATCTCAAGCATGGCGATCTAAAAGGGGCGGCCACCCTGGAGGACCATGAGGCCTGGATCGATGTCTCGAGTTTCCAATGGGGCGTTGAGGTCCCGACCGCGCAAAAAGGCCAAGCCCAAGTGGGCCACCGCGTCTATTCCAGCTTTGTGGTGACCAAAGAGGTCGACTCGGCCACAACCGGGTTAATGCGCTGTGCGGCGAAAAACGTTGTTACGCCGGAAACCTTTATCGACTTCATTTCGACCTCCGGCGCCAAATCCCCGTATTTCTCTTTGACGTTTAAGAAGGTACGCGTGCTCGGGATCGATTATTACTGCGCGGGCGCCGGCGTGGTGGAAACGGTGCGCTGCTTCTTTGAAAGCTATGAGATGACCTACCGCAATCTGTCGGCCAGCCAGGGTGCGCCCACGTCGCGCATGTCGTTTCAAGATCAGGCGCCGCTTTGAGCGCGGCCGCCGGCCCATGGATGGGCCCTGGCCAGGCGGACCGGTTTTTGTTGATATGACGGTATGATGCGTTTTCGTTTAATCCGCTGGGGCGATCCGTCTGAGACAGCGCTCGACAGTCGCGCGTTCGGCGGCGGCCGTATGACGATTGGCCGGGCGGCGAACTGTGATTGGGCGCTAGACGATCCGGTTCGCTCGATTTCGAAGGTCCATTGCGAAGTGTTCAACCGCGGCGGTGATGTTTTTCTCACCGATGTGTCGGCCAATGGCGTCTTTCTGAATGGTTCGGCCGAACGTCTGCCCCAAGGCGAAAGCGCGCCCTTGCGCGTCGGGGACCGTTTGCGCGTTGGCCAATACGAACTCATCATCGATCCGCCCGATCCGGAACCGGCCGCCGATCCCATGGACGGACCAGGTTTGGGCGCACCGGACGACGGATTGTTGGAGCCGTGGGACCGCCGTGCGCCGCCAAGACCCCCTGCCCCGTCCGCCCCCGTCCCGCAGTCCCAGACCGGCGCGCGGATCGACGATTTGATTGACAGCCTCGGCGTGGCGCCGCGGGGGCCGGCGCCGACTGTTCCGGCCGAACCCTTCGCGTCCTTCAACGCCCCCCGCGCGCCTCCGCCCGTCTCGGAACCAGCCCCGCGCGGGCGCGGCGATCTCGACGCCGCCTACACCGCGCCGATTTTGGCGGAAACCGCGCCGGCCCGGTCAGATTTTGCGATCCCAGAGACGTGGGATCTCGATGAGGATCCGACCCCCGACCCGCCGCCCCAACCGCCCCCCGCCGAACCCGCCGCTCCGGTCTCCGCGCCGATCGCTGAGGCGTCGCCTCCGGCGCCGACCCCGGACCCCGCCATCGCTGCGGGGGACGCCGCGTTTGACGCCTTTTTAGAGGGGGCGGGTTTGAAAGCGCGCGCTTTTGAGGGGGCCGACAAAGCGGAGGTGATGCGCGCCGCGGGGCGGGTCTATCGCCAAGCGGTGCTCTCAATGGGCGATATTCTGCGCGACCGAGCGTTCTTGAAGAACGAATTGCGCTTAGAGCGGACCATCCTCCAAATGGAGGACAACAACCCGCTGAAGTTCCAAGCCCCCCAAGACGCCGCCGTCACCTTGATCAAACCGAAAAGCCCCGGTTTTCTCGATGGCCCCAGCGCCGTGCGCGACGGCGCCGAAGACATTAAAAAGCATCAAATCGCGGTGCTGGCGGGCATGCGCGCCGCCTTACAGTCCTTGCTCGATCGGCTTCGGCCCTCGGCGATTTTGGAGGCGGCTGGCGTCAAATCCACGGGCGGGCTGGGGTTCGGCGGCAAGGCGTCCAAAGCCTGGGCGGCTTATGCGGCGCGCCACGAAGACTGCGAACAAACCGGCGCGAATGATCCCGACAGCGCACTCAATCGCGCCTTTCGCCGCCGCTATGAAGAGCAAATGGCCAAATTGGACGCGCTATAGGCGGAAACAGCGTTCGGATTCAGCGATAATGCGCGTATGGTGGCGATAATCACGGGTTCGCGAGGCGTAGGCCAAAGCGGGCGGAAACGCTGGGGGCGGCGATGGACGAAAAGCGGCGGTGCAACGGGCGAACGCGGCGCGGCGCGGTCCGACTCTCGGTTGCGCTCGGCTTAGTTTGGGGTTTGGTCGCGTGCGCATCAGCGCCGCCGGCGGAGCCTCCGCCGCCGACCACCAAAACGGTCTTTGTCGGTTTGGAGGCGAGCGCGAGCGCGAACCCCAACGCTGAGGGTCGCGCGTCGCCGACGACGGTGAAGGTTTTCGCCCTCGCCGATCTCGACGTGTTCCGTCGCACGGACTTCTTCGCGCTGTTTGATAATCCCGGCGGCGCGTTGGGCGCGGACCTGATCATGGAGCGCAGCCTTGTCCTGGCGCCAGGCGATAAGACCGGGTTTGCGTGGGAGACGCCCATCGATTTGCGCCATATCGGCGTGGTGGCTGGGTTTCGCGACGTGGATGCGGGCGGCTGGCGCGCCGACGCGTTAGTGACCAATGCGAACGCGCGGTTCGTGCTCGATGGTTCGGCCATCAGCGGCGGCGCGGTCTTCGCGCCCGCAGCGCCGGCGGACGCGCCTCTGACCGAGGGCGACGCGCGGAACCCTGAGGACGGAGCCGCGGATGAAGCCGAATAACCGGGTGGTTTGGACCGAAGGCATGTTCCTTCGGACCCAGCATTTCCAGCAGGCGGACCGCTACGCCGAAGCGCTCGTCGCCGACGCCCTGGACCGAACCGACCCGGATCTTTGGGGCTTAACCGGGTTTACGCTCAATGAGGGCTTGCTAAAGACCGGGAAGATCGCGCTCGACGCCGCCCAAGGCGCGCTTGACGACGGAACGCCGTTTAACTGCCCCGCGACCGGCCGACCGCCAAAACCGTTGATCCCGCCGAAGGATGTTCGCGACGCCGTCGTCTATCTCGGCGCGCCTTTGGCGGCGCCGGGCGCAGTGGACGCGGCGTGGCCCGGCGAGGCGGGGGCGGAGGCCCGTTTCCTCGCCGTAGAGGAGGAGAGCCCGGACACGACGACCCCCGGCGCGGCGTTTGCGCCGATCACAGTGGCGGAGTTGAACCTGACGCTGTTCTATGAGGGTCAGGACGCCCAAGGCTACGCGCTCACGCCGATCGCCAAAATTGTCGAAGTGCGCAGCGATGATACGGTCGTTTTAGACGCGCGCTTTATCCCCTCGGTGCTGCGCTGTGCGGCTGCGCCGGGTCTTCTGGCGTGGTTGTCGGAATTGCGTGGGCTGTTGCACCAGCGCGGGGAGGCGGTCGCGGGGCGGTTGGGATCGACCTCGGCGGGCGGGGTGGCTGAGATCACCGATTTCCTGCTGCTGCAAACCATCAATCGTTACGAGGCTTGGCTGGATCATCTGGCCAATCCGCCGCATCTGCATCCCCGACGGCTTTACGAGCTCTGCGTTAGCCTGGCGGGCGAATTGGCGACGTTTACCGAGAGCGGTAATCGACCGCGCAAGTTTCCCGGCTACCGGCATCGGGATCTTCAGGCCGCCTTCGCCCCCGTCATCGCTGCGCTGCGCGACGCTTTGTCCGCGGTGTTCGAGCAAAACGCCGTGGCCATCCCGCTGGAGGCCCGGCGCTACGGCATTCGGGTCGCCAAGGTGGAGGATCGCAGCCTGTTCCGCGACGCCAGCTTTGTTTTGGCGGCGAAAGCGGGGGTGGATGGCGAGGTGCTGCGCACCAATTTGCCGAAGCGGATTACTTTGGGCGCTGTGGAGCGTATTCGCGACCTGGTCAACATGCAGTTGGGCGGCGCGCCGATCCGACCCCTCGCCACCGAACCGCGCCAAATCCCCTACCGCGCCGGCGTTGTGTATTTCGAGATCTCCGCAGAGCATGAAGAATGGGAGATGGTGAAAGCCTCAGGCGGTGTTGCGGTCCATGTCGCCGGTGATTTCCCCAATCTTGAACTTGCCTTATGGGCGATCCGAGGGCGGTGATGGGCGATCCCAAAGATCCCTTCGACGAAGACGTTGATGCGACCATCATCGCAGCGCCCGGGGCCGCGCCCACCCAAATCGGTTCCCGCCCATCCTCCGAAGACACCATGATTCTCGGCGGCGCGGCGGCCCCGGACCGCGCGCCCGCCTCGCCCGCGGGTGGGGGCTTGCGCGCCGCGCTCGCCGAACGTCAAGCGGCTGCGGACGCCGGGCCGGTGGTCAAAGCCGGAGCCAACCCGTTGATCGCCGCCGGCGCAGCGCTTTTGGCGTTAGGGCCGGCGGTAAAACGTGCGCCCAGCCACCCCGACCCCGCTAAGCTTCGCGAAGACGCCGCCCGGGCGCTGGGCGCGTTCGAAGCCGAAGCTAATCGCTCGGGCCTGTCAGAGACCGATGTGCGGCTGGGCCATTACGTGCTGTGCGCCTTTATCGACGATTGCGTGATGTCCACGCCTTGGGGCGCGCAGCATTTGTGGAGCAAGCAAAGCCTGACCGCCTATTTCCACAATCAGGTGGACGCGGGCGACCGGCTTTACGATTTGGCGGAAAAGCTCGAACAGGCGCCGAATCGTCATCCGGAAGTCCTGGAGCTGACCTATCTGGCGCTGTCGTTGGGCTTTGAAGGTCGGCTCCGCATCGCTCAGCGGGGGCCGGCATTGCTCGCGGATTACCGCGCGCGGCTGTTCCGAGCGATAAGGGAGCGTCGGGGACCCGTGGAGGCGGGGTTGTCCCCACAATGGCGCGGCGCGGAGACAGCCTTGGCGCCATTGGCCCGGTCGACGCCGCTTTGGGCGGTTGCGGCGGTGCTCGCCGGCTTGGCGCTCGCGGTGTTTGCGCTGTTGTTATTTGATCTGAACCGGAAATCCGATGTCGCGCTCTCCCGGCTCACGAGTGTGACCTCGCCGGACATCGCCGGTCCCGCGGACCCGGCCCAGCCCCTAGCGCCGTCGACCGTTTACCCCCAAATCGTCAGTATTCTCCAGCCCGATATCGACGCCGGCCGGGTGGAGGTGTTTGACAAGCCAGGCCGGGTGGTGGTCCGGTTGAGAAACCGCGCCGCGCAGGAAATGTTCCGCTCCGGCACGGCGGACCCCTCCGTTGATTACCGCGACACCTTCGGTCGGATCGCGCAAGCGGCCAATCTCGCCGGCGGCTTGATCCAGGTTCAGGGCCATTCCGACGCCACCCCGATCGCGACGGCGCGGTTTCCCTCCAACTGGCATCTCTCCAAAGCCCGCGCTCAGGCGGTGGCCGATCGGATCCTCCCCGGCTTGGCGGATCCCGACCGGGTGGAGGTGGAGGCCTTGGGCGCCAGCGATCCCATTGCCGATAACGCCACTGCGGAAGGACGTCGGGAGAACCGCCGCGTCGAAGTGGTCTTAAGCCTGCAGCGAACTTGGGAGTGACCGGTCATGGCCGAACCCGCGGAACCACCCAAGCGCAAGCGCCGTTTTCTCCCTTGGATCTGGACCGGGCTCGCGCTTTTCGTTCTGGTTGTCGTGTTGTGGGTGTTCGGACCGGTGGTCAGCGTGGCGGGTGTCGCGCCGTTAGGGCCGGTCTGGGCGCGGGCGTTGGTCATCGGCTTTCTTGTTTTGGCGACGCTGGGGACGCTGTGGCTCCGCGCGCGTGGGCGGAAAAAAGCCAATGACGCGTTGGTCGAGGGCTTAGCGGACGACCACGCTAAAGATGCGCCTGCGGAAGAGGCCGCCCAGGCCGGGCGCGAGCTGCAAGCCTCCTTGAACGCGGCCCTGAGCGCGCTGAAATCCGCCCGGTTCGGCGCCCAGGGCGAGTATCTCTATCAACTGCCCTGGTATGTGGTGATCGGCCCGCCTGGCGCGGGCAAGACCACAGCGCTGCAGAATTCCGGGCTCACCTTCCCTCTTGCCGAGCACGGCGGGGACCACGCCTTGCGCGGGGCCGGCGGCACGCGGCGCTGCGATTGGTGGCTGACCGATGAGGCGGTTTTGATCGACACCGCGGGACGTTACGCCACTCAAGACTCCGACGCCCAATCGGACGCTGCGGAATGGCGCGCTTTTCTTGACCTTTTGAAGAACGCCCGGCCGCGCCAGCCGCTGAACGGGGTGATCGTGGCGTTTTCCGCCGCCGAGCTGCTCGGCGCGAGCCCGGGGGCGCGCGACGCCCACGCCCGCGCGGTGCGTAGCCGCATCGAAGAGCTGAATGAGCGATTAGGCCTGCGCCTTCCCGTCTATGTCATCGCCACCAAGACCGACTTGCTGGGCGGGTTTGCGGAGACTTTCGAGCCTCTCGACGCTCAGGCGCGCGACCAGGTTTGGGGGGTCAGCTTAGACTTGGAAACGTCCCAAGACGCCAACGCGGCGGCGAAAGCCTTTGACGGCGCGTTCGAAGCGCTGATCGCGCGGCTTAACGCTCAAGTGTTCGCCAAGTTGGAGGCGGAAACCGACCGGGACCGGCGCGCGAAGCTGTTTCGGTTCACCCAAGAGTTCGCCACGTTGGGAACCGCATTCGCCCGGTTTCTCGCGGAGACTTTTCAGGCTCATCGCTACCGCACCCCGCCCTTGGTGCGCGGGGCGTATTTCACATCAGCCACCCAAGAAGGCGCGCCGATCGATCGCTTGCTCGCCAATCTGACGAAGGATTTCAGTCTGCCGGCCGACAGCGGGCTTGTGGGGCGGCGCACGCCGCGCAGCTATTTCCTCACCGATTTGCTGCGCAAGGTGGTGTTTGCCGAAGCCGGCCTGGCCGGGTTCGACCCCAAGGCGGCGCGTCGGACCAGCCGGTTGCGGCTAACGATCCTCGCCTCAGGCGTTCTCGCGTTTCTGGGCGTTTGCGGGCTGTGGGGCGCGGCTTACGCGCGTAACGCGGCGATGGTCGAACGGCTTGGGGAACAGGCGCTGGCCTATCAGGGTTTGGTCGAGCAGGCGCCCACCGCGCGGGATGCGGACTTGGCCGCGGTGGTTCCCCCGCTCAACGCCTTGCGCGATCTCACCTTCGCGACGACCGCGCCGGAGGATCGGCGGTCTGCGGGGGTGTCGTTTGGATTGGGGCAAACGGGCAAAGCGCGGGCTCAGATCGCGCCGATTTATCGTCGCGCCCTGAACGCTCAATTGTCGCCGCGGATTCTGGCGAGCTTGGAGGCGCAGTTGCGCGCCAATTTGTCGGATCCGGATTTGGCCTACGAAATTTTACGCGTTTATTTGATGGCGGGCGGGCGCGGGCCACAGAACGCGGACGCGATCATGGCTTGGCTCAGCCCTAGCTGGCGCGCGCTTTATCCGGGCTCCGCGAATGCGGAATTGCGCGCCGATCTCGAAGGCCACGCCCGAGCGCTTTATGACGGCCCCTTAGATGACGTCGGCGTGGACGGGGGGCTGATCGACGAGGCACGCGCGGTGGTCCAGCGCTCGACCCCGGCGGCCAGGGTGTTCTCTCGGCTCAAGGACGATCCCGAACTCGCCGCCATCCCAGATTGGACCGTGGCCGGAGCCGCGGGACCCTCCGGACCGGTATTGTTCCAACGCTTGTCCGGGGAGCCGCTGAGCGCAGGCGTGCCCGGCCTCTTCACCCGAAACGCGTATCTCGGCCCGGTCCCCGCCAAGATCCGTCTCGCCGCCGCGCAAGCCGGCGCGGAGCGATGGGTTGCCGGCGAGCAAGCACCGACCGGCGCGGAGGCGTCTGCGGAGGATGCGGCTGGAGGCGAGGCGCAGGGCGGCGGCGCGTCCAACACCGCCAAACTCGTCCGCGACGCCACAGCGCTTTATCTCGACGCGTTCGCGCAAAGCTGGCGGTCGCTGTTCGCCGACGTCATCGTGGTGAAGCCCGCAGGCGTCGTGGAGGGCGCTCGCGCGATTGGTCTGGCCGCGGGCCCGGCGAGCCCGATCCGCAACACGCTGACCTCGGCGGCGCAAGCGAGCGATCTGCGGCCGCCGACCGAAGGGCAAGACGCGGCCCAGGCGGCGGCCGCCATTGCCTCGACGGTCTCGACGACGGCGCGCCGGGCCGAAAGCGCGTTGGCCAATGTCGCCGGTGGTCCGCGCAACGATCCTGAGGCTTTCGTTATTCAGACCTTCGCACCGCTGCGCCAAGCGGTGCTCGCGCCCGAAGGCGGCGCCAGCCAGCTTGACGCGGCGCTTCAGGCGTTGGGCAAGTTGGGCGATGACCTGCAAGCGAGCATTAACGACTCCTCCGCCAGCGAAAAGGCCCGCGCCCAAGCGCAGATCGTGGATGGCTTTATCGACGCTTTGCCCGAACCGGCGGGCGGCTGGCTCCGCGCGCTCTCCGGGGGCGGGGAGGCCGCGGCCTCCGCCCAAGGCCGTCAACAACTCGAAGAGCAATTATCCGGCGAGGTCGCCCCGGCGTGCGCGGACGCGCTCAGAGGGCGGTATCCGTTCGTCGCTGACGCGCAGGAGGAAGTGCGGCTGGACGATTTTCGGCGAATCTTCGGCCCCTCCGGCCTGATCAACAGTTATTTTCGCGACAAGCTCGCCGCTTACGTCAACGCCGGCGTGCGGCCTTGGCGGCTGACCCCGAATGGGACGCAATTGGGCTTGCGGGCGTCAACCCCGCGCGCGTTCGAGCGCGCCCGGCGGATCACCGATAATTTCTTCTCCGGGGGCGCCTTGGGTGCGCGCTACACTTTGGAGGTTTTGGAAATCGGTGAGGGCCTGGCGCGGGCGGATTTGACCATCGATGGGGCGAATGTGTTTGGCGACAACGGCCCGCCGCGCACGGCGAGCTTCGCCTGGCCGGCCGTAGACGGCGCCGGCGGGGCGCGGTTTGTCGCTCAACCCGTCACCGGCTCGCCGGCGTCGCGCACATGGCGCGGCGATTGGGCGGTCTTTCGCATGTTGGACGACGCGGATGCGGTCAGCCAACAAAGCTCGGACACGCTCGTCTTCACCTTAAGTGTCAATGGGGCGAGCGCGCGGTTCCGCTTGCAAGCCGGCTCGGTGGCTAATCCTTTCATCGAGGCTGGGCTTGGCGGTTTCGCTTGTCCGAGCCGGCTGTAAAGGCGGGGGACAAACCATGGGGCGATCCGACACCGGATTTTACGGCAAACTGCCCAGCCGCGGGGACTTTGTCAGCCGCAACATCGACGCCGCGTTTGTCGACGCCTGGGACCCGTTTGTGCGCGCGGGCCTGGCCGACGCCCGCGCCGCCTTAGGCGAGGCTTTCGAGCCTTGTTATCTGGACGCGCCCGCATGGGTCGCTGCGCTCGGGCCCGGGGTCTGCGGTCCGACCGCCCGTTTGCTCGTGATGTGCCCGAGCGTGGACGCGGCTGGTCGGTATTTTCCCTTGACCGCGGTCTGGCCTGACCCCGCCGCCGAGGCGCCGCCGGCGGTGCGTCTTGTTCTCGCCGCGGACTGGGCTGTTGAGACGGAGGCCGCCTTGCGCAACGCCCTAGGACCGCAGAGTGATCCGGACGCTCTCGCCGAACGGCTCGCCGCGATTGCGCCACCCTATGACCCGGTGGGATCGCCCGGTGCGGTGATCCCATTGGATTGGGCGGAGGCGGGGGCGCAAGCGGCGTGTGTCGCTCAAGGCGCCCATGCGGGATTGACCGCGTCCATCGGGCTGGAGGTGGGGCGCGGAGGAACACTGCGCTCAGTCTGGAGGGCGCCGCGGTCCAACGGGCGGATTGTGCTGGGCTTTGGGGGTGCGCCGCCGCCCACCGCCTGGCGGGCATTTTTACAACCGGAGATCGGGCCGTGACTGCGGCCGAGCCTTTGGTCTACCGATCCGCCGCGCTGTCCCATCAAGGGACGGTGCGCAAATTCAATGAAGACGCGTTCATCTCACGCGACGATATCGGGTTATGGGCGGTCGCGGATGGTGTGGGCGGCCACGACGCTGGCGATGTGGCCAGCCGGATGACGGTCAGCGCGCTGGCCGCGATCGGCCAACCCGCGGCGGGCAAAGCGTATCTTGATCAAGTGCGCACCCAAATTCTGCAAGCCAACACCGATATCATCGCTTATGGACGCGATACGCCGGATATTCGATCTTTAGGCGCAACGATTGTGTGCCTGATCACCTTTCGCAATCATTTCGCTTGCCTATGGGCGGGGGACAGCCGCGCCTATCGCTTCCGCGACGGCGCCCTCACCCAGCTGACCCGCGACCATAGCTGGGTGCAGGACTTGATTGCCTTGGGCGAAATCGACGCCGAGGAGGCGCGCGACCATCCCCAGCGCAACGTCATCACGCGCGCCTTAGGCTTCCAACCAGACCTGGCTCTGGACGAGGCGCGCGGGGCCATCGCGCCCGGGGATCGGTTTCTGTTGTGCTCAGACGGCCTGACGGGGCCGATCAGCGACCCTGAGCTCGTCGATCTCGCCGCGGATGCGCCTTTGGACGCTGCGGCCCGGACTTTGATGGACACCGCACTCGCGCGAGGCGCTCGGGACATCGTCACATTGATACTCGTTGATGCGGTCCCCGACGGACTGACAGAATAGCATGCGTTCAAGCCCCAGAACGCTTTCATTCCCTCGCTGAAGACCGTAAAACGAAGGCGGTTGTGGGGAGGGCGAAAGGCCATGCGTAACCAAGTCTTCAAAGGCGTTTTGGCGCTTGGTGTGGGCTCTCTGGGCTTAGCGGCTTGCGCGACCGTCCCGCCGATTTCCGCCACGCCACGAACCCAAGCTGTTCCGATCGCGGACGCGCCGGTGCTGGTCGAGGCGCCGCCGCCGCCGGTCGAGCCTGTCTGCCTCGCGCGCGAGGATGTTCCCCATGCGCGCCGTATTCGCACCGCGATGACGCTGCTTGATGAGGGCGATCGGTGCCACGCTAAAGCGGAACTCCAGGCGTTTCTCGCGGTGGAGCCCGACAGCGGCCTGGCCAAACGCATCTTGTGGATTATGGAAACCGACCCTTTCGCCTATTGGGGGCCGCAGTCGGAGACCTATCGCGTCGGCGCCGGCGAAACCTTGAGCATCATTGCGCGCGATCGGCTCGGCGACCCGTTCCTGTTCCCGCTGTTGGCGCGGTATAACGACCTCGCCGCACCCAACAGCATTGCTCGAGGCGATGTACTGCGCATTCCCACCGGCGAACAAGCGCGGGCGGATTACGTCGCCGCGGTCGGCCGGCCGCCGGAGGCCGAGCCCGAACCGGTGGAACTTGAGCCGGAGCCCGCGGCGGTGGAGCCTACGCCGGTGCTGGCCGTGATCGACGTGTCCAGCGAACTGGCCGAGGGCTTAGCGGCGGAGCGCGCCGATGACCCGCTGTCGGCTTATCGCGCCTACAGTGCTGCGTTGGAGAAAGACCCAAATTCGGCGCGGGCGGCGAATAAGGTTGTGCAAATGGCGGTTCCGGCTGCGGATGTTCTGCATCGCCGGGCCACCGAAGCGCTGCGCGAGCAAAAGCCGGAGCAGGCTAGAGCGCTTTGGACCCAAACCCTCGAGGTGAACCCCGAGCATCCGTTCGCCGCTCGGGGGCTGCGTCAAGCTGAGGCGCTCATCAACCGTATTGAGCCCGGCGACCCTCCCAGCTAGGGGCGCGCGCGGGCAGAGGATTTTTTGTAATGGACAAAATCGGTCGCTATGAAATCCGCGAGACTTTGGGCTCGGGCGCCATGGCCGATGTGTTGGCGGCGTTTGATCCGGATATTCACCGGACCTTGGCGATTAAACTGCTCAAGCCCGTCCATGCGGAAGACAAGCAGTACGTCTCGCGGTTTTTGCGCGAAGCCAAAGCGGCGGGGGCGCTCAACCATCGAAATATCGTGACAATTTTCGATGTGGGCGAGGTTGATGACCGCCCGTTTATCCTCATGGAGCTGGTGGACGGCGAACCGCTCGATGAAATTATTGCAGAGCAGGGTAAGCTTTCCGTACCCAAAGTGGTCAAGATCGGCATTCAACTGGCCGACGCACTGCATTACGCCCATGAGCGCGGCGTCGTTCATCGCGACATCAAACCCTCTAACATTATGGTCCTGAAAGACCAGGAGACCGTGAAGATCGCCGATTTCGGGATTGCGCGGTTTGACGATCCGGCCTCGTCGGAAAAGACCATCGCCGGGTCAATCCTGGGCACGCCGCAATACATGAGCCCAGAACAAGTGTTGGGTCATCCGGTGGACGGGCGCTCGGACCTCTTCTCCGTAGGCGTGATCTTGTACTAGCTGCTGTCGGGGGAAAAGCCGTTCCGTGGGGACACCATGTGCAGTCTGATGATGAACATCACTCAGACCCCGCCCCCGCCCCTGCGCGAACTCGCCGCGGACGTGCCCCAAGGCCTCCAACGGATCGTCGAAAAACTCTTGGCGAAGAAGCCTGACGAGCGCTTCCCCGACGGTCAAGCGCTGCACAAAGCGCTCGAAGCCGAGCTGCGCCGGATCGAAGGCGTTGAGGGTGTGGAGAAAGCTGCGCCGTCTTTGTCGATCCGCTACCAACTCACGGCCGTCATGACCGCGGTGGTGGCGTTGGTCTCCGGTCTCGGCGTTTGGGGCGTGCACCAAAAGGAACGCGAAGTCATTGGTCAGTTGACCCGCGACGCGGGCGCCTCGCTGGTCCAGGTCATTGCGGTCGAACTCGCCGAGCCGATCACCGTGGGCGATCTGGTCACTGTGGAGGTGACGGTCGCCGACATTATGGGCCAGGAAAGCTTTGCTTATCTCCATGTCGCCGGACCCGACCGGATCATCAAAGTCTCCAGCGACTCCAGCCTCGTCGGGCGGCCATTGCCTGAGATCGATCAAGTGTCCTTGCCCGGGACCGCGGGCGTGGAGATCGCGCGCACGAACGACGTGGAAGGTGAGGAGGCGTTGGAGTTCACCGCGCCGATCCGCTATGCGGGCCGAAACCAAGGCTTTGTGGAATTGGGCATCGACACCGCGCCCACGCGCGCGGCGTTCAACGCCACGCTCACCATACTGGGTTTAGCGGCCATGGTCATTACGGTGCTTGTTGGTGCGGTCGCGTATTATTTGATCGGATTGCTGTCCAAGCCGATCCGAACCCTGCGTGAGGGGCTGGACGCCGTGGCGGGCGGAGACCTGGACGCGCGTATCTCCCACCGGCGGCGGGACGAGGTGGGGGGCGTGTTCGACGCCTTTAACGCTCTGGCCGGTAGAATTGCAGGCTTGCGCGATCCCAGCGAAGCGCGCACGGCGCCGATGGATCAAAAGCCCAGCGACTCCATGACGGGCACCTTGACCGACGCGGCCCCGCCGACGGATTTGGACGCTGTCCCCGAAGACGCCACCGTCATTGCGCCGCCGCAATTGGCTTCGCCGCCCCCTGATCCGTCGTCAGGAACGGATCCCGCTCCGCCGACCGCGGATCCCGACGACCCGTTTGCCGAGCCGGCGCCGGATGATCCGGGGCCCGACAAACGAGACGACGGCGCTCAATGACGCCCGGGCGCGCGCTCTGGTCCTTGGTCTTGATCGGGCCGGCGGCCTGCGCGACGCCTGTCGAGCCTGAGCCCGTGTTGGTCGTGCGCCCTGCACCCCGGGTCGCGCCCGCGTTGGTCGCCGCGGAAGCGGGGGAAACGCCGGCTCTGTTGGCGAGCGAGTATTATGGCGACGCCGACTTGGCCTGGCTGATCGAAGACGCGAACAATTGGACCACGGGGCCGCACGCGGCGATCACGCTCGGCGCGCCCGTCCTGATCCCCGACCCAGAGACGGTGGCGTTTAACGGCCGGACGTCGGACGGGCTGCAGACCGTGCCGATCCTTTGCTATCACCGGTTCCGCGCGGGTCCCTATCGCGGGGACCGGCTCGAATTGGCGGCGGCGGATTTTGAAGCGCAGATCCGCTATTTGCTCGAGCATGGGTATCGGGTTGTCACCCTGAAGGCCTTAACCGACGCCTTGACCCAAGGCGCGCCGCTGCCCCGTCGCGCGGTGGTGATCACCATCGATGACGGGTTTCGATCGGTCTATGAGGTCGGCTTTCCGGTGCTGCAGCGCTATCAAGTCCCCGCAACGCTTTACATCTACAGCGACTTCATCGGCGCGCCCGCCGCCGTGGATTGGGACGAGATTGCGGAGATGGCCCAAAGCGGGCTGATCGACGTCCAAGCCCACTCCAAAACCCATGGGGACCTCACCCGTCAAATCGACGAAACCGAGGCCGCGCACGCCGCCCGGCTTGAGCGGGAATTCGCGGCGCCCGCGCGGATGATCGCGGAGAAGCTGGGCGCTGACGCCCACGGCTTTTCGTATCCCTACGGCGCTGTGGACGCTTTCGCGGCTCAGCGCGCGGCGGAATTCGGCTATAAGACCGCGGTGACGGTCTCGCGCGGCGCCAATCCGCCTTACGCCGATCCAATGACGTTGCGCCGGGATATGGTGTTCGGCGATCACTCCTTGGACGACTTCGCCAAGTTCCTGGACGTGGTGCGCGAGGCGGCGGGCTCATGAGACCGTTGCGGGCGGCGACGCTGGCCCTTGCGCTGGGAAGCGCGACCTCGGGGCTCGCGCACCCGTTGGAGCCCGATGCGGTGGTCGTCTATGCGCTTTCGCGGTTGGAGACCGGGGACGTCGGGATGGCGTTAGAGGCGCTGCGCGCGGGCGCCGCGGCTCACGGGCCTGCGCCGTTCGCTGCGACCATCGCGGAGATCGAGGCGTTTCGAGCGCGCGAGATCATCCGTCTGGAGGCGGCAGCCCAAGCCGCACGCAACTCTACCGACAAAGCGCGCGCCTATGGCCAATTGCTCGGCTATGCGCCGCAACACGCCGAAGCGCTGGCCTATCTGCGTCAAAGCGAGGGCGAGGCCGTGTTGCGCGCGAATGCGCGGTTTCGCGCCCGGCTCGCGGCCCAAGCGGCTGCGGCGGAAGCCGCTAAAGCGGCTAAAGCCGCCCAAGCCGCTGCAGAGGAATAAGCCTTGCCCGGCGACCCGGGCCCGGCCAGGGTCCGCCGCCATGACGGGTGTTGAGATTCACGGCCGATGGATGCCCGCGTTTGCGCCGGTCGCCGACGCATTTGCGCGAAACGTTGCGGAGGGCGCGGAAACCGGGGCGGCCGCGTGCGTCGTCCAAGACGGCGAGGTCGCGCTCGAGGTTTGGGCCGGCTGGGCGGACGCCGCGCGCACTCAACCTTGGACCCAGCAGACGCTTACGCCAGTGTTCTCCACGGGCAAAGCGGCGGTGGCGCTGGTCATGGCGGGCCTCGTCGGGCGGGGGGATTTGGACTACGACCAGCCGGTGGCGCGCTATTGGCCCGACTTCGCCCAGGGCGGCAAGGCAAGCGTCACCGTGGCCCAAGCGCTGTCCCACCAGACCGGGATCACCGGGCTGAGCGGACCCCACGACCCCGCAATTTGGCTCGACAGGCCGGCGGCGGCGACCGCCATTGCGGCTGAGCCGGTGGTGTTCGCGCCGGGAACCGCTTGCGCCTACCAGCCCATCGTGTTCGGGCACATCGCGGGCGAATTGGCGCGCCGGGTCGACGGACGCAGTCTCGGCGTCATTTTGGCGGAGGATTGGGTGCGTCCACTCGGTCTGGACATCCAGATCGGCGTGGCCGAGACCGATCAGAACCGCTGCGCCGAGGTGATCCGGCCCCGCGCCGCGCCGAACTTGGGCGAGCTCAACGAAGAGACCCGGATCGCGTTTCTAAAACCGTGGTCATCGCCGAAAGGCTTAGGAAGTCCCGCCTGGCGCGCGGCCGAGATCCCCGGCGCCAACGCCCACGCCAGCGCCTCAGGCCTGGCGCGGTTATTAGGTGTCTTGGCCACGGGCGGTCGGCTGGGCGACACGCGGGTCCTCGCCGAGGATACGCTGGAGGCCTTGACCCGAGAGCGGGTCGCCGGTCCGAACCGGGTGCTGCCGTTTGATCTGAGTTTCAGCGCGGGCCTGATCCGCAATAGCCGAGAGCGTGTGTTTGGCCTAGTGCCTGGGACGTTGGGTCATGCGGGCTGGGGCGGGTCTTTAGCTTTCGCTGATCCAGCGCGCGGGCTAAGCTTTGCTTATGTTATGAATCAGATGACCCCGGCTTTGATCGGGGATGAACGCTCGGCGCGGATGATCGCCGCGCTTTACGCGAGCTGAGGGAAGCGATCGATGGCGGTTAAGGGATTTGCGCTCAAGCTGTCGGTCAATAACCTCGCCACAGCCTTGGATTTTTATCAGGCCCTGGGCGCGGAGCCCGTCGGTTCCGGAGCCGGCTACGCCTTGCTGCGCCTGGGGCCCAGCTTGGTCGCCCTTTATGAGCAAGGCTTCCAAGGCGAAATCCTGAGCCTCGCGGTCGACGATCTCGCTGCGACGGAAGCCGCGGTCACCGACGCCTTCGGGCCACCGGTCAGCCATGGCGAAATGCGCGACGGGCGCGGTTATTTCATCGCCAGCGATCCCAATGGTCGGGTGGTGGTGGTGGAGCAAGCCGCAGGCGATTAACCGCCGCGGCCGTGGGGCGCGTCGAAGTCGATTTTTGGCATGAGCGGAACAATGCGGTGCGGGTTCACCGTTTCATGGCTTTGATAATAGTGATTGCGCACATGGGCGATGTTCGTCGTCTCTTTGACGCCCGGCCATTGATAGAGTTCGCGAGTATAGCCCCAAAGATTGGGATAATCGCTGATCCGCGCCCGGGTGCATTTGAAATGGCAATTATAGACGAGGTCGAAGCGGAACAGGGTCGGAAATAACCGCCAGTCCGCCTCGCTCACCTGATCGCCACACACATAGCGGGTTTTGGCCAGGCGCGCTTCTAACCAGTCCAATGTCTCAAACAAGGGCTCCACCGCTTCGTCATAGGCCGCTTGGGTGGTGGCGAAGCCGCATTTGTAAACGCCGTTATTGAGCGTGTGGTAGACGCGCTCATTGACCGTGTCGATCTCCGCGCGCAAAGGCTCGGGATAATAATCGCCGGGCGCCGCGCCGACCCCGTCAAAGGCGGTGTTGAACATGCGGATCAAGTCCGCGCTTTCGTTGGACACGATGGTCCCTTGCGCTTTGTCCCACAGGATCGGCACGGTGGCGCGTCCGGAATAGGTGGGATTGGCGGCGACATAGAGGTCATAGGCGTAGCTCGCGCCATTGAGCGGATCGGGGACGACGCCGGGACCGTCCTGAAACGTCCAACCGTTCTCGCCCATGAACCAGTGAAACACCGACACATCGATCATGGACACCAAGCCTTTGAGCGCGCGATAAATCAGCGTCCGATGCGCCCAAGGGCACGCGTAAGCGACATAGAGGTGATACCGCCCGGGTTCGGCTTTAAATCCCGCCTCGCCCGTGGGCCCGGCTGAGCCGTCTGCGGTCACCCAATTGCGGAACTTGGCATCTTGGCGCTTAAACCGACCGCCGGTGGAGCCGGTGTCATACCATTGGTCGCGCCAAACACCGTCGACCAGAAGACCCATGTCTCGCTCCTACAGATCGTCGAACAGCGCGGTCGACAGATAGCGTTCGGCAAACGAGGGCAGGATCACCACGAGCGTTTGGCCCGCCATCTCCTCGCGCGCCGCCACGCGTAGCGCCGCGTCGATCGCCGCGCCCGAGGAAATGCCCCCGGGAATGCCTTCAAAGCGCGCCAGAGCGCGAGCGGTTTCAAATGCGGCGTCGTTGGAGCCGGCGATGATTTCGTCGATCAGGTCAGCGTCTAAGATATCGGGCACGAAGCCCGCGCCAATGCCTTGGATCTTGTGCTTGCCTGGCGCGCCGCCTGAGAGCACGGGGCTGCCCTCAGGCTCGATGGCAATGCTCTTCAAGCTGGGTTTGCGGGCTTTGAGCGCTTGGCTCACCCCGGTGATCGTACCCCCGGTGCCCACACCCGAAAGAAACACGTCCACCGCGCCGCCAGTGTCGGTCCAAATCTCCTCCGCTGTCGTCTCGCGATGGATTTTCGGATTGGCCGGATTGGCGAATTGTTGGGGCATGATCGAGTTGGGGTGCTTGGCCAGCAAGTCATTGGCCCTCGCCAGCGCACCCTTCATGCCCTCGTCGGCGGGGGTGAGTTCCAACTCCGCCCCCATCAGGGCGAGCATTTTCCGCCGCTCAACGGACATGGACTCCGGCATGCACAGGATCAGTCGATAGCCGCGAGCCGCGGCCACGAAGGCGAGCCCGATGCCGGTGTTCCCGCTGGTGGGCTCGATAATCACCGTGTCCGGGCTCAGCCGACCTTCGGCCTCCAGCGCGTCGATCATGGCCACGCCGATGCGGTCTTTGACGCTGGCGATCGGATTGAAGAATTCGAGCTTGGCGAGCACCCGGGCTTTCGCGCCGCGCCGTTCGGCGAGCTTTTTGATCTCGACTAAGGGCGTGTCGCCAATGGTTTCGGTGATCGAGTCATAAACCCGGCCCCGCCCCCGTGCGTGAGATTTCGCTTCCGCCATATCCGCCTCCCGATCGCGTTTTGGGAAAGGAATAACCTCAGCGGGCATGGCGGGGAAGCCTTAGCGACCGGTGGAGCCGAAGCCGCTAATTCCGCGTGCGGTCTCCGGCAAGGCTTCGACTTGGATCCAGCGGCCCTGGGTCACCGGGGCAATGACCATTTGCGCAATCCGCTCGCCGCGGCGGATGGTAAAAGTCTCCTGACCCAGATTGGCGAGAATAACTTTGAGTTCGCCGCGATAATCCGCGTCCACCGTGCCCGGACTGTTCAAACAGGTGATCCCATAGCGCAATGCCAGGCCGGAACGGGGGCGCACTTGGGCCTCAAAACCGGGCGGCAAAGCAATGGTCAGACCGGTGGGGACTAAGTCCCGCGAGCCGGGCGCCAGGGTGACAGGCGCGTCTTCGGCCACAGCAGCCCGCAGATCCATGCCTGCGGCTTGCTCGGTCTCATAAGCGGGTAAGGCCAAGCCGTCGAAATGGGCCAAGGGCGTGACGCTAATCTCAATCGTTCGGGTCATGATCTCAGGAACCTGAAACTTGGCCCTTGCGCAAGCCCTGCGCCCGGATAGCCAAGCGTGACCCGCGAAGTCTAGTGATGAACGTGATATGGGTAAATGCGATAAATAAATTCGCCAGTTGAAATGCCTGATTTGATTGATTCTAATATTTTATTTCGTGGACAGGCCGTTGATTAATCGGCATCGTTTCAAATCGAAAATAGACGTTCGCCCTTACTGTAAGTTTTGGCCCTGAGGTTTGACGGAGGATTTCGAGCATGACGGTACTGACTGCGGCGCCGGCGATCGATTGGCAACTCGATATGCCGTATATACACCAAAAGCTTCATGCGATGGCGATCACGCATGGCGGCGCGTGCACGAAGAAATTTCGCCAGGGCAGCGACGATGTGACGAAAGGCGTCGGCTCGATCTACCACCTTCGTCTTAAGTCAGACGGTAAAAAATGGGGTGGGGTCTGCAAGGCTTTAAGTATGTTCTGGATGGCTTTTCATGCCAATGATGAAGATTTTTGGAGTTGGTTGTTCGGCAAAGATGGTAAATTAAATGTCGAGCGTGCTGCGTTCATTTGTGATTTGCACGGTTCTTACTCCAGCCGCCCTGACCATGGCGATGTGCAAACCCGTCAGGAATCAGGGTTGTCCAAACTCGACTTCATGAAGAAACAACTCGCAAAATCGGGTATTGTGCCGCGTACGGACGGATCAGGCGGAAGCCTATCCACAAACATGCAAGCCTTCACGAAATCAACGCGTACGGGACGCGGCAGGGAAATCGCAAAAGTCTTAGCGCCGCCTTATAAAATGGGTGGAGCGATGTATAAGCAATTGAGTTTCGCCGGCGATAACGGCGCGCACGCGACTGTCGCCTGGATTGCTCAAGACGCCATGTTTTTTGATCCGAACTATGGGGAATATTGGTTCGAAAAAGTCAGTGACTTCGCGCGCTGGTTTGAACTGTATTGGCGTGAGACTGGGTACGGCGCTAAATATACGAAAAATTTTACAATCCATTGCTTTGGGAAAAAGGCCTAAGCGTCTAAAATCTCTCGGACGTTATGCTGTGGCGTTGTTGAGCGCCTCAGCGATCCGATCCGCCAATCGTTGCGCGGCGGACGTTTTGGGTTCGTGCGGCCAAATCTCAGCGCCGGCTTTCGTGACCAGCATCAACGCGGTGTCCGCACCCCCCATCACGTCGCCGGACACGTCGTTCGCCACAATCCAATCACAGCCTTTGCGCGCCCGTTTGGCTTGGGCGTAGTCGGCGACGTCGTGGGTCTCCGCAGCAAAGCCCACCACCAAGCGGGGCCGTTGGGTTGGATGGCGCGCCACATGGGCGAGGATGTCCGGGGTCTCCCGCAGCGACAGCGCCGCCGCGCCATCGCCTTTTAATTTGAGTTTTTGAGCGGCTGGTTCGGCCGGGCGCCAATCCGCCACCGCGGCGATCCCCACATAAGCGTCCGCCGGCAGCGCCGCCTCCACGGCTTCGAACATATTTTGCGCGGTTTCCACGTCGACGCGGGTCACGCCTTGGGGCGTCGCCAAATCGACCGGCCCCGCGATGAGCGTCACCTCAGCCCCGCGTTCGGCTAAGGCGGTGGCCAGTGCGAAGCCTTGCCGACCGGAGGAGTGGTTGGACAGGTACCGTACTGGGTCGATCGGCTCGCGCGTCGGCCCGGCGGTCAGAACGATCCGTCGTCCGGCCAACGCGTCGCTTGGGGCGTTGGCGAACTGGGCGAGCACCGCGTCGACGATCTCCATGGGTTCCGCCAGGCGCCCGGGGCCATATTCCCCGCACGCCATGCCGCCATCATTCGGGCCGACAAAGCGGACCCCGTCGGCGCGCAATTGCGCGAGATTGCGCTGGGTGGCGGGGTGACTCCACATGCGGACATTCATCGCCGGCGCCATGAGCACCGGTGTGTCGGTGGCTAAAAGCGCGGTCGAGGCGAGATCATCCGCCCGGCCCTGGGCGGCCTTGGCCATAAGGTCGGCGGTGGCCGGGGCGACCAGGATCAGATCCGCGGAGCGGGAGAGTTCAATATGGCCCATCTCCGCCTCGTCGGTCAGCGAAAACAGGTCTTGGTAGACTTTGTCACCGCTCAATGCTGCAACCGACAAGGGGGTAACGAATTGCGCGCCGCCGGCGGTGAGCACGCATCGGCAGGTGACCTCGCGTTCGGCGAGCCGACGGATCACCTCAAGGCTCTTATAAGCGGCGACCCCGCCGCCAATGATTAGCAGGACCCGCCTCACGGCCCCGGTAGTCTTAAACACCATGGCAGTTTGACGCAGCCTTTCTCAATCATCCCGATAACGCGTTGAATAGCCTTAACCTCTGTTAAGATCCCTCTCAAGACTGTTATCGAAAACTGGCAGCGTAAACCATTCCTTAAGGAAATCCGGCAAACCGTGAATACGCGTTAACCTTATCAGCTGGAGAAAGGCTTTAACCGGGAGAACCGCTTCATTAACTGACACCGCCAAGCACGCAGTCGGTATTCGCTGCACGTTGCTAAAAAAAAGGAGGCTCTTTTGCCTGCGAGCGTTCGCAAACCCGTATTCGGAGCCGCCGCCGCTCTCGCCCGCCAAAGCTTGGCGAGAAGCTTGGCCGCCGCCATCGATCGGTTCAAACCGGGCTCGGAGACTGACCGAGGCGTCTCCGACCTGATCGCCGTGGTCGAGGCCGCTGCGCAAAACGCCAATGAAGTGGAGGCGCAGCTTCGAGCGGGCTTAACCGAGACCCGCGAGACCTAAGCGCGTCTACGCCATCGCCACCTTGCGACGGTCTCGCTTCTCCAACAAATGCCGCCAGGCCTCGGGATGCGGCGGCGCGCCAAAATTATCAATGAAGTCGTCCAGCGAGTTATAGCGCGGCCCCCACACCCAGCGCGAAGGATTGAGCGCGCCGTCGTCGAAAGCGCAAACGCGTACCGCGGCGCCAAACAGCCGCAGCGCCGCCTCATAGGCCGCCATGGCCAAGGTCTGGGTGTTCATGTCTCCTGTGACCGCAAAGTCCTCCACGGCGATAATTGCCCCGGCGTCGATTTGCGGAATGATCTCATGCAGGGTCGCGCCGAAGCGCTTCACCCGGTCACGCATGGCGAAATACTCCGGATAGACGCCAGGATAGTCCGGGCTGCCCGGATGGACGTTGTAGGGCGTCAGGGAAAGCTTAGCGAAATGCCGCTTGCGCACGATGATATTGGTGCAAAACGACAACAACCGGGTGCGGCTGCAATCTCCCTCCAGCGCGGCGTCAAGCTGAGCGGCCGTGGTCGCGGTTTCGACCGTGAGAAAGCGGTTCACACCTTTCGCGTAATCCGCCAGATACGGGGCTTCGCGCTCGCCCGTCAAAATCAAAAGACGTCTTGTCATAGCTTAGAGAATACGCGCTAAAGCGCTGAAACTTCGTTAACATTAAGACCTTTCCGCGGCGCGGACTCAGCCGATCGCCCAACCGAGCCCGACGCCCAAAAGCGCCAAGCCGCCACCTAACCCCATGGCGAGCCAAAGGCGTGGCTGAGCCCGTTCGCGGGTTTGCGCCGGCGCGTGGGCGAGTCGCTCCGCCGCGGTCGCGAGATCATGGATGGTCGCGGGCAGGCGCTGAGCGGCGATCAGCAATTCGCGACCGTCAGAAGCGGCCTGGCTAATCACCCCCTCGGGGCCCAATTCGCGCGCGATCCAACGCTCCACCACCGGTCGCGCGGCGCTCCAAATGTCGCCTTGCGGGTCGAGCCGGCGGGCGACGCCCTCCACCTGGACCATGGTCTTCTGCAACAACACCAGTTCGGGGCGCATGCGCATGTCGAAAAGCGCGGTGACGTCGAACAATTGGGTCAAAAGCCGGCTCATGGCCACTTGGTCCGCGGTCTTCCCGAAAATCGGCTCGCCCACGGCGCGCAGGGCTTGGGCGAAGTCGTCCACCTCGAAATGGCTGGGCACATAGCCGGCCTCGAAATGCACCTCCGCGATGCGCCGATAATCGCGCCGCAGAAAGCCAAACAGGATCTCCGCGAGATAGCGTCGCTCGCGCGGCCCGATCCGACCGACTATGCCGAAATCCACGGCCACCAGGGTCGATCGACCCCGGGCAAACAAATTGCCCGGATGCATATCGGCGTGGAAGACGCCATGGTCGAGCGCGGTGCTGAGAAAGGCGCGCACCACGGTGATCGCCAAGCTTGGACGGTCGACCCCTTGCGCCTCCAACGCCGCCTCATCGGTGAGCTTGGCGCCGTTGATCCATTCGGTGGCGAGCACGCGGGCGGCGGTGCGGCTCCAATCCACGCTGGGGGTTTCGAAACCATCCAAGTCGCGGGCGTGTTCGGCGAGTTCAGAGCACGCCGCCGCCTCCAGCCGCAGGTCGCACTCGAGCGCCAAGGACCGCTCCAAGGTCGCCACAAAGGCCACCGGCTCCAGCCGACGCGCCGGTGGGAACGCTGCGGCCACCCAACGCGCGGCGCGGTGGAACGCGGCCATGTCCTTGGCGATTTGGCGTTTGATGCCGGGCCGAAGGATCTTAACCGCCAAGGTCTCGCCCAACGGTGTCACGGCCTTGTGGACTTGCGCCACCGACGCCGCCCCGGCGGGGGGGCCAAACGTCGCGAAGGCCTCCTCGAGGGGTCGACCTAACGCGTCGGCGACGGCGCGGCGCGCCACGGCGTCGGAAAACGGTTTGGCTTGGTCTTGCAACCGCGCAAGGCCGCGGGCGAACCGCGCTTCGAGAATGTCTGAGCGCGTGGAGAGGAATTGGCCCAGCTTCACATAGGCGGGTCCCAGGCGCTCGAGCGCGCGGGCGAAGCGTTCGCCGGGGTTCTCCGCGCGATCGCGGCGGGCCAACAGCCGCGAGGCGCGACCGGCCCAGCGCATCCAGGGTGGCGCCTTGTCCTGGTATTCCGCCGGCAACAGCGCGTCGTAACGCGCCAACACCCAGCCAGCGCGGATCAACCGGCCACCATCTCCTAACAAACCCATGGGCGCCTAAACCGCCCACCCGGTGTGCAGCGCCGCCACCCCGCCGGAGAGTTTGGTGTGGCTCACTTGGGCGAAACCCGCGCGTCGGAGTTCGGATTCAAACCGCAGCGCATCGGGAAATTTGCGGATCGACTCCACGAGATAGCGATAGCTGTCCGCGTCTTGGGCGACGATCCGGCCCAACTGAGGAATGATGTTGAAGGAAAACGCGTCGTAGAGCTCAGCCAGCGGCCCGGGCGGCACATGGGAGAATTCCAGGCACAAAAAGCGCCCGCCGGGCTTGAGCAGCGCGCGCAGGGCGGCGAGCGCTTTGTCCCGGCGTGTGACGTTGCGGATACCGAAAGCGATGGTGACCACATCCGCGCTCGCGGGTTCGAAGGGCGGGGTTTCCGCGTCACCGACGACCCACGCCAGGCGGGGATCGGCGCCGCGTTTGCGGCCCGCCTGGAGCATCTCTTCATTGATGTCAAACACCACCGCGCGGGCGTCCGCGCCGCCGCGCCGCGCCTGGACCTCATCCGCGCGCCGGAGAAACCGCCGAGCCAGGTCGCCAGTACCGCCCGCAGCGTCAATCAGCGTCTCCCCCGGCTGCGGATTGGCGCGCGCAATAGCGATGTCCTTCCAGATACGATGCACGCCCGCGGACATCAGATCGTTCATCAGGTCATAGCGGTTCGCCACCCGATCAAAGACCGCCCGCACGCGCGGCGCTTTCTCGCGCGCGTCAATGGTTTCAAAGCCAAAGGAGGTCGTGTCGGTAGGCGGAGCGCCAGAAGCCATCTTGCTCATGGCGGCGGACTTTAGGCGCTCGCGCCGGAAAGGGAAGGGCGGTTTTCCGCTTTCACCGTCGCTGCGCTTGGGTATGGTGGCCATGGTGGGGTCGCGTTGGGAGAGGCGAGATGGACGAAGCCACGGCGAAGGCGGTGCTACGGTTCGGGGTGGAGCGCAAAGAAGTGGCGGCGGCGTATACCCTTTGGCTGCCCTTAGGCTTGCTGGGCGCGCACCGGTTTTACTTGGGCCACAAGCAGTCGGGTCTGATCATGGCCTTGCTCACCGTTTCGGTCGTTGGTCTTATCGCCAGCGCGATTTGGTATGTGGTCGATTTGTTTCTGATCGCGTCCATGACTGAGGAACGCAACCGGGCCATCGCCGTGCGCATGTTCCACAAGAGCCGCGAACCGAACGAGTATTAGTGCGTCTCGCGCTGTTCCTCGGCCTTTGGCGTAAGTCCATAAGGTTTGACAAGTCGCCAAACGTGATCGGGCGTCATGGATTTCAGCCGCGCGGGTTCGGCGCGTCGTAGGTGCAAGATCGTCTCGATCGCCTTAATCTCGACGCGCGCGCGAGCGAACTCCAGGCCTTTTGGTCCAATCTTCGGCATCAGCCAGGCCACGATCGGGCGCACCCAATCGGGCATCGCGCGCAGCGGCAACCCGCCGGCCGCCCGCTCCGTGTTGGTCAGAAAGCCCTTCACGGAGGCGGCGCGCTTGCCCTTCGAGATGGGCGGCGACAACACGACCTCGTCGCCGAGCAGTTCCAAAAGCGCTTGTCCGCGTTCATTGCGCACGATGAGCCATTGCTCACCGTCCCCGCCCATATAGCCGACGGTGATATCCGCGAGGCTGTTGGTGTAATCCACGCAAGTCTGACAAGTCAGCGGGAAGAAATCCTTGGGCAATTCTGACAAAGGGAGTTTGAGAAACGGAATTTCCTCTGTCCGGCCGTCTTCGAACCGCAGCTCGACATGATAGTCGGCGCGAAACTCCAGATAGGTGATGGTTTCGGGCCGATCGGACAGCTTGCCTAGAAAGGTCCAGAAATTCTCCGTCGTGGTGTTGTCCGAGCACGGCGTGCCAATGACGGTGATCTGCTCAAAGCCCAGCTCCGCCTCGAGCGCGCGCAGCGCGTAAACCTGACACGGAATGCCGATAATCGCGATCCGCTTATAGCCCGCTTGCCGGGCGGGTTTGAGCAAGGCCAGAAGCGGCGCATAGCCCATGCGCATGCCGCGCACGTGAGACATGACGCGCGGATCGGTCACCAATACGGGCACGGGCTTCCAGCGGTCATCCGGATCGGGCTTCACCGTAAGCACCGCATCCACCGCGCCGGTCTCCAACAGGCGCTCGCCGATCCGGGTGGTGATCCCGGTCCATTGCGCGTTAGGTTTCGGCTCAGCCAGCCGCGCGCGATATAGGCCCAGATAAGCGCCGAAAAACGCTTCGTCCGGGTCGCGCTCAGGCTCCCGCGTCCGGCCGTGGGTTTGGGTTTCCAGTCGCGGATAATCCGGCGCGATGAATTGGCAGGCCCGGCCGCAGGCTTTGGGATCCTCCGTGCGCGAAATCCCGCAATCGGTGCACAGCACCCGCGGGATCGCTTCCGCGAGCGGCGGCGTCATCATACCGGCTTCGGGCGGGGCGCTGGGCTCCGTTTCCGAAGGTGAGGTGAGGTTTGTCGCACTATCAGGCATGGCGACGTACTTTGCGCACGTTTGACGGCTTTGTCTCTGCGACGAAAGTACTAATCCTTGCGCAGTTTTCGCCATTCCCGCCAAGCGACGACGCCGACAAACGCCAGCGCGCCGAGCACGATCGCCGCTTCGATCCAATGCACCGAGGCAAGTTGGACGCCGAGGCGACGCGCAAACCGGTCAAGCCCCGGCGGCGCGCGGTCGAAAATCAGCGCCACGGCGACGAACAACAACACCGCCACCGCCATCAACCCCCAGCGTGCGGCGGCCAGCGCCGCGCGATCAAAGGCGGTGTCCTGTTTGCGCCGGCGGGTTTCGGCGGCGAGGGTGCGGCGGAGGAACTCGGCGCGGCGGCGGGTCATGAACGGAGCCTAACCCCGAGCCGGCTTATGCGACAATCTCCATGCGAAGCCCGCGCGGGTCGAGAGGGACCGCGCCTTCGGGCCAAACCGTATGGGCGTCCGCCCAAATGCGTTGCGCCGAGCACGCCACAACGCAGGCGTCGAGCACATCGTCGCCCGCGGCTTCGGTTCGGGCAAACGGCGAGGGGTCGAGCGCGTCGCGCGGCCAGCCCGCGGCTTCCAAAATCGCGAGCCGTTCGGCGCGACCCTCCGGGGTTCGTTTCGGATGAGCCATGGGCGCGCCAGCGAGAACGGTGAAGGCGAGTTCCGGGTGTACCTCGCGCACCCGCGCCTGCAGGTCCGGGGTCATCAGCACGTCCAATTCGCGCATTTTCGGGAAAATATTGAACGCCTGTTTGGTCAAGCCCGGCCCGCCCTTGGCGCGGTTAACCGCCATGGCTTGGGCGTAGTCCTCAAGCTGCAGCGCCTCCCGACAGGGGGCGGGAAAAACACTCGATTTCCGCGGGCCTAATGCGGCGCGGGCGGCGCGCTCGCAGGCGCGGCCCCCCGGCTCTGGGATGTCTGGAAAGGCGATCGGCATGTCCACCCCAATCACCAAAGGCGCTTCGGGCGCGTCCAAGGCCTCCGTAACAGTCTCGATCAGCCGCAGACGGGGCGGCGCGCGGCCGCCCACTTCGCGCAAGGCCATCACCCAGCCGCCAGGCCGCCCGTCGAGTCCTGCGACCCAGGTTTCCTCCGCGGGCGCGAGCCGGCGGCACACCAGGGGCTCCGGATTGAGGATGGCGTCCTGCGCTGCGATCAGCGGCAATTCCGGGCTTCGGCCTTCCAACGCCGCGTCGATGGCGGCGAGCACGCCGGCCACCGAGCGCCCCAGGGCGTGTGACGGCCGCGCGCCGTTTAAGGCCTCCGCCAGCATGAGCGCCGTCAGCAGGTCGCCAACCCCACGCGGGGGGCGGTGTCGAACCGGGTGATCGGTCAGCCATGCGCCCGCGTCGGTGCGCCATAATGCGCCGGTCCGTTCGCCTTGGGCGACGGAGGAGACCAAGCACGGCCGGTCCACCGCCTCGGGCGGCAGGGGGCCGCCCTCAGGACCGCCGTTTTGCGTGATCCATCCCAGCTCCCAGGCGTTGGGCGTGATGACGTCGGCCAGCGGCAACAGTTCCGCGCAGATCGCGCGGGCCACGGCGAGATTGACGTAAAGCCCCGTCTCGGCGTCGCCCATAATCGGGTCCACCCAAATCGGGGCTTGGGGATTGGCGGCTTTGATGGTCCGGATCGCCTTGGCCGCGATCCCCACTTGCGGCGCATTGGCGAAATACCCTGTCAGCACGCCGTCTAAGCGCGCGTAGACGCCTTGCGCCTCTAACGCGTCGAGCAGGCTCTCTAAGCGCACGTTCGGCGTCGCCCCGCCCCCGGGCGCGCCCCAGCCCGGGTGCCGACCGTAATTGACCGTCGACGCGACGATCGGCTCAATGCCCAAGCGCGGCCAAAGCAGCCGCGCCGGCCCGGCGCCGACTGGGCTTGAGGCGACATCCGATGATATGACGAGCACCGATTTCATCGGGATACTGGCTCGCACGCCAACCCCGACCCGTCCAGACCCGAGGAGCCCGCCATGATTGAGCGCCCGCGCCGATCCGTTCTGTTTCTGCCTGCCGACAATCCGCGCGCGGTCGAAAAAGCCAAAACGCTCGCCTGTGATGTGGTCGTACTCGACCTGGAGGACGCGGTGGGGCCGTCTGGCAAGGACGCCGCCCGCGCCGCTGCGATCAAGGCCGTGCGCAATGGCGGTTTTGCGGGGAGCGAGGTTTGGGTGCGGGTGAACGGACCCGACACGGCGCTGTTCGGCTATGATCTCGCCGCGTTGGCCGGTGAACCGGTGCAAGGCCTGGTGATCCCGAAGATCGAGGGGCCGAAAGATTTGATCCGGACGCGGGCTGAAATCAAACGGGGCGCGTCCCGGTCGCCGGCGCTCTGGGCGATGATCGAAACCCCGTTAGCCCTCATGAATTTGGCGAAAATCGGCGAAGCGGCGCGCAGCCAAGGCGTGGTGGGCCTGCTGGCCGGGGGTAATGATTTGGGCAAAGCGTTGGGCGCGGGCGGCGAGGCGCGCTTTGGTCTGGTTCCGCATCTGGCCCAGATTGTCGCTTGCTCGCGCGCGTATGGGCTTGTGGCGCTCGATGCGGTTTATAATGACCTCGAAGACGAAGCGGGATTGGCCGTCGAATGCGCCCAAGGCGTTGCCCTCGGCTTTGACGGCAAGACCCTGATCCACCCCAACCAGATCGAGGCGGCGAACAAAGCCTTCGCGCCCGGACCTAAGGCGATCGCGCGCGCCCAAGCGATCGTGGCGGCCTTCGCCGACCCGGAAAACGCCGGCAAAGGCGTTGTCCGGATTGACGGGGTCATGGCCGAGCGCCTGCATCTGGACGCCGCGCGTCTGGTGTTAGCGCGTGCCGGATTAGACGCCGACCAAGCCGCCGACGGGGGCGACGGCTCGGCTGTCGGGGAAGATGAAACCGTCGAGATCGGCGCGACTTAACCCCCAGTGATCGGCGAGCACGCCTTTGAACAGTCCGCGCAAATCATTGACCGGCCTGAGGTCGCGGTCTTCATAGAGGGTGTCGAGCCCAGGCCAGTCGCCGAGCATCCGTCCCCCACGCACCGCGCCGCCGGCAAGCACCGCCGCGCTGGCCGCGCCGTGATCGGTGCCCCGGGTGCCGTTCATGGCGACGGTGCGGCCGAACTCGGTGGCGAGCACCACCACGGTTTTCGACCAGGCCGACCCTAATTCGGTCTTCAGCGCGCTGAGCCCGGCGTCGAGCACGGCGAACCGGCGGGCGAGTTGGCCCTGATCGGCCCCCTGGTTGGCGTGGGTGTCCCAACCGTCTAAGCCCACCACCGCAAGGCCGGGGCCGCTGTCGGCCGCCATGAGCCGCCCCGCCGCTTGGAGCAGGGTTTCGTAATTGATCGGGCCGCCGCGCCCGCGGGCGCGGCCGTTCAAATCGGTTTCCCCCGCCACGGCGTCTGTGGCGACCGCTTTCTCCCACGCGGGACCCAGGAGCGCGTCTTGGGCGTAAAGTCGACCCAGCCGGGCGAGGGTGTCCGCGCTCGCCTCGGGCAAGACGTTGGGCGACCACGAACTCGCCGGCGCGACGCCGCGTAACGCCAAAGGCAGGGCTTGGGCGATCGCCACCGCTTCCGCAGGGTTATCGAGTTTTTGCAGCGCCCGGTTCAGCCAGCCGTCATGGGCGCCGAACACCTTGGCGGCGCCGGACTCCAACACATCCTGGCCGTCAAAGTGGGAGCGTTCGCGGTAAGGTGTGGCGGCGGCGTGCATCACCGCCAGCTCGCCCTTGGCGTAAAGGCCGGCGGTGAAGGTCAGGCTAGGATGCAGGGCGAACCCGTCGCCCAGGTCGTGGGCGGTCGCTGCCTCAGGCGTGAGGTCGGCGCGCAAAGCCATCAGACGGCGTTCAGCGTAGGGGATGGCGAAGCTCAACCCGTCCATGGCGCCGCGCAGGATGACGAACACCAGCTTACGCCCGTCCAAGCCTTGGGCAAACGCCATGCGCGGGGTCAGCGCCAAGGCGGTTGCGGCCAAACCGCCGCGCAGAAGATCGCGTTTGTTTACGGTCATCGCCTTATCTCCGTTGAAATTCCGGGCTCATCAGAGCCAGGGTAAGCCCTTGTTCGCGGCTTTCCGCGCGCGACACCGCCAGCCGGGTGGCCTCAGACGCCAGCGGGCCCAGCGCTGTGTCGAGCCAGGCCTTGGGATCGCGCCCGCCCACCCGTTGGGCCGCAGCACTGGACCACTCGAGCCGTTTCATCAGCGCGTCCGGTCCCGCCCAGCTTTCCGCGTCATCGGGCCAACCTTTGGGCGAAGGCGCGCCGAACGGGCGCTGGCCGAGCGCGCGATAAACCCCGGTCAGTGCTTCCGGCCGCAAGGTCGGGATGTCCAAGGCACGCCCGGCGGAGAGAAAGAACTCCTCAGGCGTTTTCATTTTTGACAGCGCCTGGTCCCAGGCTGCGTCTTCATCAAGCAGCGCCAGGCTAAGCGCTTTCAGATCGCCGTCGGTCTCCAGGAACACGGCTTCGAGCCGCGCAATGGCGCCAGCGGGGGGCGCGTCGGCGATGAAATGGCGCGCCAGCTTGGTCGCCACAGTCCGCGCGGTGGCGGGATGGCGGGCGAGATCGTCGAGGATCGCTTGCGCTTGGGCTTCGCCGTCCTCGGCGTACCGCTTGCCGAGCACCGTCTGGGGTCCGGGTTCATGTAAGGGAGCGGCGAAGACGAACTGACCCATGCGGGCTTGGCCGAAGCGGGGATTGCCCACCGACCATCCGGTCAGCGCGCGGGCGAACGCCTCCACATCGGCTTGGTCGTAACCGCCGTCCACGCCCAGGGTGTGCAGCTCGAGGATTTCGCGGGCGAGGTTTTCGTTCAAACCGCGCCCAATGCGACGCCCAGCACGCGAGTTCGGACCCACGGAAAAAATATTGTCGAGATAGACCAACATGCCGGGATGCCGGACCACGGCGGATAGGAGGTCCGCAAACCGTCCGGTCACGTGGGGTCGGATCGCCTCGCGCTCATAGGGTCCGGTGATGGCTAGGGTTTGTGCGGTGGTCGCCGCGACCGTGAAATGGTTCGACCAGAACCGCACCAGTCGCTCGTGAAAGCCGGTCGGGGTGGTCATGGCGTGCCGGGTCCGGGCTGAGACTTCCTGGCCTAGGGTGGCGCGCACCAGACGGCCGATCTCCCGGCGCGTGTCTTCGGGGAAGTTCTCGTCCGTGTCTGGATCGTAAACGCCGTCCTGGTTGGTGTTTTGGCGCAATCGCTCGCGGCGGCGCGCGAAATAAGCAAACGATTCCGCGGCGGCTTCAGCGCCGGATTTTAGGCCCGCGGCGTCCAAAGGCTCCGGGGCGTCGAGGTGGGATTGCAACGCTCCCTGAGGATCCTGCGCTATGGCGGCGATTTCTGCGGGACGGGCGCCCATGCCAAAGCGGGTGAGCGCGATGGCGGCGGTTCGAGTGCTCATGGCGGCGAGGGCCTCCCCTGGTCGGTCCGTGTCTGAGACCTTGAACGGGGCGGGATAGGTGAATCCGTCGCGTGGGGATCGCGTGTTCTCAGTCGCCGCGATCGAGGGGGGTGACGCCGTTAGCCCTGACCGTCGGTTTGGCTGTCCACCCACGCCTCAATGCGCGCCTCCAACAGCTCGAGCGGGACAGCGCCGCGCAGCAAGACGGCGTCATGAAAATCGCGGACGTCGAAGCGCTCACCCAGCGCCTCCTCGGCCTCCGACCGCAGGCGTTTGATGGTCAGCTCGCCGATTTTGTATGCGAGCGCTTGACCGGGCCAAGCGATATAGCGGTCCACTTCGGTCGTGATATTGGCCTTAGACAGGGCTGAATTCTCCAAAAAGCACGCCTCGGCTTGGGCGCGGGTCCAGCCCAGCGCGTGCAGCCCCGTGTCGACGACTAACCGGCACGCGCGCCACATCTCATAGGACAACCGGCCGAACAGCTCATAGGGTGTTTCATACATCCCCATTTCTTCGCCCAGAAACTCGGTGTAGAGCCCCCAGCCCTCGCCATAGGCGGTGATGTAGGTGCGTTTGCGGAATTTCGGGACGCCGTCGATTTCTTGAGCCAGCGCGAATTGGTGATGGTGGCCGGGCACACCTTCGTGCAACGCGAGTGATTTCAGTTCGTAAAGCGGTCTAGCGCGCAAATCATAGGTGTTCACAACGGAAAATCCTGCGCGCCCGGCCTCCGGGTCGCCGGGCCAATAGCGTCCGGTGGTGTAGGCGGGTGCGAGTGCGGCCGGCACGTCGCGCACCCCATAGGACAACCGGGGCAGGGTGCGGAAATAGGCGGGCATTTTCCCGTCAATGGTTTTGGAGATCCACGCCCATTCGCGCAGCAATTCTTTTTCGCTCTTGGCGTAAAACTGCTCGTCCGTGCGTAAGAATGTCAGAAACTCTTTAAACGAGCCCTCAAAGCCCGTTTCCTCGATAACGGCGTCCATGCGCGCGCGAATGCGCTCGACTTCGCGAAGCCCGAGTTTATGGATCGCGCGCGGCGACATCTCGGTGGTGGTGTGGAACCGCGCCAGCGTCTCATACCACGCTAATCCCTCGGGCATGCCGCCCACACCGGGGGTCGGGCGCGCCCGGGGCAAATACTCGGTCTCGAAAAAGTCCAACAGCGATTGGAAGGCCGGCTGGACCGTGTGATCGATAATCGCCTCCCCGCGGGCGAGCAAATCGGCTTTCTGTTCCGGGCTGACCTGCGGACCCAGATTGCGGATCGGGTTCAGCAAAGGGCTGTCTGCGCCGGCCTCGTCAGCGAAGACGCCCAACTGGTCAATCACTCGGCCGACCACGTCGACGGGCTGGGTCCAGCCACCTTCGAGCCCGCGACGCATATTCGCCACGTTCTGGTCGAAAAACCGCGGCGCATCCAATAATCGGTTCAGCCAGGCTTCGGCGTCGCGAAGATCGCGCGGCCAGGTTTGCGAGGACAATTGCAAAAGTTGCGCGTGAAACCCACTGTCATTGACGAAGGGCATGCGCGCTTCATCAAACGCGCCGCGGGCCAGCCGGTTCTCCAACACCCAAATCAGCAGATCGCGATTGAGCTGATCCTCCGCGTCCAGGTCGCGCGTGGGGATCGCCATAGCGCGCTTGAGAAACGCTTGAGCCTGGTCCAGCTGAGCGGCGATTGTTTCAGGTCGAACATCGGGCAGACGACTGAGCGCGTCGAGATCGCCCTCTCGGCCCGAGCGGATGACGTCGCGTTCAAGCTCAAAAGACTCAAAGTCTGCGATAAGTGTTTGTAATTCGGCGTCCGCTTGGGCGTGAGCGCTGGTCGCCGCGGCCGCCAAAAGCGCTGCAAGGCCCGCAAGCCGGCGTCTCCATCCCATCGCATCCTCCCCGATCTATGACCGGAAGAGAGCTTAGGGCGCCGCCGCGCCGGCTGAAAGTCCGCCGACTCTGGATCAAGCGTGTCGTTCGTCGGGGGGGGGTATAGCGACTTCGATACCATCCGTTTGCACGTGTTTTGGGCGACCGACCGGCGGCGCCAGACCCCGTTGCACGGGGGTATCTGGCCTCGACGCTGTGGAAGCTTTGGCCAGATCAGCTTTCGATCCGGGTCAACAGCACAATTATGCGAACCGGGGCTGCGTCATCGGGATTTCCGCACCATTTATGCTCAGTCTCTTATGAATAAGCGGCATAATATACAATATTACGCGAAGGGCCGGGATTTAAATGCGCAATCGGTCGAGGTGGTTTAGTGTTTTTTTGAGTGTTTCAGAGTTTTCGCAGAGTTTTCAATCATCACTTGCGGTATCGTCGCCCGGATAATCCTTGAGATATTGTTTCCGGTCGCCCACGACGGCTTCGTACACGTCTGCGCTGAGGCGCACAACACCATCAGTCGGTAATGAAACGTCGATCTCTTTCCAATCAATGTCTCCCTCGATCAGATGCGACCAGTAGGTGGCGCGCGAATTGAAGGTTTTTATTACGTCCCAAAGCTCTTTGGGTTGATAACCCATCGCGGCCGCCTCACCTCCGTCGGCGTCATTAAGGGGTTCCGCCCGACCGGGATAATGGATAACGCCAGCCTGATGGGCGGCGTGAACCGATCTCAGCATCGCTAAAACGGAATCGAAAGCGATGTACCCGTTCGTCGCCAACGACCCTGAACGTACCACAAGCGGCACCGTATCATTGTCTTGCAAGTCAAAGTCTAAATAAAGCGCCCTTAGTAGAAAAGAGGGGAAAACAAGTAACCGGCGGTGCACGTTGGGCGTCAATTTTTCGGCGCGAATGACTTTGTTTATGTTAGTGAGAACGTGTTGTTCAAGCCATTGAAACTCGAAGAAAATTCCGGTCTGATCTTCCGGTAAATTATTACTGATCTTGATGCCATTATGATTGCGATATAGCGCTCTGTAATCCGCGGGCAGAGGTAAGCCAAACTGTTTCAAGGCAAGAGCGTCTTGATTTGTATGCGCCGTTTTTTTTATGCGGCGGGCTATCTTTCTTTTTTTTCCTTTGTGAAAAGCGATAATTTCGCAGAGCAACCCTTGCACTTCTTCTTCAATTTCTTCAATATTTGATAGCTCGCTCGTCATGCTGATCACAGCGCCAAAATGTAGACATGGACGACGCCGCCTTGGTTGAAGCGTTGAACCATTGAAGCGGCGCGAATAAACCCACCCTGGATCCAGTTTTCCCGCAAGGGCACCGCCTATCACGTTTCCTCATGTCTCGGGCTGCCTGAGGATGGCGTTTCGTCGATTCGATAACATTGGCGAGGCGCCCCTCCAAGGCGGAAGCGGCGCGCGAACACGCTGGAGTGGGGCTGCGCGTTTGACGTCCACTCTGCGGCGTTGACTTCAACCCCGACCGCAATAGGGTCTTGCGCGACTAAGGCGGGATTTTGGGCGCGGGTAACCGTATGCGCTTGGATCGCGTCACCCTATCGACAGGCCGTCTTGGGCGGACGCGCCTGGACACCTTCGGAGGGCGTTCTTTGGGCCAATCACCCCCATCTCGACCGCTGTCGCCGCACCTGCAGGTTTGGCGTTGGCATATCACCATGGCGACCTCGATCGCCCACCGCGCCAGCGGCGTGGCGATGTATGTCGGCTCTCTGGTTATTGCGGGCTGGTTGCTCGCCGCCGCGCGCGGGCAAACCCCCTATGAGCGGTTCGAGGCTCTGCTGCTTTCGCCATTAGGTCGGGTGGTGTTGTTCGCCTTCACCTTGGCGGCGACGTATCACCTGGCCAATGGACTGCGCCATTTAGTGTGGGACCTCGGCTATGGCTTCGAACCGAGGCGCGCAGACCGCTCGGGGCTGTTTGTCTTCGGGTTTTCCGGCGTGGCGACGGTGGTCATCTGGCTTCTGGCCTACGCATAGGAGGCGGGGATGGCGACTTCGGATTTGCGCACGCCGTTAAGCCGCGCACGCGGGCTTGGCTCGGCGAAACACGGCACCGAGCATTTCATCAAACAACGGGTGTCCGCGATCGCTCTGGCGATCCTTGTCCCCTGGTTTCTGATCTCGCTCATCGGCGCGATGGAGGGCGGATATCTCGGCGCGATCGCCTGGATCGGCGCGCCGGTGAACGCGGTTCTGTTGGTGCTTTTGCTGACGGCGGCCTTCTTTCATATGCGGTTGGGCCTTCAGGTCGTCGTTGAGGATTATATCTCGTCGCATGTGGGCAGAGCGGCCGCTTTGATCGCCAACACGTTTTTTGCGGCCGCCCTTTGGGTCGCAAGCGTGCTTGCGGTCGTTAAAATCAGCATCGGAGGCTGAGCCATGGCGAACTATGAATGGGTGGACCACACCTTTGACGTGGTGGTGGTGGGCGCGGGCGGTTCGGGCTTGCGCGCGGCGCTGGGCGCGGCTCAAGCCGGATTGAAAACTGCCTGCATCTCCAAGGTATTCCCGACGCGGTCACACACGGTCGCGGCCCAGGGCGGCATCTCCGACAGCCTCGGCAATATGTGCGAGGATGATAGGCGTTGGCACATGTATTACACGGTCAAAGGCTCGGACTGGCTCGGCGACCAAGACGCCATTGAATACCTGTGCCGGAACGCGCCCGCCGCGGTCTATGAGCTCGAGCATTGGGGCGTGCCGTTCTCACGCACTGAAGAGGGCAAAATCTATCAGCGCGCCTTTGGCGGCATGACCCGAAACTATGGCGAGGGTCCGGTGCAGCGCACGTGCGCCGCAGCCGACCGCACGGGCCACGCCATACTGCACACGCTTTACGGCCAGTCCCTGAAATATGACACCGAGTTTTTCATCGAGTACTTCGCCCTCGACCTAATCATGGACGACGAAGGCGCCTGCCGCGGGGTCACTGCCTGGAAGCTCGATGACGGCACGCTGCATCGCTTCCGGGCGCAGACGGTGATCCTCGCTACAGGCGGCTATGGCCGGGCGTATTTCTCCTGCACCTCGGCGCACACGTGCACGGGCGACGGCAACGCCATGGTTCTACGTGCGGGCCTGCCACTCCAGGACATGGAATTTGTACAATTCCACCCCACGGGCATTTACGGCGCCGGTTGCCTGATCACCGAGGGCGCGCGCGGGGAGGGCGGTTACCTTACCAATTCCGAAGGCGAGCGGTTCATGGAGCGCTACGCGCCCTCGGCCAAAGACCTCGCCAGCCGGGATGTGGTCTCCCGCTCTATGACCATGGAAATTCGCGAGGGCCGCGGGGTCGGCGCGAGCGGAGATCATATCCACCTTCATCTGGACCATTTGGACCCGAAAATTCTCGCCCAGCGTTTGCCAGGCATTTCCGAAAGCGCACGCGTTTTCGCGGGCGTCGACGTCACCAAACAGCCCATCCCGGTCTTGCCGACCGTGCACTACAATATGGGCGGGGTGCCGACGAATTATCATGGCGAGGTGCTGACCAAAGCCAATGGCGACCCCAACCAGGTGGTTCCGGGCCTGATGGCGGTGGGCGAGGCGGCCTGTGTGTCCGTGCATGGCGCGAACCGTTTAGGCTCGAACTCGCTCATCGATCTGGTGGTGTTCGGCCGGGCCGCGGGCTTGCGCTGCGGCGAGGTGTTGGAGCCTGGGGCGACCCAGCCGGAATTAACCGCGACCGCCGGGGACGGGCACCTGGCCCGGCTCGACCGGCTGCGTAACGCCAGCGGGGACACGGGCACCGCGATGCTGCGGCTCGACATGCAAAAGGTCATGCAGAACAATTGCGCGGTGTTCCGCACCGGTGAGGTGCTCGACGAAGGCGTTGAGAAGATCGACCATGTGTTCCAAGGCGCGCCGGATATTCGCGTCACCGATCGGTCGTTAATTTGGAACACCGATCTCATGGAGACCTTAGAGTTCGATAACTTGATCGCCCAAGCGCGGGTGACCATGTATTCGGCCGCTAATCGTCAGGAAAGCCGCGGCGCGCATGCTCGTGAAGCCTTCCCCGATCGTGATGATGCGGAATGGATGAAGCACACGTTAGCCTGGCATGACGAAACCACAGGCGACGTTAAGATCGATTTCCGGCCCGTGCATGATTACACCTTGTCCAACGACATCGCCTATATCGAACCCAAAGCGCGGGTTTATTGAGGAGGCGTAAGCTGGCGCGGATCGGGCATAATCGAGCAGGGGGCGGGCCTGACATGAAGCAAAAGCGCATTCGCATTCCGGGCATGCCCACGGATTTTGGCGTTGTGCTAGCTCGGCTCAGGGGACGCGCGCCGACACAGGCGGATCGAGATTTCAGTCTTGTAACGCCTGAGAACTTAAATGCAGCATTGCCGTTGTCGTTTGCGCTGAACACTTCGACGGATGTCGCCGAGTCCAAAGCAAACGCCGCTGAGGTGCGCAGGCGAGCGCGGCCCTTAGGTCTTGCCCATGTCGGTCCTGGCTTAAGAAACGGGGCTACAGAGGCGACCGACCATGGAACGGACCCCGATCCCGTTTCAATTCTGCTCGCCGTCTTGGGCGGTTTGGGGTCGATCGCTTCGATTGCGGGCTATGTTCGTCATGAGAAAAGCGCGCAAACGCGGGTTGCTCGTAGACCGGAGGTCGAGCGGGCGCTGGACCTGATTGACGCGCTTGCTTGGGATGTGGCGGGACTGAGCGCTCGGATATCTGAACTGCGCGCGTTGTTGGAGGAAAACGCGCGACGCACCGATGTTAACCTCAATAACTACAAATTCGGCTTTGGCGCTTTTCGTCCGAGGTTTTCGCCTGCGGAGATGAATTTGTTTTTGAAAGTCGCTCACACGGCTCATCAGGAAGCGTCTCATTGTGTTGAAGGGGCGGCGCGACTTTTACAAAAACTTGAAGACTTGGACGTGCCCGAAACCATGACTGCGGTGTTCAACGAGTATGCCCATCGGCTCGATGACTTGCGGAAATATGATGGACCGCTATTGGACGCACTAAGTCGAACGCGAGATGTCACGGACGCTGTGCGGGGCGCTTTATCATTGCTCAGACACCGTCTCTATGACGAGATGGCAGAGACGGCCCGGTGAGGCGGATACTCCGAACAGCTTTTTGGCTGATCTCCTATGGGATCGTCGGCCAGGCGATCGCCCAGACGCCGCCGCCGGCCGCGCCCGCGCCGTTCAATCCCAATGACGAGCGCTTAGGTGAGCGGCTGGATGGGGAGACGCTGCTTGAGTTGTTTCGCGATCGGGAATTGAAAGGGTGCTATATTGACGGCCGACCCGCTTGGCATGAATTGACCCGCGAAGACGGCGCCCTTATCGAGTTTCAACCGAGCCCTGTGGAAGTTGGCGTATGGTGGATCGATCAGGACGCCATTTGTTACTTCTATACAGATGGTCGAGGCGGACCGTCTTGCTTTTTTGTTCTTGAGAAAAACGGCGCGCTCGATTTCTATGGAACACTGGGGGATTTCTTGGCGTCGACCCTATGCAAACCGCGCGACGTGTCCTAGCGGCGCGAGCGGGCGAAAGGAGTTCGTTTCATGGTGCAGTTAACTTTACCGAAAAACTCAACGGTCGGACCGGGTAAGACGTTTAAGGCCGCGAAAGACACGCCGCGTCGCCAAGTTCGCACTTTTAAAGTCTACCGTTACGATCCCGAAACGGGCGAGAACCCGCGTTGGGACACCTATGAGGTGAACACCGAAGACTGCGGGCCCATGGTGCTCGACGCGCTAATTCACATCAAGAACGCCATCGATCCCACATTGACCTTCCGCCGGTCCTGCCGGGAGGGCGTTTGCGGCTCGTGCGCCATGAATATTGGCGGGCGCAACACCATCGCCTGCACCAAAGGCCATGACGAGTTCGAATCAGGCGCGATTACGATTTCGCCTTTGCCGCATATGCCGGTGATCAAAGACCTGGTGCCGGATTTGACGCATTTTTACGCCCAACACGCGTCGATCGAACCCTATCTTCATACGACAACCCCCCAGCCTCAAGGCGAATGGCGCCAGTCCCAAGAGGACCGGGCTGAACTCGATGGGCTTTATGAATGTATTTTGTGCGCCTGTTGTTCGACCTCTTGCCCAAGCTATTGGTGGAATGGCGATCGCTATTTAGGTCCGGCTGTGTTGTTGCAAGCGTATCGCTGGCTCATCGACAGCCGGGATGAGGCGACGGGCGAGCGGTTGGACAATCTCGAAGATCCGTTCCGGCTTTACCGCTGCCACACGATTATGAATTGCGCGCAAGTCTGTCCAAAGGGGCTGAACCCGGCTAAAGCCATCGCGGAAATCAAGAAATTGATGGTTGAGCGCGCCGTCTAACGGCGTTTTGGGGGCGCCGTTGGACAAGGCTAAACTACACGCCGGCGGCGCGGCCGCTTGGGACTCTCAGGCGGCGACCCTAGCCTTGATCGCCGAGACTGTGCAGCCCGGCATGGCGACGTTCGAAACCGGCGCCGGTCAATCGACGCTGGCGTTTGCGCGCGCCGGCGCGCGGCACCAATGTGTGACGCCCTCAGGCGAAGAAATCGCACGCGTTAGAGCGGCCATGGACGACGCGGGTCTTGAGGCGGCGTCCGTCGCCTTCCATGAGGGCTTTAGCCAAGACGTCTTGCCCCACTTGACGCTCGACCCGTTGGACGTGGTCTTGGTCGACGGCGGGCATGGGTTTCCAATTCCTGCCGTGGATTGGCTGTTTTTAGCGCCACATCTCAAAGTTGGCGGGCTCTTGATCCTGGATGACGTGGATTTGTGGACCGGGGCGATGATCGTGGACGTGCTCAAGGCGGAGCCGGGCTGGCGCCACCAAACCACCTTGCGCGGGCGCACCGCGGTGTTCGAGCTGACCGCGCCGTTTGTCCCGCGCGAGTGGACCAATCAACCCTATGTGCGGCGGAGGAGTTTCTGGCCGCAGCTCCGGCGGAAGGCCACAAATGCGCTGGGACTGGCTATGCGCGGCGATTTCAAGGGTCTGGTTGATAAGGCGCGCAACGAGCAGGCGCTGGCCGCCGCCGCCAAGCACGATCTCTAACGCTCGCACGCCTCGATTAACGCGGCCAGCAAAGCGGCGCCGCCGTCGAGCTCGTTATGGCAGCGATCTTTAGAGAGCAGGCTAAGCCGTTTCCAAATCGCACGCTCATGATAGGCGCGAACCGCGTCCGGCGTGCTTGTGAACACCACGATCGGGGTTGAGCACGCCAAACGCAACCGCGCGACCGCATCTTCAAGGCCCGCGGCGTCCGGCAGTTTTGCATCCAATAGGATGACGTCCATGGGCTGCTCGGCCAGCAGCTCAAGCGCCGCGCCCAACCCGGAGGCGGGAACGACATCGACATCCGCTCCGCCCTCCGCCGCGATGAGTTTCGCAGTTAGCAACAAATCGGCGTCGTCGTCGTCGATATGAAGCACACGCATGTTAACGCCTTCTCGCTAAACTGCCGTCAACGCTCGCGCGCTGCGTTTTGGTCCATAAAAGGTTGTAACAGCTTATGCCTGATTCGATTCGAACCGCCGCCTTTCCAGACGGTTTCGCCTGGGGCGCCGGCCTGAGCGGCTATCTCGCCGAGGGAGGAAATGTTGCAAGCGATTGGTGGGTTCTTGAGCATTGCACGCCAGCATTCCCCAGCGCTCCAAGCGGAGACGCGTGTGATCACCATCACAGATATGAAAGTGATTTTACGCTGGCGCAAGCACTGGGGCTGAACGCTTTTCGAATTTCTTTGGAATGGTCGCGGATCGAGCCCGAACCCGGCAAGTTTTCTCAAGCGGCGCTGGATCACTACGCCCGGGTCCTTGAGGCGTGCCGGCGTTACGGCATGACGCCTTTAGTGGTGTTGCACCATAACTCGACCCCGCGTTGGGCTGTTGCGCGCGGGGGATGGGAAAGCCTAGAGCTGCCGAACTGGTTCGCTCGCTATGCGGAAACGGCGGCGGGCGCGCTGGGGGACCTCGCCGAGGTGATTTTCACCCTGTACGGGCCTAATGCGCCGGTCTTAACGCGCAGCGCGGACGGCGCGCCGGCTTGGTCCGGTCCGGGGTTCGAGCGCCATCGCCAAGCGGCCGAACGGGCCTTAGGCGCGCCGATAACCGGCGTCGCTTGGTTTACGCCGGCTCAGACCCTAGCGGCGACCGCCGCCCGCGCCCATGATCTCGCCCGTCAAGCGGTGCGCGCGGCGGCCGCGCACACCCCGGTGGGCTTTATCTTGAGCGCCTGCGAAGAAGACGCCGAACCCGGCGCGGAGGCGGCGCTGGAGTTGCGCTACGCTTGGGCGTATGACCCCTATTACGCCATGGCTCAGGGAGATGACGTGCTCGGGATCCACGCGGGCTCGCGATGGGTGACCCGCGTTGACGGGCGAACCGCAGTGAAACCGGGCGCCACATTGACCGCGGCGGGGGATGAATACCGCCCCGAGGCGCTCGAACGCATCGTCCGCAACGCCCATCGCCAAACCCAATTGCCGATCTGGGTGGCGGACGCAGCCTATGCCGGAGAAAACGATCGCCGTCGATCATTCTATCTGGACGCGGCGGTTCGCGGTTTGGCGCGCAGCATTGACGACGGCGTGCCGGTGCGGGGCTTTTGCTATGGGGCCTTTCTGGACCAATACGATTGGTTTGGCGGATTTCGTCCGCGAAGCGGGCTCATAGACGTTGATCGCCCGTCGCAGGCTAGACGATTAAAACCGTCTGCAGTTTTCTACGCGGGCGTTGCGCGGGATAATGGTCTCACGCGTCCGCCTTTGACCCATGATTGGAGCGGGGAAAGCGCGCCTGTGGGCGCGGTCGCTAAGACGGCGAAAAAACAATTCGGCGTCGCAGATCGCCGTGTGAAATCTTGAGTAAGACGAGCGGTGTCGAGGGGAAGCCCATGGATGAAGGAAACGCGTCACTCGAACTGATCAATGTTTTATTCGTCTGCACCGGAAACTCCGCGCGCAGCATTATGGCGGAAGCCGTGATTAATCGGCTGGGTGCGGGCAAATTTCGCGGCTTTAGCTGCGGGGCCGCGCCCAAGGGCGTGATCCACCCCTTCACCCTGGACCTCTTGCATACCGAGGGCTTCAAAACCGACCCATACGCCTCGAAATCTTGCGATGTCTACACTGCGGACAATGCGCCCAATCTGCAGTTTGTCTTCACCGTTTGCGATGGGGCTGCAGCTTGCCCGCGTTCCACCTATCGCGGGAAGCCCATGCACGCCCATTGGGGCGTAGCCGATCCGGTCGCCGCAGAGGGAACGGAGGCGGAACGCCGGGTGGCGTTTTTAGAGGCTTACCGCCAGCTTTATCGCCGGATCGAGATCTTCTGTAACTTACCGATGAGCGCGCTCAGTCGCTTGGCGTTGCAGCAGAAATTAGACGCCATTGGCGCGCTCGGCGAAGGCGCGGACACCGCGTCCGCGTAAAGCTCCCAACGATTTCCCTGTCCGTTGTATAACGCCGGTGTAAGCGGATCACGCCTCGTGAGCCACAGGTCTTGCTGGTGTCCATTCTGTTTAACAGTCGAATTGTTATATAACGCATTCATCATTTAAACTGTTAATGTCTTCACGGTTGCATTTAGGAAGGTATTAACCTTGCCCTGCGGGTAGTCTCACGCACATCACACGCCCTGGTGATCAGATGCAGGGTGGGCAGATTGGCTGGAGATTCGTTATGGGGCTTTCACGATTTTTAACATCGATCGCGGGCAAGCTCGCTTTATGACTGGTTGGGTTCGGCCTGCTGCCCGCGCTCGCCCTGTTCGCTGTTTTTGAGCACTCAAAAGCGACGTTCAAAGAGGCCTACCGGACCCAACAAACTCAGGCTGCGGTGGCGTTGGGGGATGCGTTGGACCGCCGCCTCGCCCGGGCCGAAGCCGAAACCCAACTTCGCGCCGGCGCCGCCCAAGCGCTCCTCGACGCCCAGACGGATCCGGGGACCGGGGTCGACGCGACGTCCCTAGAAACCTTCATGGCGCTCGCGGACGCGGGGGGCGATCGCTACCCGGCCATGTTGGCGCTTGATGCAAACGGGCGCGTGCTCGCGACCAAAGCGCCGCCCTATGCGCAGACGCGGTTAACCGGGTCGGTGGATGCTCAAGGTTGGTTTGCGGATTTGAGCCGAGCGCTTGACCGGTCATCCGATCCCCAAGCGCCTGTTTTTGGCGCGCCGATGTTTTGGGCGCCCTTGGCGCAAGGCGGCTCGGGTGAGGGCTTCGTCCTGCCGATAGCGGCCCCGATCCGCAC
>JBHJGU010000006.1:0-3087 GCA_050331475.1 Maricaulaceae bacterium | reverse complement strand
GGAAGAAGTCGGCCAGCAATTCTCGGTCGCCCGCGAACGCATCCGCCAGATCGAAGCCAAAGCCCTGCCTAAGCTCAAACATCCCAGCCGGTCTCGGAAGCTCAGAAGTTTTTTGGATAATTAAGCGCTTCGGAGTTCTGGGCCTTTGGTGGGGAAAATTTCCAAATCGTCAAATATAACCGAAAGATGTAGAGATCTATGTTTGTCGCTCGATTGCTATATTTGTCGAAAACTAGGCGAATTTTATTGTTCGCAATCGACGACGATTTCAATGCCTAACTGACCAGCAAGCAAGCAAAAGTCCGGCGGAATTACGATGGCTGGAATGCGCTCACTCGCATCAACAATTATTGTAATACTTATTCTTGTATCGGGTGCTATCTGCTGTAGTTGAAATATACTCTGGACATAATTTTTTAAATTTTGCCAATGCGCATCTACGTCATCGCCATGCGCCCCGACCTTAGAGCGAAGGGTCCATATATGGCTATCGGGCAAATTTTGCTCTGGATGCTTCGAGTGTTTTACCGATTTGAAATCCGGTTCGGCTCCAAAAAATGTTGTATAATAGTCGGGTTCTTTACTATCACTTTTAAAAGTCAATTTTATTTGGATTGGAGGATTCATTTATTGACCTGACTGATTTATGTCCAATTTACGGCGGGGTCCCGGGCCTTTTCGTGGCCCTTCATATAAATCGCCATTCTTATCTCGAAATATGTCCTGTTTACTCGTAAGCCCATATTCGTCCTTAAGGTCATGAATATCTTCATATCCATTGTTTTTTGCGGCGCGGTCAAGTTCGCTTTTGCTTAATCGCTTTGCATCTCGCGCAAGCTTTTCCTCATCCTCCGGCTCGGGCTCGGGTTCGGGCGGGGCGGGGGTGCTCGTCGGGGTACACCCGTGCGTCGCGCACCCTGTCTCGTCTTCCGGCAAATTTTCATCGGCATCATCCGCAGCATTTGATAACACGATAGCACTGACCGTGACAGCGGCCGCCCCTACAAGAAGCGCCCAACCGACGGGGGTAAGGGCTGTCGCCGCCCCGCCGACCACCGCCGCAGCCTGAGGAAGAAGCGGGGCGCCAGCCGCAGCGACCGCCGCCATCACCCGACCTCTTGGGCGCGTTTTGCGGTGATCAGCGCGTCAAACAGGGTGTCGAGGTTCGCATCCGGGTTTGGCCCGCCTTCGCGGAGGACGCTGGTCGCGTAGGCGTCGCGCTCGATCGCACCATGGGTGACGAGGCTGAGGAACGCCCATTTGCCGAGCGCACGTTCGCTGCGCAGCCCGGTGCGCCGGCCGGAGATTTCCGCCCGTTTGACGTAATCGCGCAGGTGCTCGTCTGACCAATCGCGGGTCTGCTCCGGCGCCACACGACGCAGATAGGCGGCGATGCGATCGCGGGACGCAGCACCCCGGGCGTCGCCGAGCCGGTCGTATTGGTCGGGGCTCAGACGCAGCGGCCCGCGATGGGGTGAGGGGGCGGTTTCAGGCGCTTCGAGTTCGGTGCGACCGCCAAAACCCGGAGCATAGAACACCACCCGTCGGGCCGCGCCGACAAACCGGCGTTTCTGCGCTTCGCTGAGCACGGCCCAAAATTGGGCGAGAACGTTCGGATCGGCGTGGCGGAAAATCACCCGCTCATAGGCGCTGGCGCCGGGCGGGGGTGGCTCGCTCGCGTCATAGCGGTCGCGCGGGATTTCCACCTGGTTCAGCGTCCGCAAATGCCGATAGAGCTCGGTTTTGGCGTCTAAGCCGGCGGGCCACAGCCACCAGACTGGCGCGGCGTCTGCGTCCAGCGCCTCAGCCAGCGCGGCTTGCTGAGCGGGCGTGTCGACCCGGACCAAATGCGGTCCCGCGGACGCCTCTCCCGGGTCGGGGCTTTGAAACAATAGTGAAAACTGCAAGCGCGCTTGGGTCAGGCGCGCGGCCAGATCGGGCGCGCGCGCCCCGTCAAACACCGCACAGGTCATCGCGCCAGGCTCGGGCGCGGGGGCGAAGCCTGCGCTCACGGACGCACGAATAACGCGCCCGCATGGGCCGCATCGGCCATGCATTGTCGTGGCGCGGGCGGACGCGCGGGGGGAGGCGCTGAGCCCCCCCGATCCCCCACCAACACGCTGCCCAGCCCTTGGACGATGCGGCCGCCATGCACGGTGCGGTCGCCTTTGCGGGCGGCTTGCTTGCCGACGACGCGGACGGAGGCGGAGCCTTGGGCGATGGTGTCCCACGGGCCGCGGCACACCGCTTTGTCGCCGACCCGGGCGGCGACTTTGCCGCCCATTCGCACGCTGGCCGCCCCTGTGGCGACCGGTCCGCCCACATGGCGTTTCTCGCCCGTGCGCTTGGGGCAGGTGTGGTAATCGCCGATACGGGCGGCGGGCGGCATAAACGGGTTCCCCGATCGCGAAAAGCGCGTACTTCTAAAGTTAACACGCGCGTCCATCGACGTCCAACTTTTGATCGTTCTTAAACAAAACACACGCGGTTCTGCGGTCGATGGAGACGGGCTAGACGGTGACGTCTCGACCGGTCTGGCGGTCCTTCAAGTTGGCGTTGCGGCGACGGCGATTGTCATCTCGTTGGTCCCGCCCAACGCCGAGGACGGTTAGGCCGTATCCCGACATGATACGGGGCGTGTGATCCGTTTCCGCGCCCGTTCGCCCTGCCGCGCATTGGGTTCTTGACCGTCGTACGATGCTCGCGTGGAGTGCGCGTTAGGCGCGCAAGGGGCGCGCATAAGGGGAGGGGGATTTGGCGGAGGATAAGGACGCGGACGAGACAGGCCGAGACACACCGGGTTCCGCGGTCGATCTCGATACGCGGCTAGAGGCCTTCCGAGACTGGCTAATGGATCAGCCGCGGGACGTCGTCGTGCCCATCGCCGCGCGGGCGGCGCTGCGGGTCGTGCCGCTGTTGGGCGCCCGGCTCGATCAAGGTCAGACATCGAAGCATTTAAAACGCGTTGTTGCGCCCGGTTTGCGTGCGGTGAATGCGGCCTGGCTCATGGGGGCGAACCCGACTGACGCCGCCGCCGCCGACGCTGCCGCCAACGCCGCCGACGCCGCCTACGCCGCCGTCGCCGCC
>JBHJGU010000005.1:0-3698 GCA_050331475.1 Maricaulaceae bacterium | reverse complement strand
AAGGACCGTCCCCTCCTGACGCCTCGACGCTAGTTGTCGACGAAGCCCTTCAGGAGCTTGCTGCGGCTTGGGTGGCGGAGCTTGCGGAGGGCCTTGGCTTCGATCTGGCGGATGCGTTCGCGGGTGACCGAGAATTGCTGGCCGACTTCTTCCGGGGTGTGGTTGGTGTTCATGCCGATGCCGAAGCGCATGCGCAGCACCCGTTCCTCCAGCGGCGTCAGGGAGGCAAGCACGCGGGTGGTGGTCTCGCGCAAATTCGACTGAATCGGCGGCGCGCCATCGGCTCAGGAACAAGTGAGGCGGAGCACAGCGCGCATCTGCGAAAACATCTCGATTTCGCCATCCTGCCCGCATAGATTGCTAACGGAATTGGGATTCTAAGGCGTTCCGGTGGGTAAGCCAGCTGCACGCATCTCTGATATGCACACCTGCCCGATTGTGAACCCAGGCCCCGTGCCCCACGTCGGCGGGCCGATTGCGACGGGAGCGCCCACGGTGTTGATCGGCGCGTTGCCGGCGGCGCGACTGGGCGACATGGCTGTGTGAGTCGGCCCCCCCCGATACGATCGTCCTTGGCTCGACCGGCGTGATGATGGCCGGCATGCCCGCCGCGCGCATGGGCGATGCGACCGCCCATGGCGGCCTTATCGTTGCTGGCCTGCCGACGGTGCTGATCGGAGAGGTTGGCGCGGGCGCACCAGCCGCAGCGCAAAGCGCGCCAGCGCCTGCGCCGGGCGGACCGTCGCCGATGACATTCGCCACCCAGGAAGAAGCGGCGGTCGCCGCGCTCAACGCCGCCAACCCACAATCCATAACGGCGAACAAGGAATTCGGAGGTTTCATCTACCGCACGACGTCCGGACGCTACGGCTATACCAATCCGTCTCCCGGAACCGGCGACGGATTTGACCCGTCGTCCGTAACCCCGCCTTCCGGAACGGCCGTCGTCGGCGATTATCACACCCATGGCGACTATTCGACGGTCGGCGCCGACGGAACCCCGCAACGGATTAGCGATCCGTCCCAGGACCAATATAACAGCGACGGTTTCTCCCAGGCGGACTTGAGAGGCATTCGAAATGACGCTGCCGGCGACCCCGGTTATCGCGGTTATCTTGGCACTCCGAGCGGATCTTTTTACGAATACGATCCAGGAGCCAACACCGTCAGACAAATCAACTGAATTTCAGGAGACACAAGTGGCCGATCCCACCAGACTGCCGGAAATCGTTCCCGACATCGAGGATTGGGCGAAGGCGCTGTTTCTGAAAGAGGCGAAACAGCGCGGTCTTGACTTGTCTATATACGACATACAGTTCGCGGAAACCGACGACGAGTACGTCGTCTCCGCGTTTTACAAGAACAAACCGCCCTCATTGCGCGGCAGCCATCCGGACCATCCCGATTACGACGTCGTGATATCGCGGGCGGAGCGGCGCGTCGTGCGCGTCAGCCGCGCGCGATAAGCGCAAAGCACGCCGCGCACGCGCCATCGGCTCAGGAACAAGTGAGGCGGAGCACAGCGCGCATCTGCGAAAACATCTCGATTTCGCCATCCTGCCCGCATAGATTGCTAACGGAATTGGGATTCTAAGGCGTTCCGATGGGCAAGCCAGCTGCGCGCATCTCTGACATGCACACCTGCCCGATGGTGAACCCAGGCCCGGTGCCCCATGTGGGCGGGCCGATTGCGACGGGAGCGCCCACGGTGTTGATCGGCGCGTTGCCGGCGGCGCGTCTGGGCGACATGGCTGTGTGAGTCGGCCCCCCCCGATACGATCGTCCTTGGCTCGACCGGCGTGATGATCGCCGGCATGCCCGCCGCGCGCATGGGCGATGCGACCGCCCATGGCGGCCTTATCGTTGCTGGCCTGCCGACGGTGCTGATCGGAGAGGTTGGCGCCGGCGCACCAGCCGCAGCGCAAAGCGCTCCCCCGCCTGCGCCCGCGCCATCGATCGCGCCGCCGAAATCTTGTATGAAGAGCGCTGCGCAGACTGGCGCGCCGTTTGTCAAAGCGTGAACGCTCGATGAGCTACCACGAACGCCTGCTCCGGTATCAAAACGCTCCGTCTACGGGGGGCGTGTTCGCTGTTCTGGATTCGGCTCAATTCGACGACGTCCGACCAATCCTAGACCGCGAAAACCTGACGTTCTTTCCACTCTACGTGAATGAGACAACCGCCTCGGACCCGCCAACGGGCCCGATCCTGGTCGCCACGTCCAGCCAACAGGAGATCATTAAACTCCTCACCGTCGCGGAAGGGCGTCCGTGTCTTGTGTGGTGGATTTGGCCGGGTGGGTCGGCGGAGCAGACTTCGGACCCGCATAAACACTTGCGTTCGCTCGGCCGGGTCGAAATCCCGCGAGAGCGGGGCGATCGGTATGCCGACGAAGATCAATTAGAGACGCGCGCTCCCGACGCACCGCAATCGGAGTATGACGTGGTGCTGTTTCGTCACGCCGATCCGCGCGTCGTCGGTCGACTGCTCCCGCTGTTTTCGCCAGAGCAATCCAGACGGTTTTTCGGCCCCGCCCACGCCGTGCTCGTCGACCCGAGTTATTCCGACGGGGTCATAGAATTTCGACCGAAAGGCGCGGGCCCCACACCCGCGGGATTTTTGCGGATTACGCCGGCGCAATACGAAACGCTTCTCCAAGAGGACCATAAAGAAAGCCGGGCGCGGATCGTTGACTATCTGCGCGGCGCCGCCCCGGACGAGACAGCCGGACAATCCGATGCGGACCTTTACAACTTCGTCGCCGGCACCGAGGCCGAGGCGGAGCGTCTAGGGTTGCTTAGCGAGCAAAGTTACGGGCTTTGGGCGTTTTTGACGCTGATAACGGGCGGCAGTTTGATCGGTCGGCCCGAGATCGACAATTACTTCGCCGAACGGGACGATCCCGATGACGCGCTGAACGACCTGTTTGAAGACATTATCAACGCGGATGATGACGAGATCGAAGGGTTTATCCCGTGATCTTACCCCTTGTCGTGGGCGTCGTCGTTCGCGCTGCGGCGACATACGCGGCTAAACGTGCGCTAAAAGGTGCGGCGCAGAAGGCGCTGCGACGGCACATTCAAAAGAAAATCAAAAAGGCTTATCACGACGCGAAAAAAAAGCTGCGCGACGATAAGAAGTGCCGCGAGCAATGCAAGCACTGTAAAAAACAACATGAACTGAAAAACCCCTGTCAATCTTTACGCAAAAGCGGCGGTAAGAACTCAAAACATCCTGGCGGCGCATATTCCGGAGTCAAGGCGCCCGGCGCCCAAGCCAACCATATGCCGGCGAAAGCCGCTTATCCCGAAGGCAGTCCAATACGCAATTCCCGAGCGCCCGCTATTCGTATGGATCCCGAGGATCATAAAGACGCCCTAAGCACCGGTAATAGTCGAGGGGCACGATTACACCAAGCTAGGCAGGCGCGTCTGATTGCGAAGGGAAAAATTGAGGAAGCGTTCAAACTTGACGCTGAAGACTTGATAGCACAGTTCGGCCACAAATATGCCGAGGGTATTGGCGAGGCGGCGGCGTATATCGACTGTCTGAAAAAATATGGGATGGTGGAATGATGGACTGGATACTTGATCCGTTAGTGAGTGTCGGCCCCTTACGTTTCGGCATGTCGCCGGATGAGGTGGCCAAAGTGATCGGACCGCCACAAAAGTCCGTACGGGCTGAAGACGAGTATCGAA
>JBHJGU010000004.1:0-17898 GCA_050331475.1 Maricaulaceae bacterium | reverse complement strand
CGTTATTCCTTTGCCTATCCCTATCCCACCGCCCAGTCCGTGAATGGTCCGGTGGGTGGCATGGAATACCCGATGATCACCTTCAACGGCCCACGCCCCTACAAGGATGAAGACGGCAATCTCACCTATTCGCTGGGCACGAAGCGTTTCCTGATCGGCGTTATCATCCATGAGATCGGGCACATCTATTTCCCGATGACCGTGAACTCCGATGAGCGGCAATGGACCTGGATGGATGAGGGGCTGAACTCCTTCCTCGACTCCGTGGCCGGTTACGAATGGGATCCAAACATTCCTTGGCGCGGCGCGATCGCGCGCGACATCATCCCGTACATGACCTCGCAGAACCAAGTGCCGATCATGACCCAGTCGGACTCGGTGCTAAACCTCGGCCCTAACGCTTATGGCAAGCCGTCCGCGGCGCTGCATTTGCTGCGGGATACCATAATGGGCCGGGAACTCTTTGACTTCGCGTTCAAAGAGTATTCGCAGCGGTGGATGTTCAAACGGCCCACGCCGGCGGATTTCTTCCGCACCATGGAAGAAGCTTCAGGCATTGACCTCGATTGGTTCTGGCGGGGCTGGTTTTACACCACCGACCATGTGGATGTGTCCTTAGACGCGATCTACAAGCTTAATCTGAACACGGAAGACCCGGACATCGATTATCCGCGCCTGCGCCAGGAAAACGCCGATAAGCCGGAACCCGTGAATGCGCGGCTGAACCGGGAGACCGGCGTGCCGCTCTGGGTCGATGAAAACCCCGATATCCGCGACTTCTATGACGAGAACGACCGTTTCACCGTCACCAATAAGGAACGCAACAGCTATAAGAGTTTCCTTGAGGGACTGAACGATTGGGAACGCAAAGCGTTCGATCGCGCCGTTGACGAGAACGCTAACTATTACGTGCTTGAATTCTCCAATGTGGGCGGCCTGGTCATGCCCATTATTCTAGGGGTCGAGTTCACCGACGGCTCGACCGAGCGGCATTACATTCCCGCTGAGATTTGGCGGCGCAATCCGCATTCGGTGCGCAAGCTCCTTATCTTCCCCGAAGGCAAAGAGATCGCCCAAGTGGTTGTCGATCCGGAGTGGGAGACCGCCGACGCGGATATCGAGAATAATTACTACCCGCGCCGGATCATTCCCTCTCGGGTAGAAGCGTTTAAGTCATCGGGCTCGGGCGCTTTGGTGTCACGCGATATCATGCAGGACATCAAAACCGAGTTGGCGACCGACGAAGACGATGCGTCCGAGGACGAAACCGCCGAGGACGGCGAAACGGCGGAAACCGAGGCCGAAGCGCCCACCGAGGACTCCTCTGAGACCGAAGCGGGCGAAGACGCGGCGGAAGAAACCGGCGACGAGTAAGCCTTTGGCTTCGGACCGACCTATACCGCGTACCCCTTCCGTCCGTCGGCTGAGCCGGCGGACGGTTGCGTTTGGGCTCGCGGGCGCGGGGGCTTGGGCGGCGGCGCCGGGCGCGCGCGCTCACCAGCAGAAAACCGCGCTGACCCATGTGCTGTTCAACCCGCGCACGCGGAATATCGAAGTGGCGCACCGGTTTTTCCTCCACGACGCAGAGCATGCGGTGGAAGTGCTGTTGGCGCCGGGAGCGGACATTATCCGACTGCGCCGCACACAAGCCGAGTTCGCGGCCTACGCCGCCCAACGCTTTGATCTTTATGCGCTCGACGGCGCGCTCCTACCGCTCACCGATCTCGGCTTCGAAGCCGAGCGCGCGTTTTTCTGGGTCTATGCGGAGACGCCTTGGCCCGACAACGATTTGCCAGGCCTGGCCATGCGCCATGACGCACTGCGCGATGTGTGGCCCGACCAGGTCAATCTGGTGAATGTGGAGCGGGCGGATGGCGTCCGCTCGGTGGAGTTCGCGGGCCGCGACACGGTCCTCAGTGTCGATTTCTCTGATCCTGCCCGGGGTTAGAGCGTTTTCAGCAAAAGTGTCAGCGGTTTTGCGGTTCGAAAGCGCGATAAACCAAAGACTTAGAGCCGCGTCTCAACTCGGACTAAATTGAAGCGGCTCTAACTTCCGGCCGGGGGGTCGAGCCGAGCCGCCAAGCTTGAGGTGTCCCATCGCCCTCCGCCCATGGCTTGAACCTCCGCGTAGAACTGATCCACCAGCGCGGTGAGCGGGAGTTGCGCGCCCATTTCGCGCGCGGCCGCCAGCGCGATCCGTAAATCCTTGCGCATCCAATCCACCGCAAAACCGAAATCATAATCCCCGCGCGCCATGGTCTGCGCCCGGTTCTCCATCTGCCAAGACTGCGCCGCCCCGCCGGCCAGGGTGTCAAACACCGCATCCGGATCGAGCCCCGCGGCCTTGGCGAAATGCACCGCTTCCGCCAGCCCCTGCACCACCCCGGCAATGCAGATCTGGTTGACCGATTTGGTGAGTTGACCCGCCCCGGACGGGCCCAACAAGCGCATCGTTTTCGCGTAAGCCGCCATAATCGCCTCAGCGCGGGCGAACGCCTCAGCCTCGCCCCCGGCCATCACCGCCAAGCGCCCCGCTTCCGCGCCCGCCTGCCCGCCAGAAACCGGCGCGTCCAAAAAGCTGATCCCGCGGGCTTGGGCTTCTGCGGCCAGCGTCCGGGAGGCTTCGGGCGAAGCGGTGGTATGATCCACGAACACGGCCCCCGCCCCGAGTGCGGCCAGCGCGGGCCGAGCGACGGCGTAAAGGTCCGGATCATCGCCCACACACGCCATGACAAAGTCCGCCCCGCCGGCGGCTTCGGCGATGGTGTCCTTAGCTTGACCGGGGTGCTGGTCCGCCCAAGCATGGGCCTTAGCGGGGGTCCGGTTCCAAACCCGCACCTGATGGCCGGCCGCGGCCAGATGGCCCGCCATGGGAAAGCCCATCACCCCGAGGCCTAAAAATCCGATCACCGCCATGCGCACGCTCCCTTTTTCCAACCGCTTTGTTAAGCTGGCCGCAAACCGAGGGGAAGCGCATGAAACTAATCTTAAAGCTCATTGGCGGGTTATTGCTGTTCGCCCTGCTCGCCGGCCTGGCGCTCGGGCTGTGGATCACCTGGCGGTTCCAAGCCTCTAAACCGGTTTATGAAGGCGAAATGGCGCTTGAGGGGCTCAACGCGCCCGTTGAGGTCTATCGCGACGGCTATGGCGTGCCGCATATCTTCGCCCAATCTGAGCGGGACGCGTTTTTTGCGCTGGGCGCGGTGCACGCCCAGGAACGCCTCTTCCAGATGGATTTGATCCGCCGCAGCGTGGAGGGCCGGCTTTCTGAGCTCGCCGGCGGGCTCACGTCTGGTGTGGACGTCCGCAATCGCGCGCTCGGTCGGCATATCACCGCACGCCAGATTGCCGATCGGCTGCAGGGTCCCGCCCGGGACGCTTCCCAAGCCTACACGGACGGGGTCAACGCGTTTGTGGCCAGCCGCGCCTATAAGGCGCCGCCCGAATACGCGCTGTTGTTCGCGAGCTTCGAGCCCTGGGAACTCGCCGACACCGCCACGGTGATCCTTTATATGGCCGACCAACTCGCCGACAGCGGGGACGATTTCACCCGACTGACCTTGGAGGGCCGACTAAGCCCGGACAAGCTGGAGGAGTTCCTCGGCCCCTATCCGGACGACGCGCCCATTACCGCCAGCGCGGAGGCGTTGGGCCTTCTTACGCCCGAGGCGCCAGAGACTGAAGCGGAGGCTCAAACCGCCGACCCGCTCGCGGACCCCGGGCCCAGGCCCCGAGGGCGGGACTCCGACGCGCCGGGGTCGAACGCGTGGGTGGCCGGCGGAGCGCGCACGGTGTCCGGTCTGCCCTTGCTCGCCAATGATCCCCACCTCGCGCCGGGCTTCCCCAGCATCTGGTATCTCGCGCGCATCTCCTTTCCAGGCGCCGATTGGGTGGGCGCCACCCTGCCCGGCTCGCCGTTTCTGACCCTGGGCCGCAATCGCCAAGTGGCGTGGGGGTTCACCAATGGGCAAACCGACGTCACCGACTTTATTCCCGCCTCCCGGCGCACCGCCCCAACCGAAAGCCGTATAGAAACGGTCAAGGTCCGGTTCGGCGCGCCAATCACCGTGGAGCACGCCAAAATCGGCGACGCGGTCGTGTTGGACCCCGGCCTGTTCGGCTGGACCAATTTGGCGGACCCGCCCGAAAAGCTGTTGCGCCGATCCGTCGTCAACGATCCCGATAACGACACCTCGCTCGCGAATTACCGCATGCTGTTCGCCGACAGCGTTGAGGCGTTCTTCGAGGCGAGCGAAATCTGGACCGTTCCCCAGCAGAACATGATGGTCGCCGATACGGCGGGGAATTTCGGCTACACCGTGCCCGGTCGGGTGCCCGTGCGTGGCCCTGGTGGGGTATGGACCGGGGAGGTGCCCCGCGACGCCCTGCCCCGGCTCCTTAACCCCGCCCAAGGATATGTGCTGAACACCAACAACAGGCTCGTCCCGGACGCCTATCCCTACAGCCTGTCAGAGCCCTGGGGCGCGCAAAACCGCGCCCGCCGCGGGGTCGAGCTGATCGAAGCGCGCGCGGCGAATGATGTGGACCGGTTCCGCGCCATGCAGTTGGACACAGTCTCGGTCATGCCGCGCTTCACCCGCGCGGTTCTCCAAGCCGCCCAACCCCAAAGCGCGCTCGGCCAAGCCGCCCGCGCGCTTCTGATGGGGTGGGAGGGCGACATGGCGGCGTCCGCACCCGAACCGGCGATTTATCGCGCGTGGTTAGATCGGTATTGGTCGGGGATTGTAGCGGATGAGTTGGGTGAGGCGGCGCGGGTGTTCACCCGGCCTCGCAGCGAGTTTCTGGAGCGGCTTGACCGAGGAGACTTGGCGCAATGGTGCGACGATCAAGTCACCCAACCCGTTGAGACCTGCGCGCAGATCGCTGCAACCGCCCTGGACGCGGTGACGGTGGAACTGGCCCAAGAGTTCGGCGAGGACCCGACCACATGGCGCTGGGACGCGGTCAATCGGTTGCGCTTCGCCCATCCGGTGTTCGGCGATTTGCCGATCTTAGAAACGTGGTTTGCGCGAGAAATCGGCGTCGGCGGGGACTTTTTCACCCTCAACCGCGCCAACTCCCGCGGACAAGCCGCCTATCGCCGGGTGGTCGGCATCGCCTCGTTCCGCGGTCTCTACGACCTCTCCGCCCTTGATGATTCGCTCTACATCCACGCGCCGGGTCAGTCTGGGCACCCGCTCTCGCCCCACGCCTTTGACCTGATTGATCTGTGGCGGACCGGCGAATACCTGGAAATCCGGGCGGACTGGAGCCCTGACGCCCCGCCGCCGGGCTATAAGCAACTGCGGTTTCAGCCCGCCCGACCGTAGCGACCGCGAAAAAACGTCAAGGCGGAATCCGCGATCGGTTGATCGAAGGCCAAAACTTCACCGATCAAGACGACATGATCTCCCGCCTCCACCCGCTTAAACAGCGCGCAGTCAAACCGCGCGCAGGCGCCCTTAAGCGCCGGCGCGCCGGTGGCGAGGGTCTCCAATTCGGCCACCTCCGCGATCTCGCCGGAGCTGGCGCAGCAATCCGAAACCGCCTGCTGATCCGCGCTTAAGATATTGATGGTGAAAGTTTCTGCGACATTGAAAACGGAGAAGCGCCGCGAGTCCCGCCCCAAACACCACAACACCAGAGCGGGCTCCAATGAGACCGACGAAAACGAATTCGCCGTCAGTCCCACAGGCGTCCCGTCCGGTCCGCGGGCTGCGATCACCGTCACCCCGGTGGCGAACTCGGCAAACGCGTTGCGTAACGCGCGAGCATCGAAAGGCGCGGTTTGACACGGGATTTTAACCACAGCGGCTCTCTCTTATGGAAAACACAATGAAGGGTGACGGGCGATGGCGGCTGATCAACCGATCCTGATTAAGAAAATCAAGAAAAGCGGGGGTGACGGTCACCATGGCGGCGCCTGGAAAGTGGCGTACGCCGATTTCGTAACCGCCATGATGGCGTTCTTTTTGTTGATGTGGCTGATCAACACAACCGATCCCGAACAAAAACGCGGCATTGCGGACTATTTCGCCCCGGCGAGCGTCAGCCCGTCCAAATCTGGCTCCGGACAAATCTTGGCCGGCACATCGATCGGTAAAGAGGGCGCCAAGGCGTTGGGCTCCAGTTCGGCCATCGAAAAGCAGTCCCAAAAATCGAGCAGCGAATCCGATCAATCCAGCCAACAGGCCGGGGAAGACGCGGACAACCCCCGCGCCGTGGAAATCGTCGAAGCGCGTGCGCTCGCCGAAGCCCAATCGCGCCGCGAACAAGCCCAGTTTCAAAGCGCCGCACAATCCTTACGCCAGGCGCTTCAGCAGCAACCCGAACTCGCCGAGCTGTCCAAACACATCATCGTGGAGGAGACCCCTGAAGGCCTGCGCATTCAACTCGTTGACCAAGAAGGTCGGCCCATGTTCCAGCCCGGCTCGGCCCAACCCACCGAGCGTGCGATGATCTTGCTGCGCGCGACCGCGCGGACCATCGCCCGGCTGCCTAACCGCATCGCGATTAGCGGGCATACCGACCAATCTGTCTCGGGGCTCCCGAACTACACCAATTGGGAGCTGTCCTCCGATCGCGCCAACGCCGCGCGTCGCGAATTGCAGGACAGTGGGGGCGCCGTTGATCGCATCGCCGAAGTGATCGGGCGCGCCGGCGTCGAGCCGCTCTATCCCGACGACCCGTTTGATCCGGCCAATCGCCGCATCTCGATCCTTTTGTTGCGCGAAGCCCCCGTCCTGCCTCCCGGCCACCGGCTGTGATCGCGTTTTGCGCGCGCGCCCCAGCGTGCTAGCCTACGTATTACGGTAGGATGTCAGCCGGGCTTTGCTCATTAGCTTTATGGACTTTCTTGGATCGGCCGATCATTGGCGGATGGGGGCGACTCTGGCCGCCATTCTTTTCGTGGTCGTCCTTTATTGCCTCGAACGACTGTCGATCGAACTGATTTCCGCGGGCACGGTGGCTGCGTTCGTGGCGTTTTTCGCCGTGTTTGGCGGTGACGCCGGGCCCACGACGGAGCAATTACTCGCCGGCTTCGCGAACCCCGCACTCATCGCGATCATCGCCCTTTTGGTGGTCGGTCAAGGCATGTTCCAGACCGGCGCGCTTGAAGGCGTCACCCAGATGCTAGTCACAGCTTATGACACGCGTCCGCGCTCGGTGATCGCGGCCATGTTCGGCTTTGTTTTTCTGGTCAGCGCGTTTTTGAACAACACCCCGGTGGTGGTGATGTTTGTGCCGATCCTGGCCGCGATGGCCCAACGTATGGGCGCGTCTCCGTCCAAAGTTATGATGCCGCTGAGCTTCGTGTCGGTCTTGGCCGGCATGACCACGCTGATCGGATCCTCGACCAATTTGTTGGTCGCCGAGAGCCTGCGCAAAGCCGGAGAAACCTTACCGAACGCCCCGACATTGGGGTTTTTCACCCAAACGCCCATGGGGCTAATTCTGGCGAGCGCCGGGGCGATCTATCTGGTTTTCTTCGGTCGTCGGCTCCTCCCCGACCGCCAGACCTTAGAGCGCGAACTCACCGCGTCGGGCAAACAATTCATCGCGCAGATCGCGGTGACCCCAGGCCACCCGCTCGACGGCGCCAAGCCGGTCGCGGGCATGTTTCCCGCTTTGGGCGAAATGACGGTCCGCCTGGTGCAACGGGGCGAGAACGCCTTGCTGCCGCCCTATGAGAATGTCCAGCTCAGACCGGGCGACCTTGTGATCGTCGCAGCCACGCGCAAGCTGCTTGCGGATCTGCTTGCACGCAGCCCCGAAATCCTGCGCGGCTTGATGCAAACATCCGAAAGCGGGGTGGATTTCGACGATGGCGCGGCGCTGGCCATGAGTGAGGCGGTCGTCGCGCCCGCTTCTCGACTGATCGGTCGAACGATCGAACAGTCCGCTTTCCGCTACCAAACCGGTTGTGTGGTGTTGGGCGTGGAGCGGCGCTCGCGCATGATCCGATCCCGGCTCGGCGACATCCGGCTTGAGGCCGGCGATGTGCTCTTGGTGTTAGGCGGCGACCGGGAGATGCGCGATCTTCGGGTCAATCGCGACGTTCTGCCGCTGGAATGGTCCACCGCGGAAATCCCCGACAAACGCAAGGCCCATGTGGCGGCGATGGTTTTTCTCGGCGTCATCGCCGGGTCGGCCTCGGGTCTATTGCCGATCGTCGGCGCCGCGTTGTTAGGCGCAGTCCTGATGGTGGCGACGGGCTGCCTGAACGCGCGCCAAGCGGTGCGCGCGATCGACGTCCGGGTTTATTTGTTGATTTCGGCGGCCTTCTCCATGGGCGTCGCCCTGCAGGAAACAGGGGCTGCAGACTGGCTCGCCCAAGGGGTTGTCAGCATTTTCGCAGGCTGGGGTACGGCGGCGTTGATCTCAGCGCTATTCTTACTCGTCGCGTTATTGACCAATGTGTTGAGCAATTCCGCGACCGCGATCCTGTTCGCCCCCATCGCCATTAATGCAGCCGCTTTGACCGGAGACGACCCGACCGTTTATGTGCTCACAGTGATTTTCGCGGCGAACTGCTCCTTCGCCACCCCCATCGCCTATCAAACCAATTTGCTGGTCATGGGGCCGGGGCACTACCGGTTCGCGGACTATGCGGTTCTCGGTGCGCCGTTGGTGATCATCCTATGGATCGTGTTTTCTCTCGTGGCGCCTTGGTATTTCAACTTGGGCTGAGGTTAGGTTAGGCTTTAACCCGATAAGAATCTCAAAACTGAGTGCAGCGCTTGTGACCCTGCCTTTCGCCACGCGCCAGATTAAGTTTTTCCTCACCGCCCCGGCGGCTTGCCCGTATTTGCCCGATCAACGCGAACGCAAAGTCTTCGCCCATCTCCCCGCCTTGGACGGGGCGGCGCTCAATGACGCGCTCACCCATGCGGGCTTCCGGCGCTCCCAGTCCATCGCCTACCGCCCCGCGTGCGAGGCTTGCGACGCCTGCCGCTCCGCCCGGATCCCGGCTGAGGACTTCACGCCAAGCCGTAACCAACGCCGCATCCTCAAGCGCAACGCCGATCTTGTGCGCGACACCGTGCCCGGCCAATCCACGCGCGAACAATACGCGCTCTTAAGCGCCTATCTGGAGAGCCGACACGCGGACGGCGGCATGGCGGGGATGGATTTCCTCGATTACATGACCATGGTTCATGACAGCCCGGTTCGCACCACCCTAACGGAGTATAGACTGGCCGAAGGTCCCCAAGCCGGCCGGCTTGTCGCTTGCGCCCTGGTGGACGCCCTGATTGACGGCTTTTCGCTGGTTTACAGCTTTTTCGATCCCACAATGTCGCAACGCTCTTTGGGCGCGTTCATGATTTTGGATCATATCCGGGAAGCGCGCGTCCAAAACCTGGGCTATGTCTATCTCGGCTATTGGGTCGCGGGCTCGGCCAAGATGGCCTACAAAGCGCGCTATCGACCCTTGGAGGTTCTCGGACCTGAGGGCTGGCGCCGTTTGGAGCCCCCGCCGGAACCTGGTGTCGAGCCCGAAACCGCGGCTGAATAATACCGCGCCCGCGGACTTCGCTTTTCCTCCGCGATCACGTTAGAACCCAATCCAGAATGATAATCGCGCGGCCGGGACAGAACTGGCCGCATTCGGGGAGTGGAGCGCCTTAATGGATCGTCGAGCCTTATTGAAATCCGCAGGCCTGGCTGCGGCGGCCGGTTTGGCCGCGTGTTCGCCGGCGGCGCCCCAGGAGGGCTCGTCCCCCGCCGCCCCCGCTGTTCAAACGCGGCAAAAGCGCGAACTGCGCATGGTCACCACATGGCCGAAAAATTACCCCGGCCTGGGCGTGATGGCGGAACGCACTGCTGAAATGGTCGGCAAGCTAACCGACGGCGCGCTTACGGTTCGGGTGTTTGGCGCGGGCGAAGTGGTCGGCGCCTTTGAAGCGTTTGACGCCGTCTCCACCGGGGCGGCGGACATGTATCACGGCGCGGAGTACTACTGGCAGGGCAAAAGCCCCGGCTTCTCCTTCTTCACCGCCGTACCCATGGGGCTGACCGAGACGGAAATGCTCGGCTGGCTGAAGTTCGGCGGCGGGCAAGCGCTTTGGGAGACGCTCTCGGCTCAATTCAACATCATCGCGTTTCCCGCAGGCTCCACCGGGCATCAGACCGGGGGCTGGTACAAGTGCGAAATCAACAGCTTGGAGGATTTCCGCGGCCTGACGGTGCGCATGCCCGGTCTGGGGGGCGAGGTTATGCGCGGCTTAGGCGCGGCGGCTGTGGCCTTGCCGGGCGCGGAGATCTATCAAGCCCTACAATCGGGCGCGATTGACGCCACCGAGTGGGTGGGTCCTTGGAACGACCTCGCCTTCGGCTTTCACCGCGAGGCGAAATTCTTCTACGGCCCAGGATTTCACGAGCCGGGCTCGATCTTGGCCACAGGCGTGAACCGCGGGGTCTGGGACAGCCTGACCGCCGCGGACCAAGCCGCGGTGCGCGCGGCATGCGATTACGCCCTGGCCCAGAGCATGGGCGAATACCAATTCTACAACGCGCAAGCGCTCGACACGCTGGTCACCGAACATGGTGTGCAACTCAGACAGTTTAGCGACGCGATTTGGCGCGAAGTGGCCCGGGTGTCTGAAGAGGTGGTCGCCGACATTGGCGGTCGGGACCCGGAAACCAAAGCGATCTATGACAGCTATCGCGGAGCGCGCGCCCGCGCGCTGGTCTGGTCGGGTCTGGGCGACGGGCCGTACTTGCGCGCGCGAGCGCTCTCTGAGCAAGCCTAATCCATGTATGAGACCGCCCAAAGCGTGGGCGCGGCGCTGGGCTGGATCGGTTGGGCGTTAAGCCCACTGTCCGCCCTTCCCCTCGCCCTGGTCCTAGCCGCCGCATTGGGCGCGCCTTTGGGCGCAGGCCTCGCCACGACGGTCTCGCGCCTCGCCCACGCGGTGGACCAGGTGACGGCGTTCGCCGGACGGGTCGGTCAGATCGCTGGGGTCGCCTTGGTGCTGGTGATCGTGGTCGTTGTGGCCCAGCGCTATGTGTTCGGGATCAGCCTCACCAAGCTGCAGGAATCCATCCTGTATCTGCATGCCCTCGTCTTCATGCTGGGCGCGGCGGCGACCTTAAGTGCGGACGCTCATGTGCGGGTCGACGTGATCTATGCGGGGCTATCGGCGCGAACCAAAGCGTGGATCAATCTCGCGGGCGCTTACGGCTTTATCGTTCCGTTGGGCGTGGTGATCCTGCGGGTCAGCCGCGCTTATGTCGATCTCGCCTGGCGCGTCGGGGAAGGCTCGGCGGAAGCAGACGGCCTGCCTTTGGTCTTTGCGTTGAAGACGTTGATTCCCGTTTTTGCCGTATTGATGATCGCCCAAGCCGGCATCATGGCCGCGCGGGCGAGTTTGACGCTCGCCGGACGCCCGTCCGATCCGCCACCCGCGCCCGCAGCGCCGGTTTAAGGCGCACCGATGTCGCTTGCCGAAAGCCTCGACATTCTCATGGTGCTCGCGCTTTGCGCCGCGCTGTTAAGCGGATTTCCGGTCGCGTTTACGCTGGCCGGCGTGGCGCTGATCTTTGCGGGGCTGGGCTTGGCGCTGGGGGTCTTTGACGGGGGCTTTCTCACCGCCCTGCCCCAACGAATTTTTGGGGTGATGACAAACCAAGTCCTGGTCGCAGCCCCGCTGTTTATCTTCATGGGCGTCATGCTGGAGAAGTCCAAGCTGGCGGAGGATTTGCTCACCACCATGGGCCAGCTGTTCGGCGGCTTGCGCGGGGGCTTGGGCGTTTCGGTGATCCTGGTGGGCGCGCTTCTGGCCGCCTCCACCGGCATTGTGGGCGCGACCGTGGTGACCATGGGTCTGTTATCGCTGCCCACCATGTTGCGGTGGGGCTATTCGCCCGCGCTTGCCTCGGGCGCCATCGCGGCGTCAGGAACGCTGGGCCAGATTATCCCCCCCTCAATCGTGCTCGTTCTGCTGGGCGATGTGATGTCCAACGCCTACCAAAAAAGCCAGCTTGATCAGGGCCTGTTCGCGCCGGAGACGATTTCCGTGGGCGATCTGTACGCCGGCGCGCGCATCCCGGGCGTGCTCCTGGTCGGGCTTTACATCGCGTTCCAGTTGGGCGTGGCGGCTCTGCGTCCGGATCTCGCCCCCGCAGCGCCAGAAACCACCGGCCAACGGGTGGGCGTCAAACGCGTGCTCGCCGCCATAGCGCCGCCGCTGGCGCTGATCATCGCCGTCTTGGGCTCTATCCTGGGCGGTGTGGCGACGCCCACCGAAGCCGCCGGAGTGGGCGCTCTCGGCGCGATCCTACTCGCTGCCCACCGGCTGGCCCAAGACCGCCCGCTCACCAAGATCAGCGTGCGCTTCGGCGCGGGCGCGATCCTGGCCCTTCTGGCGCTCACGAATCTCGTTGATCTGCGGTTAGGCCGGACCGAGACCCCGCTCCTGGACCAGATCGCTATCGTCGCGGCCTTTGCGCTCTGCGCAGTGGCGGCGTTTGGGGTTGGCGCGGCGCTATGGCGGCTCCTGCAGACGGGCGTTCTAAGCGAGGTATCCCAATCGAGCCTACGGATCACGTCCATGGTGTTTGTGATCCTGATCGGCGCGGCGGTGTTCTCGCTCGTGTTCCGCGGGCTTGGCGGGGACGAATTGGTTGAGGCGGCCCTGGCGAACACGCCCGGCGGGGTGACCGGGGCGATAATCGCCGTGATGGTCGTGGTGTTCTTGTTGGGCTTTTTCCTCGACTTTATCGAGATCACCTTCGTGGTGGTGCCCTTGGTGGCGCCGCCACTCTTAGCGCTCGGCGTTGATCCGATCTGGTTGGGCGTGCTGTTCGCCCTGAATTTACAGACGAGTTTTCTCACCCCGCCCTTCGGCTTCGCGCTCTTCTATCTGCGCGGCGTGGCGCCGGACAGCCTGCGCACCGCACAGATCTACAAAGGCGCGATCCCGTTTATCGGCATCCAAGTCTTCGCCATCGCTCTTGTAGCGCTGTGGCCCGCCCTCGCCACAGCGCTGCCACGCTCGCTTTATGGCTAGTCGAAAGCGACCTTCGGAGGCTCTAACGCTTCTGCGCGTTGACCCGCGGGCACTTCGAAGAAAGTTTCCGGCTCAAAGCCAAAGTTTTTCAAGAATAACACGCCGGGGAATTGCTCCAGCGCCGTATTATAATCCGAAGTGGCCGAATTGAAGAACCGGCGCGCGGCGGAGAGATTGTTCTCCACATCGGTCAGATCGCGCTGTAACTGCAGAAAATTCTGGTTGGCCTTGAGGTCAGGATAAGCCTCGGCCAGCGCGAACACCCGCCGCAGCGCGCCGGTCACCGCATCTTCGGCCGCGGCTTGGGTGCGGTGGTCGCCCGCATCGATGGAGGCCTGGCGCGCCTTGATCACCGCATCAAGGGTCTCTTGCTCGTGGGCGGCGTAGCCTTTCACCGTCTCCACCAAATTGGGGATCAGATCGATGCGCTGCTTGAGCTGGACGTCCACATCGCTCCACGCCTGGCGCGTTCTTTGACGCTTGGCCACAGCGTCATTGTAGATCAAAGCCACCACGCCGCCGACCACGACGACAACACCCAATAGCGCGAACAACATAGCGTTTCTCCCTTCAGCCCCGCTGACCTAGTCTATCGCGCACTCTTAGTCGAATTGCGATGGCCGAAAGCGGCCCGAGCGCGGAAAGCCCCGCGGCGCAAGCCGACCCGCGCTCGCCCGCTTGCCCAGCCAATCGCGCCAATCCTCCACCTTGCGGGCGCGCCCGCCCGCATCGGTCCAGCCAAACCCCTCCTCGGCCGCGAAGACGGCGAAATCCATCAGACCGCCATCGCGATAATTCTGCAGCTTTACGCCCTTGCCGCGCGCCATCTCGGGCAGCTCTGAGAGCGGGAACAGCAAGAGCTTCCGGTTCTCACCAATCACCGCGATATGGTCGCCGCTAATCGGCTCAGCGCGCAGCAATTTCACCGGCGCGCTAAGGGTCATGACCTGGCGGCCCGAACGTTTCGTCCCCACCAAATCCTCATCGGTGACGATAAAGCCGTGCCCGCTGCTTGCGGCAAGCACGCGTTTGCGCCCCGGCTCGAACACAAACGCGTCGATGATCGCGGGCTCGTCGCCCAATTCGATGGACAACCGGATCGGCTCGCCAAACCCCCGACCGCGCGGCAGCTTGTCCCCGCCCAGGGTGAAGGCGCGGCCGTCATCGGCGAGGAACAATAGCTTGTCCGTCGTCTCTGCGGGGAACACGAAGGCCGGGCCGTCGCCCTCTTTGAATTTGATCTCGCCCGGGTTCTCCACCCGACCCTTAAGCGCCCGGATCCAGCCTTTTTTCGACAGCACCACCGTGATCGGCTCTTTGACCACAAAGGCTTCGACGGGCGCTTCTAGGCTGGTGTCCGGCGCGTCCGCAAAACCTGTGCGGCGCGGGCCCATGGGCGTATCAGGTCCGAACGCTTTGGCGGCGTCTTTAAGACCTTGGTCCACCTCGCGCCATTGCCGTTTCCGATCCTCCAGCAAAGCCTGCAACCCATCGCGTTCCTCGCGCAGCCGCTGATCCTCGGTCTTCAGCTCCATCTCTTCGAGCTTGCGCAGGGCGCGCAGGCGCATGTTCAAAATCGCCTCGGCTTGAACATCGCTCAGGCCAAACCGGGCCATCAAAGCGGGCTTGGGCTGGTCCTCTTCGCGGATGATCGCGATGACCTCATCGAGATTGAGGAATACGATCAAATAGCCCGCGAGCACTTCGAGGCGTTTCTCAATGGCGGCGAGACGGGTGCGCGAGCGGCGAACCAGCACCTCGCGCGCATGGTCGAGAAAGGCTTGCAACGCCTCTTTGAGCGACATCACATGCGGCGCGCCCGAGCGGTCGAGCACGTTGAGGTTCAACGGGATGCGGGTCTCCAACTCAGAGAGCTTGAACAAGCTCTCCATCAGCACGGCCGGGTCCACATTGCGCGTCTTGGGCTCCAACACGATGCGAATGTCCTCAGCGGACTCATCGCGCACATCGCCTAAGAGCGGGGCTTTCTTGGTCTCAATAAGCTCGGCTAACCGCTCGATCAGTTTCGCTTTTTGGACTTGATAGGGAATCTCGGTGACCACGATCTGATAAACGCCGCGGCCTAAGTCTTCGCTCGTCCAGCGCGCTCGAGTGCGAAAGCCGCCGCGCCCGGTTTCATAGGCCTCCGCCATGGCGGCGTGCGGCTCCACAATCACCCCGCCGGTGGGGAAGTCGGGGCCCTTGACGTGGGTCATCAACTCCGCCGTCCCCATATCTGGAATTTGGATGAGCGCACGGGCGGCCGCGATCAACTCCCCTGCGTTATGGGGCGGAATGGCGGTGGCCATGCCCACCGCGATCCCCGTGGCGCCATTGGCCAGCAAATTCGGATAGCCCGCCGGCAGGACGATCGGCTCTTCATCCTCCCCGTCATAGGTCTCGCGAAAATCAACCGTGCCCTCGTCAAGACCGGCGAGCAAAAGTTCCGCCGCCGGGGTCAGCCGCGCTTCGGTGTAGCGCATGGCCGCGGCGTTATCCCCGTCCACATTGCCGAAATTGCCCTGCCCCTCCACCAGCGGATAGCGCTGGGAGAAGTCCTGGGCGAGCCGCACCATGGCGTCATAGACCGCTTGTTCGCCATGGGGGTGGAATTGGCCGATCACATCGCCCACCACCCGCGCGCATTTCTTGAACCCGCTCTTGGGGTCGAGCTTGAGCCGCCGCATGGCGTAGAGCAACCGTCGCTGCACCGGTTTCAGCCCGTCGCGGACATCGGGCAAAGCCCGCTGGGTGATGGTGGAAAGCGCATAGGCCAGATAGCGCGAACTGAGCGCCTCTTCGAAGGGTTCGATGAGGACGCGATCGTCTTCGGGCGGATCGGACATTGTGTCGGACATGAGCAAACGCCGGCTTGTGATTCGGTAAGCCTAAGTCTAGGCCAATCTGGGGCCCGCGCGGCGGAGGAGCGCCCATGGGAGCGGCGGTTTCTGTGCAAATCGATGATCCGACGCGCGCGGACATCCTCGCGCTGTTGGAGGCGCATTTGACGTTCGTCCGGGCGGTGACGCCCCGAGGCAGCGGCCATGCGCTTGATGTTTCTCTCCTATGCGGCCCGGAGATCGCCTTCTGGTCGGCGCGGCGGACAAACGTCCCGGTAGGCTGTGTGGCGCTGAGGCGGTTTGGCGAAACATTGGGCGAGGTGAAATCCCTGCATGTGCGCGAAACCCATCGCGGCCAAGGGATCGCTGAGGCGCTGATGGCGGCGCTGGAGGCGACAGCTCGGGATTGGGCGCTGACCGAGCTGCGTTTAGAGACCGGCTCGAACGCCGCCTTTGCCCCGTCCCGCGCGGTCTATCGCCGGCTCGGTTTTGCGCCTTGCGCGCCCTGGGGAGACTACGTCACCGACCCGTTTAGCTATTGCATGGGCAAAGCGGTTTAACCGTTGGCGGCGGCTACGCTCATGCGCGCGGCCAGTCGTTCGCGCGCCGGGGGCAAGGTCTTATCGGCTGGGTGAAAAATCCATTTATCGAGGAAATACCCCGTCAGCGCCAGCCCTTGAGCGGCTTCCACCGGGGTCAGGTCCGCGGACGCGTCCACCATGAACGGTGGCAGGGCCAGCAGCTTATCTTGATAGGGCGCGGCGGCGGCGCGATTAGCCGCCCGACCGGTCTTCGGGCTGACAAAGGCCAAGTCCTCCGTAGCGCCGGTCAACGCGCACCGGCTCAGATCCAGCCCATAGCCTAAGTCTTTCAGGAGCCCGGCCTCCCAACGCACCAGCAGAGCCGGCCACAGCTCGGGCTCCGTGAACGCGCCGAGCAAAACCTCAAAGGCCTGAAACACGCCCGGATGGGGCTCGCGCTCGGGCAAGGCCAAAGCCGCCACCGCGCACGCTGCGGACAGGCCCGCCAAGGCGTCCGCGTCCTCAAACACTTGGGCGTCCAACCCGCCGTCGGACTCAATCTGCATATAGCCTAAATGCTCAGCGAGCCTGGCCCGCCAGCTCGCTTTGACCCGCGCGCCGGGGACCACGAGACCGCGCAAGCGCGGCCCGCCGGCTCCACGGACCAAACCCGCCCAACGGCCCTGCGCGCGGGAGAACACCTCCACCACCGCGCTTGTCTCCCCATGGGGGCGAGCGGCCACAACCACGCCGGTTTCGGTCCATTCCATGGCTTAGGCCTGGTAATCCAGCCCCATATGGGCGTAGCGCTCAGGATCGTTCATCCAGTTCTCGCGCACTTTGACGAATAAAAACAAATGCACCCGGGTGTCCAGAAACGCTTCGAGGGCTTCGCGCGCAGACGCTCCGATGGCTTTCACTGTCTGCCCGCCGCGACCCAGCACGATTTTCTTGTGCGCCTCGCGCTGAACAAAGATGGTTTGCTCAATGCGCACCGAACCGTCTTTGAGCGTCTTCCACGCTTCTGTCTCCACGGTGAGCGCATAGGGCAGCTCGTCATGAAGGCGTAAGAACAGCTTTTCCCGCGTGGTCTCGGCCGCCAGCAGCCGCAGCGGCACATCCGCGATTTGATCCTCCGGATAATGCCACGGCCCTTCGGGCATGCGCGCGACCAAGGCCTCGGCTAAAGCGTCCACGCCTGAGCCCGTTGTCGCCGCGATCATGAAAACCGCCTCGTAAACGCCCTTGTCGAAGAAATCCTGCGCGAGGGCCAATAGCGCCGATTTCTCGACCCGATCGACTTTGTTAAGCGCCAACAGGGCTTTACGCGATTGATCTCGAAGGCCCTCAATCACCCGCTCCACATCCTCGCGGGTCTTCTCGTCCCCCGATCCGGCCGCGGCTTGGGCGTCGACGATATGGACCACCGCGTCCGCGTCCGCCGCACCGGCCCAGGCCGCGCTGACCATGGCGCGATCCAGTCGGCGGTTGGGGGTAAACACCCCGGGCGTGTCGACGAGAACG
>JBHJGU010000003.1:0-18148 GCA_050331475.1 Maricaulaceae bacterium | reverse complement strand
GAAGGTAAGCGGCGAGCGTTCAGCTCCGCGCTTAAAGCCGTCCGGCAAATCCCAGCCGTTTTCCAGGAAGAGATCGCGGGAGATCGCGTTCAGCTTCGTTTTGAAGTGAGCGAGATTAATCGCCCGCATGCGCGTCGCATCGATCCGGCTCCACACCACATGGGCGTGCCGCCGGCCCTCCTTCTCATGGAACACCACCGCGCGGGACTGGCCTTCTAACCCCAAATCCCGTTCGATCCGGTCGGCAGCCTTGACGAACACGTCATCGCGCACGCTAGCGTCGCTCGGCGGCGACAGGCTCAGTGAAAAGAGGTGGTTCTGACAGCGCGTGCCCTTGGCGGCGGCTTCGGATTCCAGAAACGCGCCCTGAAGATCGTCGGCGACGAAGCCGCGCAGGTCGTGCACCTCCACATGATCATTGTCTTGGTCATTGAGGAGATGACGCGCCAGATCGCGCGCGCCGCCGCGTTCAGAGGCTTTCAGGATCATGGCGCGGGCTCTCGTTCTAGGGCGTCGCCCGCGCCCCGATCCGCCGCCCGCGTGAACACCGATCGGCAGCTCTCACAGACATGCGGGTCCGTCTGACGTTCGCGGATGCCCAGAGCCGCCATCAGGAACCGGCGCATGACCTGGATATCGTCGCACGCCCGGCGCAAGGCGCTCTGGCTCTCAGGGTCCAGCGGCAGCGCCCCGACCCGCGCCGCGTTCGCCATCTCGGCGATGTTGCTCGCCAAGCCCGCCGCGCCGAGCAGGGCCAGAACCTGACCCAGGGCTTCCTGGTCCTTGACCGGATTCAGCCCGCGCGCGGCTTTCACCGGCGCATCGGGATCAAACAGCCGCGCCTTGATATACGCCGATAGGGACTGACGCCCGGCCATCGCTTCCAACCGGCGGCGTTCGTCGAAACTCAGCCGCAGCGAAAACGGCGCATCGCGCTTGGGCTTATCGCCCGCCGGCGGTCCCGCCGCAGCCTTCGCATCCGCCGGCTCCGACGCTTTCTTCGAAACGGGGCGCCCGGACCCCCAGCGCGGCGTCAGCCGGTCCATGACCGGCCTCCAGCAACCTTATCCGGCGCAGCGCCGGCCTCCGCGTTCGCAGGCTCGTCATGCTGCAACGCGTCATAAGGTTGTATTGGAAGCTCTTGAGGGTTTTGATAAACAGAACAGCGACTTAACTGCGCATCCCAGTCAGAGAGAACCTCGAACAACCGGTTCGAAGTTTCTCCTCCAAGGTGCACCATTTTTATCGAACGTCTGTATCGCGGCGCCTGGTGCGTGTCCTGGACCGCGGAACCAAAACGCCTCGCTCACAAGTGGCTGGCTTAACGCTATCCGTTCTGCGCACCGGGTGTTTTGTCCGAAACGATGGCGCCGTCTTCTAGGATGACGATCCGATCGGCGCATGGCGTCGCGACGACAACCATGAGCGCCCGCACTCGAGCCTCGACGGGCTAACACCCTGGGCGTTCGCAATCCGGTCAGGAGACCACCAAAACCGGAACAGCGCTAACTTATAAACGGGGACGATCCGGGGAGCAGGTCACAACCATTGGAGTCTGAGAGACCAACGTCGGCTTCGCGGGATGCCTCCATCGACTATGGCGTACGATACGCGAGCAGTGTTACGTGCCCAGGGACGTGGTGAAGAAGAGGAAGGACCGCCGTGCGGATCGAGCAAGAAAGCAGGGAGGCGCATGACGAGGCGCTCGGCTGGGTCGAGGGTTAACTAAGCACCGCCCTTGAAGCGATGTCGACGGACGAGAACTTCCGACCCTTCGTGCTTTTGCTCCTGAACGATGAAGACAAGCGCGCTGGCGGTTTAGTCGCTTACGCGAGTTGGGACTGGTTGGTGATCGACTCGCTCGCGGTCGATGAGGCACTGCGCGGCAAGGGTTGGGGCCGGGCATTGGGCGAGGAGGCCGAGCGGATTGGACTGTCGATGGGCTGTACACGCGCGACGATAGAAACGCACTCGGCTGAGTCTTTCTACAAGAGCTTAGGCTACGACGTGGTGTCTCGCTTAACGGATTACCCCCCGGTGCGGTCGTTCGTCCGGATGAATCGCAGCCTGACAGCGGCGGAGCGCCAGCAAGACGCCCAAGCCCGCCGCGATCAAGCCGGCGCCGAGCGCTCCGAGCGCACCTTTGACGGCCTGGAACAAGACCGCCAAGCGCGCGATCGGGCCACCGAACGATCGCGTGAATTCGACGCCTGGCGCAATAGCGACCGGGCGCGTGGCGGGCGGCGCTCAGGCGGCCGCGGATCGCGAGGCGGGCGCGGACGGCGGTAAGGCGTCACCCAGCGCGCCCGCCCTCACCTCAGCGCGCGAATTTCTGGAATTTGATCCGCCGCGGAATGTCGGCGTCTTGGCCGAGCCGGCGTTTTTTGTCCTCGAGGTAATCGGCGAAATTGCCCTCAAACCACTCCACATGGCAGTCGCCTTCGAACGCCAGAATGTGGGTGGCCAGCCTATCCAAGAAGAAGCGATCGTGGGAGATCACCACCGCGCAGCCGGGAAAGTTTTCCAGCGCGGTCTCCAGCGCGGACAAAGTCTCCACGTCGAGATCGTTGGTCGGTTCGTCGAGCAACAACAGATTGCCGCCCTCGCGCAGCATTTTCGCGAGATGGACCCGGTTGCGCTCCCCGCCTGAGAGCTTATTGACCGGCTTTTGCTGGTCCGCGCCTTTGAAGTTGAACGCGCCCACATAAGCCCGGCTGGGGGTCTCCACCCCGCCCACATCGATCATGTCCAGCCCGTCGGCGATTTCCTCCCATACGGTTTTGGAGTCGTCGAGATGGTCACGGGACTGGTCCACATAGCCGAGCTTGACCGTGTCGCCGAGCTTGAGCACGCCAGCGTCAGGTTGCTCCTGGCCGATAATCATTTTGAACAGGGTGGATTTGCCCGCTCCGTTTGGCCCGATCACCCCGACTATGCCGCCCGGCGGCAGGCGGAAGGACAGATCCTGGATCAGCAACCGGTCGCCAAAGCCCTTGGTCAGCCCCTCGGCCTCTAACACCGCGCCGCCGAGCCGCGGCCCGGGTGGGATGCGGATCTGCGCGGTGGTGACCTTTTCCTTCTCCGCCTGGTCGCGCAACTCCTCATAGGACTTGATCCGGGCCTTGGACTTGGCTTGGCGGGCTTTGGGGCTCGACCGGATCCAGTCGAGTTCCCGGTTCAAGGCCTTGGCGCGATTTTCGCTTTCGCGGCCCTCCTGGGCCATGCGTTGGGTTTTCTGCTCCAGCCAGGACGAGTAATTGCCCTTGTATGGGATGCCCCGCCCGCGATCGAGTTCCAGCGTCCATTCGGTGATGTCGTCGAGGAAATAGCGATCGTGGGTGACCAGGATCACCGCCCCCTTATAGGCTTGCAGATGGTGTTGCAGCCAAGCCACCGACTCCGCGTCGAGGTGGTTGGTTGGCTCGTCCAGCAGCAGCATGTCCGGACGCTCCAACAACAGCCGGCATAGCGCCACGCGCCGTTTCTCCCCGCCCGAAAGGTTGGTCGCCTCAGCCTCCGCAGGCGGGCAGCGCAGCGCGTCCATGGCCATTTCGATCTTGGAGTCGATGTCCCACGCATCCGCGGCGTCGATTTGCTCTTGGAGGGTGTTCATCTCCTCCATCAGCTCATCGGTGTAATCTTCAGCGAGCTTAACCGAGATGGCGTTGTAATCATCGAGCAGTTTTTTTTCCGCGCACCCGATGACGACATTGCCCCACACGTCTTTCTCGGGGTCCAATTGCGGCTCTTGGGGCAGATAGCCGACCCGCGCGCCATCCGCCGCCCAAGCCTCGCCGCCGAACTCGGTGTCCATGCCGCCCATGATTTTCATCACGGTGGATTTCCCCGCGCCATTCACCCCCACAACGCCGATCTTTGCGCCCGGATAGAAGGACAGCGACACCCCGTCGAGCACCTTTTTGGGCCCATAAGCCTTGGTGACGTTCTGCATGTGGTAGACGTATTGCTGGGCCATGGACGAAGATCGCTCGCTAAAAATCGGTGAGGTCGGTTGATGGGTTCTAGCGCCCCCTGGCTTGGCGGGACAAGCGCCTTGCGACCACGGCGCCGTCTTGCGTCGGCGCGCGGGATGGACAAGCCTGTCCGCTTGCGCGTTTGAAGCTCCGAGGCCGCCTTTATGACCCTAACGCCCGAACTTAAAGACGCCGCTGGTTTCGACGCGGTCGGGGTGCGACAATGGCACGACATGGCGACGGCGGCGGAGACGGTGCCTAAACAATGGACCGGCTTCGGCCCTTTAATGCCGGTGCCCGGCGCTGTTGACGGCGCGATCTATGGCATCACCGCGGACATGAACGCCCAGACCGGCCAATTCGAATACATGATCGCTGTGCGGGTCGACACGACAGACGCAGCGCCTTCGGACTTGGCGCGGATCAGCGTGCCCGGCGGCCGGTATGCGGTGTTTCCCATGGTCGGCTGGATGATGAATATCGGCGGATTGTGGGAAGCGATCTTTCGCGACTGGTTGCCCGGTTCGGGCCACGAGCCCGCCGCCCCACCCTATTTCGAACACTACGCGCCCGGTTGCGATCTTGAGACCGGCGAGGGCGCGGCTGTCTGGTTGCCGGTTCGCGGTTAGGCTAACCGCAGACATTTCGAAGACAGCGGCGGGTTAGCCACCCGTCGCGCCGGGAGCGGACGGCGTAAAAATCGCGCTGCAGCGCAAAAACCTGTGATCACATTTGCCGTTTTTTAGCGGTTTTGCGACACCTCCTTGCCTATATATGGCAAGAAACAGGGTGCGAATGTTGCGCCCGCCGTTTTGTTTGAACTGAGAGGTGTGATGATGGCCGACGCCTTTGCGCCCAACGCGTCGTTTGAGGAAACCGCCCCGTTCGCCGACACCGGCGCGGACATTCATCGCAGCCCGAGCGGTACGCGCGACCGCGTGGCGCTGATGTTCGTCAAAGCGCTGCGGTTTTTCGCCGATCAGTTTTTCCGCAAACGCTATGGCCACCGCGCTGTTGTGCTCGAGACCATTGCCGCCGTGCCCGGCATGGTGGGCGGCATGTTGCAGCATTTGCGCTCGATCCGTCGGATCAAGGATGACGAGGGATGGGTGCGCGAATTGCTCGATGAGGCGGAGAACGAACGTATGCAGTTGATGACGTTCATCCATGTGGCGCAACCGAGCCCGTTTGAACGGGCCTTGATCATGATCGCCCAAGCGATCTTTTATAACGTCTATTTCTTCTTGTATTTGTTCGCTCCGAAAACCGCGCATCGTGTTGTGGGGTATTTCGAAGAAGAGGCTGTTCGCAGTTATAGCCAGTACTTAGCGCAACTGGATGCGGGGGAGGCCGAAAACGCGCCTGCGCCGGCGATCGCGATCGAATATTGGAATCTGCCCGAAGACGCCCGATTGCGTGATGTGGTGATCGCTGTGCGTGCGGATGAAGCGGGCCACCGGGATCGCAATCACGCCTTTGCTGACGAAATCCCGGCTTAGACAACCGTATCGTCAAGGTGGCGGGGCGAAGGAACTTAGCTAAGCCTCACCTTTGTCCCCCGCCTCGAGCGGTACTCCGTATAGTTCGAGGCGATGGTCGACAAGTTTGTAGCCGAGTTCTCGGGCGACGCGTTCTTGCAGCCGTTCAATCTCTTCGTTGACGAATTCCACGACCTTGCCAGACTTCACGTCAATTAAATGGTCGTGGTGTTCTTCGGGCGCTTCTTCATAGCGCGACCGTCCATCGCGGAAGTCGTGGCGCTCGATAATCCCCGCTTCTTGGAAGAGACGAACTGTGGGGTAGACGCTGGCGAGCGAAATCCGCGGGTCCTCAGCAGACGCGCGACGATGCAGCTCCTCCGCGTCAGGATGATCATCGGAGACCGACAGAATACGCGCAATGACGCGACGTTGGTCGGTCATTCGAAGCCCGTGCTCCAGGCAGAGTTTTTCCAAGCGATCCGGCATGACGCGCCTCCCCTGCGGTCGACCGGTCAGCACTAAGCCTGACCCGCCGCGCCTTGTCCAGCCGCAGCCGCGTGCGCTGGGCTCACCGCGCCGCCAAGTCGCGCGTTAACACCAAGGCGTCTCCGCCGTCCGCGTAATAGCCTTTGCGCATTGTGCGCTGGGCGAAGCCGCGTCGCTCGTAGAAGGCGCGCGCGCCGGTGTTCGTGACGGCCACTTCGAGAAACATGCGCCGGGTGCCCCGGTTGACCGCATCCGCCAGGGCCGCCTCGAGCAAAACACTGGCCAAGCCTTCGCGCCGTCGATCCGGATGGACGCAGAGGGTTAAGATCTCGGTCTCATCCGCGGCCACGCAGTACATTAAGAACCCCATCACCTCGGCGAGGCCGTCATCGATCGGGTCCGCCTCAGCCAAGACGGCGAAAATATGCGGCATGCGCAGAAGTTGGGCGAACTCCGTCGCGGTCCAGGAGCGCGGGAAGCTCAAAATATGGGCGTCGGCCAGACGGGAGGCGTCGGTCGGCGAAGCCTGCCGCGTCCGCCACACTGGGGTCATGACCCGGGCGCGGGTTGGGCGGCGGGCACAGCGTCGGGCGAACGGACATAGACGGGGCGCGCGGGATGCGCGGCGGGGTCGAGGGTCGCGCCGATTTCGCCCAAAAAGATCGGGTTGATCCGTCGGACACCCCAATCCGGCCAGGCCGCCGTTTCCAGCAATTGCGCGCCGGCCCCGACCAGGGCGCCGTCGCCCCATTCAGCCAAACGCGCCTCCGCGGCCTCTTGGTCCAACCGTTCCGCGGGCCCCAGCGCCATGTCCCCGTCAAAGCCTTGAAGCACCAAGTCCCCGCGTTTGGCGTCGTGAACCGCCGCGATCCGGCGCGCGCCGGCCTTCTGAGCGGACATCGCTAAGACCGCCAACCCGGACACACCGACCGCGGGGACGCCCAGCGCCAAGGCCAGCCCGCGCGCATAGGCCGTCCCCACCCGCACCCCGGTGAACCCGCCGGGCCCCGTGGTGGTCACAATGCGATCGAGCCGCTTCGGCGTCATGTTCGCAAAGGCCATCACCTCGCGGATCATGACCGGCAGATACTCGCTATGGCCTCGACCGATCGGGTCCATGCGCGCGACCAGCGTTCCACCGCCGGACAAAACGGCAACCGAACAATCCGCGCCCGTCGCGTCGAAGCTTAAGATCGCAGCCATACGCGCGCTTTACGCGAAATCCGGGCCAGGGCGAAGCCGGGTCAGAGGATTTTGCAGGCGGTGTCGAAGTCCAGACGCGGTCCGCGCGGGAACAGCTTCTCCGGATCGCCATAGCCCAAATTGCACAACCAGTTGGACTTCCACGTCGTACCCGCGAAGAAGTCCCGGTCCACCCCATCCCGATCAAAGCCCGACATGGGACCGCAATCGAGCCCTAAGGCGCGGGCGGCCAACATCAAATAGCCGCCCTGCAGCGTGCCGTTTCGAAACGCGTTATCAAATGCGGCGTCTGTGCTGGTGAACCAATCCCGGGCGCCGGGATTGTGGGGGAATAGCGCCGGCACTTTTTCGAAGAATTCCATGTCGTAGGCGATGATCACGCACACGGGCGCAGCGCGCGTTTTGTCCTGGTTTGGCCCGATCAGATGGGGGATCAGCTTGTCTTTCGCCTCAGCGCCTTGCACGAACAGGAACCGGGCAGGCGAACAGTTCGCGCTGGTCGGCGCCCATTTGGTGATTTCATAAAGCTTATGAAGAACGTCTTCGCCCACTGGGCGATCGAGCCAAGCGTTATGGGTGCGCGCTTCGCGCCAAATGACGTCGAGGGCGTGGTCGTTAACGGGATCAGCCATGGCGGAACTCCTCATCCGGTCGTTAGGTGAGGATGTAACGCGCTGGGCGCGGAAACGCGTCCGCGCGATTAGCCGCGGCTCATCGATCATCCACGTTGTGAACGAAGCTCGTGGGGGGTGGGCTACCCCTTCCGCGCCTCGAACGCCGCCTGTTGTTCGGGCGTGGCGGGGGTTTGGTGCTTGGCTTTCCAGTCCGCATAGGGCTCGCCATAGACGATCTCTCGCGCGGCGGCCTTATCCAGGTCGCAGCCGTGTTCCGTCGCCGCCTCCCGGTACCAGTCCGACAAGCAATTCCGGCAAAACCCCGCCACGGTCATCAGCTCGATATTCTGCACCTCGGGCCGGTCGCGCAGCCAATGGACCAAGCGGCGAAAGGCGGCCGCTTCAGCCGCCTCGCCAATGGCTGGGTCTAGCGGGCCGTCGGGCGCGCTCACCACGCCTCGTCCATGACCGGCTCGACCCGTTTCACTTCGGGCACATAATGGCGGAACAAGTTCTCCACGCCCTGCTTGAGGGTGAAGGTCGAGGACGGGCACCCCGCGCAAGCCCCGCGCATGTGCAACTGCACCACCCCGGTGTCCACGTCAAAGGCGTGGAAGGTGATGTCGCCGCCGTCTTGAGCCACCGCCGGGCGCACCCGTTGATCGAGAAGCGCTTTGATCTCGGCGACGATTTCGGCGACTTCGCCTTCATACTCCGGCTCGGCCTCGGGTTGGGTCGCGCCTTCGCGGACCACCGGCTGGCCCGAGGCGTAAACGTCCATGATCGCGGCCAGGATCAGCGCGCGGATGGTCGCCCAATCGGCGTCCGCGGATTTGGTGACCGAGACAAAGTCTGGCCCCAAGAACACCCCCACAACGCCGTCAACCTCGTAAACCGCTTTGGCCAAGGGCGACCGGTCGGCGGCCTCCTCCCGGGTCACCTGCAACCCGCCAGAGCCTAAGACCTCGCGTCCGGGCAAGAATTTCAGCGTCGCCGGGTTCGGCGTATCCTCAGTTTGTATAAACATAGCCGCAAATCTCCGCTTTCCGTGGGCACATGGTCCGCCCAACAAATAAGGTCAAGCCAGATCGTGGATCTGCTCGCGGGTCAAATCGCCCGGCACCACCAGGATCGGCGTGCGGCGCCGCTCGCCCCACGCGCCTTGGCGCGCGACCAGGCTGACCAGCGGTCCTGGCCCCTTCGGCCCCGGCGCGGCGGCTAGCACCAGCACTTTCACGGTTGCGTCTTCGTCCACCAGGCGCGTTAAGGCCGGGCCGAGCGCCTCGTCGAGCACCAGGAATTCGCACGGCTTGGGATGTTCTTCCAAGGCGACCTCGGCGAGCTCCAACAGCCGCGCCTCGACCCGTTCGCGCGCCTCGTCCTTCATGCGGTCGGCCACGCCGAGCCAGTGCTGGAACTCCGAAGGCTCGATCGCGCAGAGCAACACCACCCGCGCATTGTCGGAGTGAAACGCCCGGCGCGCGGCGAACCGTGCGGCCGTGGCCGCCTCGGGGCTGTCGTCCACAATGACAAGATATTTCCGAAACGCCTCATCCATGCGTTTGAGCGTGGCCGAAGACTGAAATATTGGCAAGTGTTGGGATTAGGTGGCAAGAATATCCGTTATTTCGCGCATGCGAACACGCGCGCGCAACAGGTAAAAACCTTGATTGGCGAGATGGTTTGGAAAGGCTTGCCCCTCAAGCGATCCATTCGTGGTCACGGCAGGCTTGATTGTCGCCGCCAACGCTAAGTGGCTGAGCATTTCGTCGTAAAGCGAAACGACGTCACGCTCTTCAAGAATGCGCTCAAAATCCGCTCGCAAGCCGAGCAGGACTTGGTGGTAGGCGTAAGCGCGACCCTTGACGTTATAAAGCAACTTGTCCGCGCGCCGATCGATCACCACCCGACGGCCCGCCTTAATCTGCTCGTCGAGCTCAGCAGCGGCGGAACCCAGGTCCAAGGCTATGCGGTCCATCACCGCCAACAAGTTGTCCGCGCGTACATCAAAGATGGTCTCGCCATCGCGTAGCGCCGAATTGTAGGCTTTTAGCGCCTGAATCCCTTCGCGATATTGGGCTTCGGAGGGCGCTTGCGGGATGATCCAATTGCCAGGACCCCAAAACCAGATCTTCGCTTCGTATTGCAAGCGCGAGGCGGCGGTTTCAAGCTGCGGATTGGCGACCGAAGTGCCCCGCTCCCGTCCAATTTGATCTTTCAATTCGAAAGCGAAACGACCAACGGCGTTCACGATCCCGGTTTGGAAATTCACCATATTGCCGCCGAACTTCAGCATGGCGGCGGGCATGAAGAAAGGCGTGTTCGGGTACCAACCGGTTTCGTTAACCTCGCGATCGATCAGCCCTGCGGCGATCGCCACCGCTTGGCTGCCCCCTTGCGGCGAGGCGGACCAGGGATAGTCGATATCATCATTGATGCGGTGCGCCAATAGCGCGCCCAGCGTGTAATAAAGCAAAGGCAAGGCGATCACCACCAAGACCGACCAGGCCGGCCAGCGCCGTTTCGCCGTCCGCGGTCTAGTTGCAGGCTGTCCTGCGGCGGCCGGGGCGTTACCCGCAGGCCGGCGTCCAAACCGGCTCAAACTCGCGCCAAAGCGGCGCAAGTGTTGGCTGAATTGCATGACCTTATCCTTTTGTTGCGGCCGCCGCCCGAACCTTAAGGTTATGCCCAGCCGTTGACCCGGGGACAAGCCGCACCGCCCAATCCTGCGCCAATGCGCCCCGCAAACGCCCGTTCAGCGTTTGTGAAAAATTGCTACACTTCAAACGCGCTTAAGAATTCCGGTCCATTTAAACTTGGTTGCAATTATGAGGCGTAATCTAATAGCGAGCGTCGCGACCCTGGGCGCGTTGATTGTGTCCGGCTGTGCGAGCCCTCTAGCCCAAGGCCCCGCCGTCACCGGAGCGGACGTGCGCGCCGAACGCAACCGTCAACTTCACTTCGCCGTTGAAAGCTACGCCCAAGAGGCGCTGCGCTTGCGGGCGATCACGTGGCGGATCAGCCGCGCCGGGCTCGACTTTTGCCCGACGATTCACGCGGATTGGGGGCTTAAGTGGTGGCGGCGCTCGGATTTTCCCTCCAGCCTGCGCCGTAGCGCGGCCACCGTTTTCGGCGTCGATAAAGGCCTGAAGATCGCTTGGGTGGCGCCGAACGGCCCCGCCCACGCCGCCGACGTGCGTGAAGGCGATCGGGTGATTGCGATCAATGGCCGCAAACCGGAAACCCGACGCCGGCGCCTCGCCCAACAAATCGCGCGCGCTCGCGACAGCGGGCGCCTTGACCTCACGCTCCAACGCGGCGGCGCGACGCTGGAGCGCGCCATCGCACCGGTCACGGTCTGCGCTTACGATCTGGTTTACGAAAACACTTACGACTTCAACGCTTACGCCGATGGCGAGACGCTTTACGTCACCCGCGCTCTGGTGGACCGTATGCCCAGCGACGACGCGCTCGCCTTCGTCATCGGCCATGAACTCGCCCACAATGCGCTCGGGCATTTGCGATCGTCGTCGGTTAATCACACCCTGGGGGCGCTTGCGGGGGCAACCCTTGACGTCGCCGTATTCGCCATGGGCCTGCCCACGGGCGGATACTTCAAACGCGTGGGACAGCGTTTGGGTTGGAACCTTTACTCGCAGGGCTTTGAGCGCGAGGCCGATTACCTCGGAGCCTACCTCGCGGCTCGAGCGGGCTATGCGCCGGGGAAGGCCACCGGCGCCATGGAGGCGATCAGCCTAGAGAACCCCGCCTCGGCGGTGTTTGCGCGCACCCATCCAACAACGTCCGAGCGGGCGGTGCGCCTTAAAGCCATCGCCGAGGAGATCGCGCGTAAGACCGCTCAAGGCCGTCCGCTTATTCCCGACGGCCTGGGGCCCAAACGCCTGCGGCCCCACCCTGAGATCGACACGGTCCCAGCACGAGCGGTCAGCCCCGACGCCGGTTCGCCCGACGCCGGGGCGCCAAACGCTTAGTGCGAGCCGCCGCCTTGGGCCTCGCCGGAGGCTGCGTCGCGCACCGCGCCGACCGCGTCGCCGGCCGCATTGCGCACCGCGTCAGCGGCGTCACCGGCGGCCTCTTGCACCGCCTCAGCCGCGCTGTCCGCCACCGCGGCCACCACATCGCCAGCCGGAATGGTGACCTCGCCTGCGGTGTCGAAGGTCAGCGTTAAGGACAGATCGCCCTGGACCAGCGCTTCTGGCTGCAACCCAAACGCCATCAGATGCAGGCCCTGCGGCTCAAGCGCAGTGGTCGCCTCGGCCGCCACGGCGATGGACTCCACCGGCCGCATGCGGAACACGTCGCCCTCTTGGACGTGAGTGTGCAACTCGATGCGCTCGATCGCCGGGCTCGTCGCCGCGGTCAGCGTGTCGGCCTCGCCCGTATTAACGATGTCGAGAAAAATCGCCGCCGGCGCGTCAGGGCGCAGTGCGGGACGGACCCGCACATTCTCCACCGTGATCGCCGCTTCAGCCGCCGGCGCTTGTGCGGTCTCTGACACCGAAGCGGGCGTGGTTTCCGGCGCGGCGCGCGCCGCAGAGGCTTCCGGTTCCGGCGCATCCGCAGGCGCGTTGTCGCCCGCCTCACACCCTATCAAGGCGAGACTGGCCCCGAAGGCCAAGCCAATTGAAGTCCGAACCATGTTGGTCTCTCCTGTGTGCGTTCCCAAATCCGGCGCCGCTACAGCGATCGCCAGAACCCCATGACGGATTTCACATCATCTAGAACGGGCTCCGCAAGGGCGCGGGCGCGCTCCGCCCCTTGAGCCAGAACGGCGTCCAAGGCGCGGGGATCCGCCAACCAGCCCTGAAACCGCTCCGAAATGGGCGCCAATACCGAAACCGCCAAGTCCGCCAGTTTAGGCTTAAATGCGCCAAAACCTTGACCGCCGAATTCCGCGATGACCGCGTCTTGGCTGGTGTCGGCCAAAGCGGCGTAAAGACCGACGAGATTGGCCGCTTCAGGGCGCTCCGCCAGGCCGTCGGGCGCGCTGGGCAGGAGCTCCGCATCGGACTTCGCTTTCTTGATTTTCTTGGCGATTGTGTCCGCGTCGTCGTGCAGATTGATCCGGCTTAGGTCAGACGGATCGGACTTCGACATTTTCGAGGTCCCGTCCTTCAAGCTCATGACCCGCGCGCCGGGACCTTGGATCAAGGGCTCGGGCAGGGGGAAAAATCCGGGCGCGTTGAAGTCGTGATTGAACTTCGCGGCGATATCGCGGGACAGCTCCAAATTCTGTTTTTGGTCCTCACCCACAGGCACGTGAGTGGCTTTGTAGAGCAGAATGTCGGCCGCTTGCAGTACTGGATAGTCGAACAGACCGACCGAGGCGCGCTCTTTGTCCCTGCCCGCTTTCTCCTTGAACTGGGTCATGCGTTCGAGCCAGCCCATGCGCGCGATGCAGTTAAACAACCACGCCAGCTCCGCGTGCCCGGGCACCGCGCTTTGGGCGAAGACAATCGCCCGGTTCGGATCGACGCCGGCGGCGAGGAAAGCGGCCGCGATTTCGCGCGTATTGGCGGCGAGCAAAGCGGGGTCTTGGGGCACGGTGACCGCATGCAGCTCGACCACGCAAAACACGCAGTCATGGCGGGTCTGCAGATCGACCCATTTTTTCAACGCGCCGAGATAATTGCCCAAATGCAGCCGGCCTGAGGGCTGCACACCGGAAAACACCCGTTGGGGGCCTTGATACTCGCCTGACGCCGCTTCGCTCACGCCCGCCTCCTCACTGATCCCGCTAGGGGTTTAGGCTTAGCCGCGCAGGCGCGCAAGCAAGCCGCGCGGGGGTTCAGGCCCGGCGCAGGCCGGCTTTCAACTCCGCCAGCGACGCGCCTCGCAAGGCCAGCGTCAGACCGCCATAGACCAGAAGGCCTAAGCTTGCGAGCGCGAGCGCCAAGGCCAATTCGCCCCCTGGAAACCGCTCAACGAACGGCGCCAACACACGAGCGCCAAACCCCACGCCCAACCCCAAAACGCCGGCAGCCAACGCTAATCGCCACGCGCGCGCGGTCAGGCGCGCGTCTGGCCGCCAGCGGCGCGACCGCCACAAGGGCCAGGTCAACAAACCAGCGTTGAGCCAGCCCGCCACGCTGGTCGCCGCCGCCAAGCCCAAATGGCCGAAGCCCCCGAAGAACAAGCCCGCGCCTAAGGCGATATTCACCGCCATGGCGAGCACCGCCACTTTCATCGGCCCCTTGGTGTCTTCATGGGCGAAATAGGCAGGCGCGAACACCTTCGCCAAAACAAACGCCGGCAGACCCAGGGCGAACAGCCCCAAAGCTTGGCCGGTGGCGCGCACGTCCTCAGGTCCGAACGCCCCCCGGCCCAAAAGCGCGTCGACCCAGAATTCGGGCGCCGCGAGCAACGCCGCCGCCGCGGGTAAGGTCAACGCCAGCGCGAACTCCAGAGCGCGGTTGAGCGTCGCCTGGGCGCCCGCCGCGTCCCCGGCTTGAGCTTTTTGAGACAGGCGCGGCAGCAGCGCCACGCCCAGCGCGATCCCCACCACGCCCAAGGGCAATTGATAAAGCCGGTCGGCGAATTGCAGCCACGCGATCGCGCCAGGCTGGAGGGACGCGATGATCTGACTGACCACAAGATTGATCTGGGTGGCGCCCGCCGCGATCGCGCCCGGACCGCCCAGCGCGAACAGCCGTTTGATATCCGGCGATAAACGCGGCGCGCGGAGCGCGAGCCGCACGCCCGCCCGCCGGATCCCCCAGAACACGCACCCCGCTTGCAGTATCCCCGCCGCCGCAACGCCAAACGACAGCCGCAAGGCCGTCTGGGCGGGGTCGGCCCCCGGCGCCATCAGCACGGCGATCAGAACCAAATTGAGTAAAGCGGGCGCGAAGGCGGCGAGCGCAAACCGGTCATGGGCGTTCAGCACGCCCGCAAACATCGCGGTCAGCGACATGAACACGATGTAGGGCATGGTGATTTGGGCGAGCAGGACGGCGCGCGCGTAAAGGCTCGCCTCGCTTAAAAACCCCGGCGCGAGGCCCGCCATCAACAAGGGCATGGCGATCTGGCATCCGATCACCAACGCCAACACCACCACCAGCAACACCGCAACGGTCTCGCCTGCGAACCGGGCGGCCGCCGCGTCACCCTCGGCTTCGCGCTTGCGGGCGTAGAGCGGCACAAAGGCGGCGTTAAACGCGCCCTCTGCGAACCATCGCCGGAACAGGTTGGGAAAGCGGAAGGCGACGAAGAAGGCGTCCGCCATGGGGCCCGCGCCCAGATGCGCGGCCATCAGGATGTCGCGCGCGAAGCCGGCGACACGGCTGACCAAGGTCATTGCGGCGACGACGACGCTCGAGCGGATCAGGCTCACCGGGGCGCGCTCGCGGGCGCTTGAGCCAGGTCGGTTTGATTGGGCGCTGTGGGCGGGGCGGGGGCGTGGGCGGTGAGCGCGGTTAATAGCGCGGTTTCAATCTCGGCGCGTCGCGTGGGCGAGGCGGCGACTTTCGAGCCGTCCCGCTCGCGCACATAGAACACATCGACGATCTGTTCCGCGGTTTGATGCAGATGCGCGGACACCAGATCCAAAGCCACCGCGTCGAGCGCCCGGGCGAGATCCCGCAACAGGCCGTGGCGCGCGCGGCCGGACGCTTCGATCACGGTTGCGGTGTCCGAGGCGGCGTCATCGAACACCACGCTTGCCTCGATCTGGAAGACCGCCGCGCGGCGGGGAACCTGCGGCGCCGGCGCGCTGCGAAGCGGATCGGCGCGTCCCTCAACCACCGCGCAGACCGCCGCCTCGACGCTGCGCAGCGCATCGGGATCATCCGCGCCATAAGGCCGGCCCGACGGGTCGTGGAGATAGAACACGTCAAAGGCGCAGCCTGCGTCAGACGTGAACACCCGAGCGTCCACCACATGCCCGCCGGCGCCGGCGATCGCAGCGGTGATTTTGGCGAACAAGCCCGGAGCGTCCGGCGCGGCCACAATCAGCTCGGTCGCGTGGCGAATGGGGTCGAGCCGGCACGCCGCATCCACAGCGTCAGGCTGGGTTTCGGCGAACTGGCGATGGCGCGCGTGATCCCATTCGTCAAACGCGAGCCAATAAGCGTCTTCCAAGCTCGCGGTCCAATCCGCGACGCCCTCCGGCGTCGGGGCCTTGGCGATCAAGGCTTCGCGCGCCGCGTCGGCCTGGTGGGACAGGCGCTCGGCCGCCTCTGGCGCGCCGTCGACTTGATCCCCGCGCAAGGCAGCTTGGGCGGAGATGTAGAGATCACGCAGCAATTGGGCCTTCCAGCCGGTCCAGACCCCCGGCCCCACCGCTTGAATGTCCGCCGCCGTGATCACGCACAGCCGATGCAGCCGATCCTCGTCGCCAACCCAATCGATGAAATCGGCGATCGTGCGAGGATCGGCGATGTCGCGCTTTTGGGCGACGTCGGACATCGCCAAGTGATGCCGGACGAGCCAAGCGACCTCGTCGGCCTCCGCCTCCGTCATCGTCAAGCGTAAGGCGGCCTGGCGCGCCAGACGCGCACCATCCTCGCATTGGTCATCGCCGCTCTTACCGACGTCATGGAGCAGCATGGCGAGATAGAGCGCCCGACGATCGGTGATTCTCGCCATAGCGTCGGCCAACCATTGTTGATCCGGATCGACCTCGCCGCGGGTCAAGGCGCCGAAAACGCCCAACGCTTTGAGGGTATGCTCGTCCACCGTATAGCGATGGTACATATTGAACTGAGTTTTCGCCACGATCAGCGCGAATTCCGGTAAGTAAGCCGGTAGTACGCCCGCCTCATTCATCACGCGCAACACGGCGTCGGGCGTTTCTGTCCGCGTCAGCAGATCGAAAAACACACGCGCCGCTTCGGGATCCCGTTGCAGCGTGTCGTCGATCAGCGAGAGGCTGCGCGTCGCCTTGGCCAAGAGCCGGGGATGCACGTCCACGTCGAGATCGGCGGCGACGCGGAACATATTGAGCAATTCCAAGGGCCGGCGCTCGAAGAAGTCCGGCTCAAAAATGGTCAGTCGCCCGCCGTCGACGCCGTAACCCGGCTCGGCGAGTTTGCGCGTTTCCCCATCTCCGGAAAACCAAAACCGGGCGAAGCCGCGCGGCGCGGGTTTGGCGCTTTCCGCCTCCAAAGCGGCGCACAAAATCCGGGTCAGCCCACCCACGGCTTTGGCGGTGAGGAAATAGTCCCGCATGAACCGCTCCACCGCCGGCGCGCCGTCATGACCGTCTTGATAGCCCATGCGCATGGCGAGCTCAGGCTGAAGATCGAAGGTCAGCCGATCCTCGGCGCGCTCCGTGACTGTATGCAACCAAAACCGCACCCGCCACAGAAAGTCCTCCGCCTCCGCGAAGGCCTGCGCCTCCTCCGGTGTCCAGACCGGTTCGACCGGTCGATCCGACGCGCGCGCTCGAAACGCTTGGAGCCAATGCAAGGTCTGCAAATCGCGCAACCCGCCTTTGGCGAGTTTGACGTTAGGCTCTACGGCGTAACGGCTCCGGCCGTCCCGGGCGAGGCGCTGATCGCGTTCCTCCAGTTTGGCCGCGACGAAGGCGGCTTCCCGACCGCGGACGACGTTGCGCGCGAAGCGCTCCTCAAGTTGTTGGGCGAGTTCGACGTCCCCGCAAATCGGCCGCAGATCCAAAAGGGCTGTACAGATCGTCCAATCCTGCGCCGCCAAGCGCACGCCTTCATCAATGGAGCGCACCGCATGGCCAACTGTCAGGCCCAGATCCCACAAAGCGTACAGGATGAACTCGATCACCGACTCCTGCCAAGGGGTCAGCTTCCAGGGTCTTAAGAACAACAAATCCACATCCGAATACGGCGCCAGCGCGCCTTGGCCATACCCGCCCACCGCACAGACGCACAGCCGCTCTTGCGCGGTGGATCCCTTTGCCGGGAACAGCCAATCGGTGGCGAAGTCAAACAGCGCGCCCACGACTTGGTCCTGGCCCGCGCTCAACGCCTGGGCCGCGGCGAGACCGCTGCGATCTTGGCTCGCGCACGCGAGCGCCGCCTCCCGCGCCGCGTCCAGCGTCTCGTTCAATACGTTGATCAGGCCCGCCCGCGCCTCCAGGCTGTGCGGGCCGCAAGCGGTGGCGAGCGCGTCCAACCGGCGCGTCAGATCGGCGTCGCGCCGAGAGGCGGGCAATGCGGAAACGTCTTGGACGGTGGTCACGCCATCGGGTTTAGCGCGGCTGAAGCCGAAAGGCGACGGGCCGCGGCCGCGGCCCCGGCCCCCCCCGCGAGTTTAGCCCCGCCCCCCCGCCCCTGGGCAGCGCGCGATAAAAATTGGGGTCCCCCCGCGCGGGGTGGCCCGCGGCGAGGTGCGGGACCGCGGCCAGCACGACCTCGAGATAGGCATCTTGCAGCTGCTTGCGCTCGGCCGCCGA
>JBHJGU010000002.1:0-17081 GCA_050331475.1 Maricaulaceae bacterium | reverse complement strand
GCGTGGCGTCTTGGGTGTGGGTGCGGCCGATCTTGATCAGGTCCTTAAAGGCTTCCGCCTTGTCGTTGAGCGTGTTGCGCAATTGCGCCAAGGCGGGCAGCAGCCGGTGGTGGATTTCTTCGGCGGCCGCAATGTGCATGGCGGTGGGGAAGGTGTCGTTCGAGCTCTGGCCGCGATTGCAATGGTCATTGGGGTGGACGGGGTCTTTCGACCCCACCGTCCCGCCCAAGGCGTCGATCGCCAAATTGGCGATCACTTCGTTGGCGTTCATGTTCGACTGGGTGCCCGAGCCGGTCTGCCACACCGAGAGCGGAAACTCGCCGTCGCGCTTGCCTTCGGCGACTTGGGCGGCGGCTTGGGCGATGGCGTCGGCGATGTCTGCGGGCAGCTCGCCCAAATCCATGTTCGCCAGCGCCGCGCAGCGTTTGATAATCCCGAGCGCGCGGATCATCGGCGCGGGCATGCGCTCCTCGCCAATGGCGAAATTGATCAAGGATCGCGCAGTCTGGGCGCCCCAATACCGGTCCGCGGGAACCTCCAAGGGGCCAAAGCTGTCGCGTTCGGTGCGGGTGTCGGTCATCGCGGTTATCCTTTACTGGCGGCGCGCGCCGAACATGGCGCCCCGCAGCGCCGCAGAGAAGGGGCGAATGTGAGCGAGACCGAGGCGAGCGTCGTTCCCGAACGCCGAGCGGTGTGTGTGAATTCTCGGAAGGTTGTTCACACCTAGAGGACCAATTGTGTCTGCGTGACGAGGCCCACTTGTTTCCCGCCCCTATCCTGAATTTCAGTTTGCCAAACAGAAATCCGTCGACCGACGGAGATCGGAGTCGATGTCGCAGTGAGCTGCGTTCCCTTGACGGCCCGGCCAAGGAAGTTGGTTTTGCTCTCGATCGTCGTGGTCCCTTGCGCACCATCAGGCAGATTTAAGAATGCCCCAATAGCCGCCACAGAATCTGCAAACGCCATCAAAGCCCCACCATGAGCCGCATCGCCGACGGTGCAGTACTCGGCCTCGACCGTCATTGTGCCGATGACTTTGCTTTTGTCTGCTTGAGACACATTGATCCCGAGATGGGTCGCGAACGGCATACTTTCGGCCAAGTTACTCATTGTGGAGTCCTTTTCTGTTTGGATTACCTTTCGGAGACGAAGCCAATCTAGGCGCTCAAAACAATAACCTGGGAGGTTATGGTGGAGCCCCTCGGTGCTGGCTATGACGTGTACCTCTTGCCCTGGCATCACGCTGCTGAAGCAGCGTATCAACGACTATCCTGCTCGCGCCAGAGCACTCTCACCGGACGCTTACACTCGACGCGTTGACGGGCGTGGTGTTTCACGACGACAGCCAGGTTAGCCGCTTGTTGGTCGAGCGGGTTGCGGGGCCGCGCGCGGATTTGGTCATGCGCGGCGCTTGCGACCGCTTCTTTCACGACCGACACGCACGCTTACACGTAAGACGCCCACTCCGGTCGATCGAAAGGGTTACTCGCCATCAAACGGCAGGGAAGATTTATGCACAACCATGCGCAAATCGCCGTCGACATCTTTCACATAGCCGATCGTGTATTCCACTTTCGTTTCGTCGCCTTTTTGTGGGGTAAAATAGTAATTCCCCATGGCGACCGCCATTTTGCAGGTATTGTTGGTTATGCCCGCGTTCTCCCAGCGCACTTTCGTCCATGGTTTCAACGCGAAACCTTTGTCCTCTGGGTAGGAAGGATTGCCGCCGACGAAATACGACAAAGCGCCATCGAACGCTCCGCGAAACTGCTCGTCCGCCGCGAGCGTTGGTTTGAAGAGCACCAAGCTTAAGTCATACCCGTAAAACTGATTAATGTGGTCGGAGGCAGCGCCAACGTAATCACCGCCTTGCGAATAGGCTTGACCGATGTCGACAATACCTTGACCCCAGGCGTTTTGAGCCTCAACGACTTCCTGTTCGGTGATGCATTCGTCACTAAATCTTACAAATTGTTCGCGCGTCTCAGGTGGGGACGCGACTGCCGTGTTAGACGACGTTGTCGAAATCGGCGTTGCACACGCTCCAAGACCCAATACGCCAGCAACGATCATAAGATTTTTCATTGTCATCTCCACAGCAAGCGAAACACTCGTTAGTCCTTCAAGACATTCGTCATAGATTCAAGCTCACTACAGCGTGACTGCGCGACAAGCAGCTCTGACGCCTGATCTTTCGATCTAATCCCTATAATCTTTTTTTAGCTATCCAGGCCAACCTCTATTCATTATCAACCATATAACTTAACTGACGCCTGGCAAACCGACACGACCCATAGCCCGGTTCGTCGCGTTCCACTCCTGGGCTTAAGCGACAGGCGCGGTTGAAGCGAGCGCGCGCTTTGGTGAAGTCTGTTTTGACCCCCTCGCCCAGGCGATAGGCCTGACCTTCCATAGAGCACCCCCAAGCGCTACCCGCCGCACACGCGACGGCAAATGTGCGGACCAGGCACACATGTCGCGTTTTCCAGTCGACGTTCATGAACGGATCAATATCGGTGAGATAATTGCGGATCCCAGCGCCGCGATTGGTGCAACCCGTTGCGCTGCCCAACGCGCAACCCAACGCGAAACCATAGCGCACGTCTTGATCAAAGGTCTCATCGTCATGTTCTTGGAGAACCTGGGCGACAGAGGTGCAGGCCGATCCTTTATGGCCGTCGACACAATCCTTAACGCATTGGGACAAGTCTTGCTGACAGCTTGCTAAACGCCATTCGCGACCTTCGCCGAACACCGCTCTCCACCAGGGCCTGCGGCTCGCCCAGTAATCCGCCGGGCACATCTTGAACAGGTCCTCAACCCCCGGAAATCCGGCGATCTGGTCGGCGGCTTCGAACAGATCGTCCTCGGTGGGGTCATCGGCGCCCGCCGGGCCCAGGGCGAACAGCGCTGCGAAGACCCCGCCGATCGCACAAGCGACTATTTTCACGGCCATCACCAAATTCTAGACAGTCCAACAGGGCTAAGAGGTGATCCCTAAGAAGGCTCTGAGCGCGCGGTTTTTTCGCAACCATTGGCCAGAAGTCCCCGGCTTTGGGCCGTGCTCGTTTAACGCTTGCGAAATGCGTCCAAGCTAACCACCCGGCCGTCGCCGTCCGGCCCCGCTGGGCCGTCGGGGTCAGAACCCCCATCGTCGGGCGCGCCGCCGCCCTCCCCGGTCTCCACGTCGAACTGCAATCCAAAGCCCACGCTGGGATCTTGAAACCGGCTAACAGCCGAGTACGGCACTTTGAGATATTTCGGCACGCCGGAGAATTTCAGCGTCACCTCGAAGAAATCATCCTCCGCGGCGAGATCCCAAAATTGATGCTCCAGCACGATGGTCATTTCGTCGGGATATTTTTCCAGCAATTGCTGATCGATATCCACGCCCGCCGCGCGCGTGCGAAAGCTAATGTAGAAATGATGCTGACCCGGCAGACCCTCGCGCGCCGCACGACGCAAGGCCTCGCGGACGACGCCGCGCAGCGCCTCCTGAGCCAGCCAGTCATATCGCATCATATCTTTGACCAAGACACGATCCCCCCGCTGTCCATTCGCTAGCCTAGCGTCGCCGCGCGCGCGGTCAATCACGGCGACATGACCTTAAACACAATCAGATCACATCAGCACAGCAATTCAAGCGGGTGGGGGCTTCTGTTGCCAGGCGCCCCCGAGCCCCGCCTAGCCGTGCGAGGGGCTAGGACTTGAGTGCGAGTTTATCGGACCGCTTACGCAGCCAGAGCAAACTCTTCCGCAACGTTGTCATTGGCAACTATTGCTAACGGGCTTCTAACGGAGCCCAGCCGAGCGAAGACATCGTCTTTAGCCGTCCGTCGATCCTATTTCGGCCCCGCCGGGCGTCTCCGCGTGCGAAGACGACTGGTGGAGCCGCCGGGTACCGCCCCCGGGTCCGGTCCGGTTATTACACGTGGGTTTATCGCCATAGTCGGTTACCCAACAAGTCGAATATAAGCGCTAATTCGGCTGAACAAAAGGTTTGCGACCGCGCCCGCCGCGTTCGCAGGAAGGAAGGGAGCCCGTCTGATGCGCCAATACCACGACCTGATGGCGGATGTGTTAGCCCACGGCGTCCGCCGGGCGGACCGCACGGGGGTGGGCAGCTATTCGGTGTTCGGCCGCCAAATGCGGTTCGATTTGGCCCACGGCTTCCCGCTGGTCACCACAAAGAAACTTCATGTGAAATCGATCATCCATGAATTGCTGTGGTTCTTAGCCGGGGACACCAATGTGCGGTATTTGCAGGACAATGGCGTGCGCATCTGGGATGAATGGGCGGACCCGCAAAGCGGTGATCTCGGCCCGGTCTATGGTCGGCAATGGCGGTCATGGGCGGCGCCGGACGGGCGCACGGTCGACCAGATCGCGGGGGTCGTTGACGAGATCCGACGCAATCCGGACTCTCGACGGCTCGTCGTATCGGCGTGGAACCCGGCGGATATTCCAGATATGGCCTTGCCGCCCTGTCATTGTTTGTTTCAGTTCGCCGTGTTGGACGGCAAACTGTCGTGTCAGCTTTATCAGCGCTCAGCCGATGTCTTCCTCGGCGTGCCGTTTAACATCGCCTCGTACGCGCTGTTGACACTGATGGTGGCACAAGTCTGCCGTCTTGAGCCAGGAGACTTCGTACACACCTTCGGCGACGCGCATCTATACGCAAACCATCTTGAGCAAGCCCGCTTGCAACTGAACCGTGAGCCCCGCGCCCTGCCGACCCTTAAGTTGAACCCTGAGATCACGGACCTTTTCGCTTTCCGCTATGAGGATTTCACCCTCGACGGTTATGATCCGCACCCCCACATCAAGGCCGAGGTGGCGGTTTGATCGCGGCCTCAGGCCCGGCTAAACACCGCGCATGCGGATTTCCCACCAGCATCGGTTCGTCTTCGTATCGCGACCCCATTGCGCGTCGTCCGCTGTGCGCCAATGGCTCGACCCGTATTGCGATGAGGGCAGCGACGCGGCCGACGTCCCACAGCGTCACGACCACCCCTTCATGGGCGCTCGGAAGATCTACGACCGCTTGGTGGCGGATACGCACGACCCGGAAACGTATTTTTTCTTCACGACCTTACGAAACCCGTGGGACCTCGTGGTGTCCGCTTATGTGGATGCTCGACCTGATTGCGCAGGCCGCACCCGCACCGAACCCGAGCACCAGCCCGGCCGACCGTCGGATTTCGAAACCTGGGTGATGACCGGGCGGACATGGTCGACGCCTCTGGATACGTGGCTGGACACTGTGAGCGCGCTTAGCGTGCGCCATTCCGGGTTTGGACCGCAGGGCAAACAAATCGTGCAAGGGTTTTATCCGATTGAGCAATGGTCGCGTCTGGTCCGCGACCTGCGTCGGCTGTTCGGCCTGCCGCTGGCTGAGCCGCCGCCCCGGGTCAATCCGGGCGCCCGGGGGCCGGACTATCGCGCCTATTACACCGACGCGTCTCGGGATCGGGTGGCGGAGCTGTTCGCGCTCGATATCGAATTGGGCGGTTACGACTTCTGAGCCTGAACCATGGCTGCGCCCGCGGCCGCGCGTTCGCGTTGGAACACGAGTGCTGAGACCACCACCGCGCCCACCATCTTGCCGAACACCGAAGTGATGACGTTGGCGAATGTGAGCATGCCCTCGCGAATAAAGCTTGCGCCGAACAAAAACACGGTCGAGTCGATGGGCGCGCTAAACGCCGAGGACAACAAGATCCGTTGGGACAATGGCCGTTTGGTGAAGGTGTAGACCGCCCAATCCACAATCTCGGAAATCGCAAACGCCACCCCCGAAGCCTATGCGAGTTCCCCCCCTGACGTGGCGTAAGTCAGCCCCAAGGCTACGGCCATGGCGAGCAAGACGTAATGTTTGATTTCACGCTGGGCGAAGTCGCGCACCACCAATACCAACCCGGTCACCACGGTCACCGGGTTGAACACCACATCGCCGAAGAGCGGCCAAAGCGGCGCCCAGGTAAAACTCCAATTGATAAACGGGATCAGCGCCACATAAAGCGCGGTGTATTTCAGCCCCCAAAGCCGATCGAGCATGTCGTCATCCTCTCATGGTCGGCGCGAACTTAGTCGGAGGCGGCGGAAAGGAAAGGCGTTAGGGTGTTTGGCCCGATGGATTGGGCAAACGGGGATGTTAGGCTTTTTACGATGCCGGATTCGCTAGAATTGGTTCTCATCGCCGCGCGAGGGCGGAACGGCGTGATCGGCGCGGACGGCGGCCTGCCCTGGCGGCTGCCGTCGGATCTCAAACGGTTCAAGGCCCTGACCCTGGGCAAGCCGGTGCTGATGGGTCGAAAGACGTGGGACAGCCTGCCGCGCAAGCCCTTGCCGGGGCGACCGAATTTGGTGCTCACGCGCCAAACCGGCTTGGTTTTGGACGGCGCGGAAACCTTCACCGCCTTTGACGCCATGCTCAAGCGCGCGCGCGACCTAGCCGCGGGAACCGGCGCCGGCGAAATCTGCGTCATTGGCGGGGAGGCGCTCTACCGGCTCGCTATGCCCCTAGCGGCGCGCTGTTATCTCACAGACGTCGAAGCGGACACGCCCGGGGACGCGGTGTTCCCTGCGCTCGACCCCGCGGTGTGGGTTGAGATCGCCCGGGAGCGCCCCGAGCCCGACCCGCGCGATGACGCGCCCTATCAGACAGTGGTTTGGGAGCGGCGGGGCGCCCGTTGATCTTCAGGCAAAAAGCGTTGATGTTCGGGCAACAAGTGTTTCCAGATCGGATCGAAGCCGTGCACCTTTCCTTGACGCCCTCTCTCGCCGTCAAGCGGCAGTTTCGCGCTCGCCCACGCGAATATCCCACCTTCAAGATTCTTGAACCGCTTTTGCTCATCTACCGTCAAAAACTTGCAAGCGCGTTCTATTAATGCTGAAGAACGCTCCCCGACCGAACAATACACGATCACATCGCTCACTTCGCCGTCGCGCCCAGATAAGGCGCTGCGCAAGGTTTCAGCCAAAGCGTCGCCATCGAGTTTGGGGTCGACACGCACAGCGCGGGGGATATGACTGACGGTGTATTCATCTTCTGGGCGCGCATCGATAAAAACGGTTCTGGAATCGGCCATTCGACCTTTTGCAAGTTCTAATGGCAAATGCGTTACAGTCTTATGATAGTTCGATATCAAATCACACGTCGCTTTTAGGTCACCTGACTTAGCTGATGCGTTAAGTTGTTCGCAATATAGGCGTTTACTCAATATATTTGGCCGGGACATTGCTATGTTACTCCAATTTCATTTGATCATTGGCGCTTTTCACTTCGAATATTAAGCGTATATAACGATTTTGTATCCCAAACGCCTTAATCCTCCCAAACGATCTCGGGGGCGGGTTTGCGGGCGCGCGCGGCTTCGGCCTCAATCTTGAGCGCAAAGTCTCGGAACAGCGAATAAAGCCCATGCTCGGGGTCTGCCGCCGGCGGTGATCCGGCGTCGGACCGAGCGCGCAGATCCGGGTCGAGCGGGATTTCACCCAAAAACGGCGCCGCGAACGCATCCGTGGTGCGGCGCGCGCCGCCGGCGCCGAAAATGTCGATCCGCTCGCCCGTACTCGGATGGATGAAGCCGGACATATTCTCCACCACGCCCAAGATCGGCACATGGGTTTTGCGAAACATTTCAACGCCCCGGCGCACATCCGCCAAAGCCACTTCTTGAGGCGTCGACACGATCACCGCACCGGTCAGCGGCGCGCGTTGGGCCAGCGTGAGCTGGGCGTCCCCGGTGCCCGGCGGCAGGTCAAGGAGCAATACGTCGAGTTCGCCCCACGCCACGTCTTTGAGCATTTGGGTGATGGCGCCCGACACCACCGGCCCGCGCCAGACCATGGGCGCATCCTCGTCCACCAAAAACCCCATGGACATGGTCTTCAGCCCGAACGCCTCAGGCGGGATGAGCTGGCCCGCGTCGGTGCGTTCCGGGTCCGCCTCGCCAAGGTTTAAGAGCCGCGGCAGAGACGGGCCATAAACGTCTGCGTCTAATAGTCCCGTCTTGCGCCCCAATTGGGCGAAGGCGCAGGCGAGATTGGCTGCGACCGTGGACTTGCCGACCCCGCCTTTGCCGCTGGCCACCGCGATCACGGCCTTCACCCCGGGCAGGCTAAGCTGAGTCGCCCCCGGCGCCGGCTTGGGCGCCGCTTGGGCTTGAGCCTGGGCCGAAAGCCGCGCGCCTTTGCGCAAACGCACAGCACCGGGGGCCGGAGCCGGTTCAGAGGCCGATTCGGCGGGCGCGGCGCCATGGGCGGTGAGCACCGCGCGGACGGACTTCACCCCGCGGATCGCTTGGACCGCCGCCTCCGCTTGGGCGCGCAAGGTCTCGAACTGGGCGGCCTGATCGGGAGGCGCGCTGAGCGCAAACGCGACCATACGTTTGCGCGAAACCAACCCGCTGACCCGGCCGGAACTGACAATGTCGCCGCCTTCAGGGTCGGGAATGGCTTGCAGCGCCGCCCGTGCTTGGGCGACAATCTCAGCATCATTAGGGGGGATTGGGTTGATCCGCACGGCTCGCCCGTCACATAACCATTCACAGTTCATGCGCAGCGATAAGCGCGCGCAGCCTGGGCCGCAAGTCAAGCGCCCAGGATTAACGGAAAGGATTTAAGGCCCGATGCCTTGGAATGACCAATCAAATGGCGGCGGATCGGACGGACCCTGGGGCGGACGCTCCGGCGGACCTTGGGGCCAAAAGCCCGGCGGACCGTGGGGCCAGCGCCCGGGCGGGCCCGGCGGACCCGGCGGCCAGCAACCCCCAGACCTCGAAGACGTTATCCGCCAAGCCCAAGCCAGCTTGAACCGGATTTTCGGCGGCAAGGGCTCCGGGGGCGGCGGCGGCAAGGGCTGGAGCGCGGTGAGTCTGTTGGTTGTGCTCGCCGTGTTGCTGGTGTTGTGGTTCGCTTGGCCGGGCTCGGGTTGGTACATTGTACAGCCGAACGAGCAGGCGGTTGTCCTGCGTTTTGGTAAATACCAAGGCACGACGGCTAATGGCTTCCACCTGAAACTGCCCCCACCGATTGAGCGGGTCTTGATCGAAGAGGTCACCACCGTGCGCTCGGTCGAAGTCGGCTTCCGCTCCGACGGCGGCCGCGGGGACCGCACGCGAAACGTGGATGGCGAAAGCCTGATGCTCACTGGGGACGCCAATATTGTGGACATCGATTTCACGGTGAACTGGGTGGTCTTTGACCTGCGCGACTTCTTGTTCAACGTGCGCAATCCGGAAGAAACCGTCAAAGCTGTGGCGGAAAGCGCGATGCGTGAGGTGATTGGCGGACGTAATCTCGAGCAAATCATCACGACGGAACGTCTGCAGGTCGCCGAAGCGACGGGCAGCCTGATGCAAACCACGCTGGACGAGTATGGCGCGGGCATTTCGGTGCGCGAGGTTCAACTGCAAAAGGCCGACCCCCCGGCGCGGGTAATCGACGCTTTCCGTGACGTAGAAAACGCCAAGCAAGAGGCGCAAACCACGGTCAACCAAGCCACCGCGTTCAGAAACCGGATCGTTCCGGAAGCCCGTGGTCGCGCCGCCGCCATCTTGCAAGAAGCGCAAGCCTACCGGGATCAAGTAGTCGCCGAGGCCCGCGGTGAGGCGGAGCGGTTCAATCTAATCTATGAGCAATATGCGCTGGCGCCGGAAGTCACCCGCCAACGGATGTTCCTCGAAACGTTGGAAAAAGTGCTGGGCCGGTCGAACAAAGTGCTCATTGACGGCGAAGGCGAAGGCGGCCCCGGCGTCGTGCCCTATCTGCCGCTCAACGAACTTCAACGCAACGCCGCTCCGGCGCGCAACCAGCAAGGAGCCGGACAATAATGAACCGTATCCTCCTCATTCTTGGCGTCTTGATTTTGGGCGGCGGGTTTATCGCCGCCAGCCAAGCTCTTTACACCGTTAACCAGGTTGAACAAGCGCTGGTCCTACGGTTGGGCGAACCGGTGAACGTGGTCAATCCCACCGGGTCCAACGACCCGGGGCTGAAGGTCAAAGTGCCGTTCGTCGAACAGGTTTTGCGCTTCGATAAGCGGAACCTTGAGCTCGACATTGAACCCAAAGAAGTGCTGGCCGCAGGCCAGGAGCGCTTTGTGGTGGATGCGTTCGCCCGCTATCGCATCACGGATCCGCTGCGTTATTTCCAAACGGTGCGTAACGAGATTGGCGTGCGCCAACGTCTTGAACCGATTATGGAAAACTCCTTGCGCGGCGTACTTGGCGCAGTGCCTAGCCGGGATATCATTTCCGGCCGGCGCGCGGAGCTCATGCTGCAAATCCGCGACCGCGCCAATGCTTTGGCCAAGGGGCAGACCGCTAATGACGCCCGCTCGGAGGATCTCGGCGTTGAGATCATCGACGTGCGCATCCGTCGCGCTGATTTGCCCGATGAAAACGCCCAGCGCGTTTTCCAGCGCATGGAGACCGAACGCCAACAAGCGGCCTCTGAGGAGCGGGCCAAGGGCCAGGAAGCGGCGTTGCAAATCCGCGCCGAGGCCGAGCGCACGCGGACGGTCACCTTGGCCGAAGCGCAAGAAGAAGCGGAGAAGATCCGCGGTGCGGGTGACGCCGAGCGCAACCGCATTTATGCGAGCGCCTATAATCAGGACGCGGAATTCTTCGCCTTTTATCGCTCGATGTTAGCCTATGAGGCTGCGCTTGAGTCCGACACGACCCTAGTCCTTAACCCCACCAGCGACTTCTTCCGATATTTCGGCAGCCAGGTGGGCGGCGCCGGTTCAGGCCGCTAAGTCCGCGAGCGTCAGTTGTGTGGCGTGATTGGGTTTTCGCCCTGGGTCTTGTGCTCGCGGTTGAGGGATTGGTTTATGCGGCCTTTCCCTTGACCGCGCGGCGCTGGTTAGCGGCGCTTGTGCAAGCGGGGCCGGAAACCTTACGCTGGACAGGGCTTTTGAGCGCCTGCGTCGGGGTTGCGATTTTGTGGATCTTGCGCGGATGAGCGCCGCGCAGGTGTGAACGCGTCACCATGGCGAAACCCATGTCGAAAGCCGTTGGATTCGTGTAGAACCATGTCGCGCCGCGCGGGCGGTCCACGGGCGCTGAATTAAGGTTGGGCCTGCGCAGTCAGGGGGAAGTCGCGTGCTGTTTCGTGTGTTGTGCGCCGGGATCGGTGCGTTCGCCCTCTCCGCGTCTGCGGGCGCGCAAATCGCCGCCGCGCCGGAAGGCTTTGCGGATTTGGTCGAGGCGTTGTCCCCGGCTGTCGTGAATATCGCCACCCAACAAGAGGTGCGCTCCAACCTCCCCGATTTTCCTTCAGGCTCGCCCTTAGAGCGGTTTAACGAATTGTTCGCCGGACAGAACCCGCGGACCGCCCGATCGCTGGGCTCGGGCTTCGTGATCGACGCGGAGGGGGTGATCGTCACCAACAACCACGTCATCGAAGAAGCGGATTCGATTTTGGTGAATTTCGCCGACGGCACGACGCTGGATGCGGAAATCCTGGGTCGTGACCCGGCCACGGACATTGCAGTCCTGCGGGTTGAGGCGAACGAGGCCTTGCCCTCAGTCGCGTTCGGGGACTCCGACACCGCCCGGGTGGGCGATTGGGTCCTCGCCATTGGCAACCCGTTCGGGCTCGGCGGTTCGCTGACCGTGGGCGTGATCTCCGCACGCAACCGGGACATCAAGCAAGGCCAATACGACGACTTCATTCAGACCGACGCCTCCATCAACCAAGGCAATTCGGGGGGGCCGCTCTTTAATCTTTCCGGCGAGGTGATCGGGGTGAACACCGCGATTTTCTCGCCGTCGGGCGGCTCTGTGGGGATCAGCTTTTCCGCGCCGTCGAATCTGGCGCGAACTGTGGTCGATCAAATCTTGGAGTTCGGCGAAACACGCCGCGGTTGGCTAGGGGTCAGCATTCAAAGCGTGACCCAAGAACTCGCCGAAACCTATGGCTTGGAGCGCCCGCGGGGAGCCTTGATCACGGATGTGGACGCGGGCGGTCCGGCCGACGAGGCCGGTCTGGAAAAAGGCGACCTCGTTGTCAGCTTCAATGGGCGCGCCATTGAGGATAACCGCACCCTGAGCCGAGCAGTCGCGGAGGCGGATGTCGGGGAAACCGCCGAAGTGGTGTTCCTGCGCGAAGGCGACGAGCGGCGGTTGGACGTCGAAGTCGCTCGGCTGGAAGAAGAAAGCGCCCTAGAAGCCCTCACTGAGAGCAACCCTGAGGACGCCACGCCGGAATCCGAAGACCCGTCGGGCGCGATTTTAGGCCTGGTTCTTGACGATCTGACCGACGCCAATCGACGCGAATACGGTGTCGAGCGCGACGTCAACGGCGCCTTGGTGATCGCGGTCGACCCCGATAGCGACGCCGCCGGCAAAGTTCGCCCCGGTGACGTTATTGAAGAAATCGCCTGGGAGCGCGCCACCAGCGCCGACGAGGCTCGCGCCTTGATTGCGTCGGCGACCGAAGCGTCCAACCGTCCTGTCGCGGTGCTGATCAATCGCCGCGGCGATTACGTTATTCATGGTTTGGGCGCCCGTGCGGGCCGTTAGCCCGCTAAAGCCGACCAAAGGTCGGCGGCCCGCGTCAGGTCGCCGTGATTGATCTCCCCGTGCGCGCAGGCGCGCAGGCCCGGCTTTGCGCGGTAGGCTAAGCCCAAGCCCGCGGCTTGGATCATCAGTGCGTCATTGGCGCCGTCGCCCAGCGCTAAAGCGGCCTGGGTCGGCGCGCCAACCTCCGCGCACAACGCAGCCAATAAATCGCGTTTTTCCTCAGCGCCTAGAATCGCGCCGCTCAGCCCGCCGGTCAGCCGTCCGTCCGCAATCTCTAAAGTATTGCCGAAATGGCGTGTGAAGCCGGCGGCCGCCGCCACCCGTTCGGTGAAAAACGTGAACCCGCCTGAGACCAGCGCCGTGAGCGCGCCTTGCGCGCTGAGCCGCGCGACCAACGCCGCAGCACCCGGGTTCAACCGCACGCGTGCGTCTAGGCACGCCTGAAGCGCGGACACCTCCAACCCCGCCAACGCCTTCACGCGCGCCTGTAAAGCTTGGGCGAAGTCCAACTCACCAGCCATAGCGGCGGCGGTGATCGGCGCGATCTGATCGCGCAGACCCGCCATCGCGGCGAGTTCGTCAATGCACTCCTGTCCAATGACCGTTGAATCCATATCCGAAACGAGCACCGCGCAGGCGGGCAAGGCGGGAGCGACCGCCCAATCGGCGCGCCCCCCTAGCACGGCTCGGGCCCGGGCGCGGACCTCCGCAACCTCGCCCGCCGCCCCTAATGCGCTCAGCCGCACGCCTGTCGCGCCAACGGGGGCAAGCGCCGCCGCCACGCCCAGGGCCGAGGTCAGCTCAACACCGAGCGCTTGCGCGGTCGCGCGCGTTTCGGCGAAAATTGCGCACGCAGGCGGGCTGGACACGGCGGCTCCGGGAACGATCGAGGGTCGAGGTGAGCGCAAAGCCTATTCTGATCGCGGGTCCGACCGCTAGCGGCAAAACCGCGCTCGCCTTGGCGTTGGCCGAGATTTTCGATGCGGAAATCATCAACGCCGACGCGCTTCAGCTCTACGCGGATCTGACGGTGCTGACCGCACGCCCCAACGCGGCCGAACAGGCCCGCGCGCCGCATCATTTGTTCGGTGTGGTCGATGCGCAAACCGCCTGGAGCGCGGGCGATTGGCTGCGCGCCGCTGTTTCGATTTTGGATCGCCTGGCGCAGGCTGGCCGACGCGCCATCGTCGTTGGCGGAACCGGGCTCTATTTCGAGGCGCTAACCCGCGGGTTGGCGGACGTGCCCGACCCCGGAGCACAGACGCGCGCGGCCGTGGACGCTCTTTACGCCGAGGACGGGATTGGGGCGCTGCGCGCGGAGGCGCAAAGGCTGGACCCGGACGCGAGCGCGCGGGTATTAGGCGCAGACCGCCAACGGCTTAGCCGCATCATTGCCGTCGCCCAGGGCACCGGCAAACCCTTAAGCGCCTGGCGGGCGGAGACCCGGCCGACATTGTCGCCTGGCGCTTGGATCGGGATCGCCCTGGCGCCCACGGATCGCGACGCGCTCTACGCCCGATGCGACGCCCGCGCCGCAGCCATGTGGGCGCAAGGCGCGCTCGACGAAGTGCGCGGGCTCATGGCGCGTGGGTATGACCCCGATCGCGGCGTCGGCCAGGCGCTCGGCGTCGCCCCGATCGCCGATCACCTCCTAGGGCGGTGCGATGGGGACACGGCCCTCGCGCGGCTGCGTCAGGACACGCGCCGCTACGCGAAACGGCAGCTGACCTGGATCCGCAATCGTATGGCGGACTGGTCGGTGATCGACACCCTCGACCCCGCGCGCCAAGGGCTCAGCGCCAGAGCCGCGCTGGAGACGCAAGACCGGATCGGCTAAGGGGGTCGGGGCGGATCGGAGAACGACGATGCGGATTTTCACCGACGCGGACGCTGACCTCGGTCGGCTCAAGCGCGCCAAACTGGCGCTGATCGGCTATGGCGCGCAAGGCGAAGCGCACGCTTTGAACCTGCGCGACAGCGGCGTTGACGGCGTGCGTATCGCCCTGCCCCCGGGTTCGGCGACGCGCGCGAAAGCTGAAGCGGAGGGGTTCGCCGTGGGCGCGGCGGCCGAGGCCGCAGCTTGGGCGGACATTGTGGTGATGCTGGCGCCCGACGAAGCTCAGCCGGACATTTACGCTCAAGCGATCGCGCCCCACCTTCGCAAAGACGGCGTGCTCTTGTTCGCGCACGGATTCGCCGTCCATTTCGGCTTTATCACACCCGAACCCACATTCGAGGTCGCCTTGATTGCGCCAAAGGGGCCAGGTCGCAAACTGCGCGGTGAGTTTTTGGCCGGCCGCGGGCTGGCGGGATTGATCGCTGTGCATCAAAGCCCCGCAGGATGCGCGCGCGACATTGCGCTCGCCTACGCCGCGGGCATTGGCTGCGGTCGGATCGGCTTAATGGAGACGACCTTTGCGGAAGAATGCGAGACCGATCTGTTCGGCGAGCAAACGGTGCTGTGCGGCGGGTTGGTCGCGCTGGTTCGCGCCGCCTATGAGACCCTCGTGGACGCCGGCTATGCGCCGGAAATGGCGTATTTCGAGTGTCTGCACGAAGTGAAGCTCATTGCGGATCTGATTTATGAGCGCGGCTTGGCGGGGATCGCGACCTCGATCTCAAACAACGCCGAATATGGCGGTTATCAGACCGGCGCGCGGCTGGTAACCGAGGCGACGAAGGCGGAGATGGTCGCTGTGCTCGAGGACATCCGCTCTGGGCGCTTCGCCCGCGCCTTTATGGCCGAGCACGCCCAAGGCAAGCCCGGTTTCGCCCGCGCCCGCGCCGCCGCACAGGCCCATGGCATCGAACCGGTCGGGGCGCGCTTACGCGCCTTCGCCCGCGGCGCTGCGCAAACCCGCGACCCGGGGACGAAAACCGGCTAAGACCGCCGTCTGCGTTTTCACCCAAAGCCGCGTTATGTCCGCTTTTCTCCAGTTCATCGCCGCCTTGGACACCCGCGCCGTGCGCGCGGTGGGGGCCACCTTGGCGTTGTTCCTCGCCGTGCTTGGCGTGATCGTTCTAGGGCGCTCGCTCCTGGGCCTGGAGGAGGAGGCTGCGCTGGAGGCGTGGCTGCGCGGCTGGTCGATTGGGCCATGGGGCCTGCCGGCAACCGTGCTGGCCTTCACAGCGCTCGCCTGTCTCGGCGCGCCGCAATTTGTGCTGATCGCCGCGTGCGTGGTGGCGTTCGGCCCATGGGTGGGCTTTGCGTATTCCTGGTTCGCCACGCTGGTGTCTGCGAGCGTGACGTTCCAACTCGGCCGATGGGCGGGCGCGGACACCTTGGCGCGCTATTCCGGGGGAACGGCGAAACGGTTTGCGCGCTTCGTGGCGAAGAATGGCTTCTGGGCCAGCTTGATCGTCCGGCTCGCCCCGACCGGGCCGTTTATCCTGGTGAATATGGCTTTGGGGGCCACGCGCGCGACTTATTGGGGCTTTATCGCCGGGGCGGCTCTCGGCGTTATCCCGAAGATTGCGTTCGTCGCCTTTGCCGGCAGCGGAGTGATGGCTTTGCTGAGCGCGCGTGAGGGCGGGGTGGTCGCCGCACTGCTCGGCGCCGCCGCAATCTGGTTGGGCCTGATGCTGGCGGGACGCGCTTTGTTGGCGCGTCGGCTGGCCGCGCAGCCTGACCCGCCCGCGGGGACGGCTTGCAAATCGGGTCGCTGCGGCGCAAAAGACTAGCCCGGTTTCAGAGCGCGCCATCCGCCGCTCTCAGAACGCGTCTCCAACGGCATTGAGGTGAACGCTTATGCTGTCGAAGCTCGTGAGCTTCTTGTCCGCCGACATGGCGATCGATTTGGGCACGGCGAACACCTTGGTCTACGCCAAAGGGCGCGGTGTGGTGCTCGATGAACCCTCTGTGGTCGCCTATTACGTCGAGCACGGACGCAAACAGGTTCAAGCTGTCGGCATCGAAGCCAAAGCCATGCTCGGCCGCACGCCGGGCCAGATGGAGGCGATCCGCCCCATGCGCGACGGCGTGATCGCGGATTTCGACGTCGCCGAGGAAATGATCAAGCAGTTCATCCGCAAAGTGCATAAGCGCAATCTGTTCGTCAGCCCGCGGGTGGTGATTTGCGTCCCCTCCGGCGCGACCAATGTGGAGCGGCGTGCGATCTACGAGTCCGGCCTGCGCGCGGGCGCAAGCCGCGCGTTTCTGATCGACGAACCCATGGCGGCCGCCCTGGGCGCAGGACTTCCAATCGACGAACCCGTTGGCTCCATGGTGGTGGATATTGGCGGGGGCACGACGGAGGTCGCCGTGCTGTCCTTAGGTGGGATCGTTTATTCGCGCTCGGTCCGCGTGGGCGGGGACAAAATGGACGAAGCGATCGTCAATTACATGCGGCGCAACAAAAACTTGTTGATCGGGGAGACGAGCGCGGAACGGATCAAACAGCAGATCGGCTCCTCGCGCCTGCCCGAAGATCCCGAGGGTCTTCGGCTCGACATTAAAGGGAGGGACTTGATGCATGGGGTGCCCCGCGATGTGACGGTCACTGAAAACATGTTCGCGGAGGCTCTCGCCGAGCCTGTCGTGCAGATTTGCGA
>JBHJGU010000001.1:0-12576 GCA_050331475.1 Maricaulaceae bacterium | reverse complement strand
CGCACACCGCCGTCGTTTCCATCGATAGGTCTAATCCGGCATAGTATCCCATGGCTGCTTCTCCTTCTGATCTTACCAACCAGAAGTGTCGACCTTCAGGCCGGCCGGGGGAAGCAGTCGCAAATTACCCAATGACTCATCAATGGCGATCGTCAGGGTTGCGGCGCCTGTCGATTTACCAAAACGCGATCACGACGGCGGCGGTCAGGCCGATCAGCCCTATGGCTTGCCAGCGATAATTCCGCCAGACCGGTTGGCCGCGCAGCGCAGCGCCCTCGGCTGCGAAACCGGCCCGGGTCCACAGACAGGCGGCGACCTTTTCGGGCGGGGGCGGAGGCGCGGTGAGGCTGCCCGCCACCAAGGCCAATGCTGAAATCACGGCCAGCAACGGCGCGACATAGAGGAAATGCAGGCTGACCGCCTCAGCCAGAACGATGAGCGCGAACGCCGCGGCGCCCGCGCTGGTGCCGCCGATCAACGCCCAGAGCGCGCCGCGCGCATTGGCCCTCGGCCAAAACGCGCCGACCAGCAATAAGGCGACGATGGGCGGCACGGTGTAGGCCAGAACCTGCTGCAAATAGACAAATAAGCCTTCGAACCGTGCGATTTGCGGCGCCCACAGCACGGCCAAGCCCATGACCAGCGCCGCCACAACGCGCCCGATGCGCAGCAGCGCCGTTTGGGATAATTCGGGACGGCGGCTGCGCACGAAATCCATGGTCACCAGGGTGGAGGCGGAATTTAGCGTGGAGTCGATTTGGCTCATCAGCGCGGCAATGAAGCCCGCCAGCACCAAACCCAGAACGCCCGCCGGCAACAGATCGAACACCAAAGTCGGGTAGACTTGGTCCGCGTCGGGCAAGTCCGGGTAAAGTCCAAGCGCCATGATCCCGGGCAGCACCATGATGAACAGGACCGGCACCTTCAGAAGACCGGCGAACAACGCGCCCCATCGCGCGTGATCGAGCGAACGCGCGCTTAACAAGCGCTGGACCATGAATTGGTTGGCGCACCAAAAATAAAACCCCAGAATCGGCACGCCGAGCACCAGGCCAAGCCAAGGTAGAGACGGGTCGTCGATCGGTCGGATCAGGCTCAGGGCGTTAGGCGGCGCAGCGGCGAGCCAGTCGCCCGGTCCGCCCAGCTTCGCCGCGGCCGCAACGGTTATGGCGATGGAGCCGAGGATCAAAAGCGCGGCTTGAATGACGTCCGTGATCATCACCGCCTTTAGCCCGCCTAAAACCGTGTAGGCGCCCGCCGCTAACGCTAAGCCCGCCACGATGCGCCAGACCTCGACCTCGGGCAGGACGAGTTGAACCAACAGCGCGCCAGCGTAGAGGCTGGCCGCCATATCAACCACAATATTGAGGAACAGCGTCAAACCCGCAAAATAGAGCCGCGCGGTTCGGTCGTACCGACGCTCCAAATACTCTGGCATGGTGTAGACTTGGGCGCGCAGCAAAAACGGCAGAATGACCACCGCCATGAAGATCAGAATGATCCCGGCGCTCCATTCGTAATTGTAAACCGAAATCCCGGTGGCGTAGGCCGCCCCGGCTAAACCCACCAGGGTCGTCGATGAAATGTTCGAAGCGAACAGGGAAAACCCGATCACCGGCCAGCCCATGGACCGGCCGGCCAGGAAATAGTCTTGCGCCCCATGGGCTTGACGCGCGCACAGCGCGCCGATGGCGATCATGCCGACCGCATAGGCCACCAATACGGCGATGTCCACGCTGGCTAAGCGCTCAAAACTCATGGCCCCCCCTTTCCCGCAGTCTGCGCCGCGGCTTCAACGCCGAACCCTGGCGCCGGACGGTCCCGCTGACCAGACCATGGCGCAGCGCACCCCCATGACGGAGGTTCGCATCTTTGGACTGGAGACCGGGGGCACGCACTGTCGCTGCGCGGTCGGCGACGCGGCGGGGACATTTTTGGCGCAAGCCGATACGCCGACCACAACGCCACAGGCGACGCTGGCTGCGGTACGTGCGCAGTTCGAGGCCTTCGCTGCGCGCTTTGGGCCGCCGACCGCTTTGGGCGTCGCCGCCTTTGGTCCGATCGCGGAGATCCCCGGTGATCCCGACTATGGGCGGTTGGCCCGAACGCCGAAGCCCGGATGGAGCGGGTTCGACCTGCTCGGCGCGCTCGACGGCGTGGCGCCTGTTGTTGGGCTTGCGACGGACGTCGAGGCGGCGGCTCGGGCGGAAGCGCTCTGGGGCGCGGGCAGGAGCGCGCAGCGATTGGCCTATGTCTCCGTGGGCGGCGGCGTGGGCGTCGGCGTGGCGGACCGGGGACGCCCGATCAGGGGCGGGGGGCATTTGGAAATGGGTCTTGTTCGCGTCCCGCGCGCGCCCGGGGATGAGGCGTTTGCGGGGGTCTGCCCGTTTCACGGCGATTGTCTGGAAGGGCTGGCCTCAGGGCCGGCCATTGCGGCGCGCTGGGACGCCCCGGCGGAGACGTTGGGCCCCGACCATCCGGCCTGGGCGATCCAAGCGTATTACCTCGCAGAGCTGTGCGCCGTGTTGGTTTACGCCCATGCGCCGGACCGCATCCTGCTGGGTGGTGGGGTGATGGCCGCGCCGGGCTTGCGCGATCGGGTGCGCGGCGCGCTAGCGAGGCGGCTGAACGGGTACGCGTTCGGTCCCGCCTTGGACCTCGCGGCGTTGGTGGGGGCGCCCGGCTTGGGCCGGAGCGCTGGCGTTCACGGTGCGCTGGCGGTCGCGCTTGAGGCCTTGCATGGGGCCGGCGCGACGCCTAGCTAAGCGCGACTTTGAGGGAGCGCGACGATCATGACCGATAAAACCGCCGCCTATGCCGCTTTGCGCGAGGAGATCGCTGCGGTTTTAGAGGGCGAGCCGAATGCGGTGGCGCGCTACGCCACGACGGCTTGCTTGCTGCATGGGGCTTTTCAGCCGCGATTCCTGTGGACCGGGTTTTACCTCGTCGATCCGGACAAGCCGACGGAATTGGTCGTCGGTCCCTATCAGGGCACCTTGGGGTGCTTGCGCATCCCGCTAGGGCGCGGTGTCTGCGGCGCGGCGGCGGCGCAGCGCAAGACCGTCATCGTTGACGACGTGCACGCCTTTGACGGCCACATTGCGTGTGATAGCCGCTCGAACTCAGAGATTGTCGTCCCGGTCTTAACCCCTGGGGGCGATCTGCTCGGTGTGCTGGATGTGGACTCCGCCCAGCCCGGCGCTTTTGACGCCGCCGACAAGGCGGGGCTAGAGGCCATCACCGTTTTGCTCGCAGGTTAGCGGTTCGCGCGGCCCGTTTAATCGCCCACGAGCAGGTCAGACCTCGCCTATCCGAGCCACACGCTCAAGAGCGCCAGAACCGCGCCGCAGGCGAGGCATAAGCCAAAGGCCATCAAAACCCCGTCGCGCGCGATGAGCGCAGCGCCGAACAGCACGATCGCCGCCGCCGGGATCGCCACGGCGAACGGCGCCAGCTCCAAGGGCGCAAAGCTCACCGCTAAAACCGTCACAATCAGGGCCGCGAGCCGGGGCATGGGCGCCGCCACAAGCGGCCGCCACCGGGGCTCGATCATCGCGTCTAATCGTTCTAGAGCGGGCTGAGCGCGGTCAAACGCGTTTTCGACTTTCGCCTTGGAGATGCCCCGACGACGCACAGCCCCGGGCAACCACACATGGGAGCGGCCGAAAACCAGTTGGGCGGAAAACAAAATGATCACCACGCCCACCACGCTGGGCAAACCGGGAACCAAACTGACCGGCGGCAAAATGGTCAGCAGGCCTAACAGCACAAAAATTGGCCCAAAGGACTGCGCGCCGAAGCTTTTGACGATGTCGTCGACGGTGACCGTATCGCCGTCCGCAGCGCTGAGAATGTCATCGCTGACCCGTTCCAACGGATGGCTGTCGGTCGTCTGCGCGCTGGCCATTATAGGCTCCCCCGCCGGACCGCAGAGGTCCATTTCGGCCGGGCGCGCGCGGGAAGTCGCTGTGGAGACTGCAAAAACCGGCTCAGCGCGCTCAAACCTGCGAAGACCGAGGCGGCGAGAAAGACCTCTCGCGGGGCGAGACCCCACGCCCAAACCGCGCTGGCGCCGAACATAGCGACGAGCACGGCGCTGGAGAGAAACACCCTATCCAATCTCAACATCAGCCCACCTTTCCGTAACGCGATCACATGAGCCTAACCAACGCGTTCAACGAACAGCCGTTCCAATTGGCCGGGAGCCAGCGGAACGTTTGCGTCGCTTGAGGCGTTCTTCACGAACACATCCGACCGATTTTTATGCCCCAGAATGAAGCGCCCACCGACTTGGATCATACCGAACGCAAAACCGTCGAGACCCGCCAGCGCCCGCGAGCGGCGGTGATTTTGGAGATCGTGCGCAAGGAGGGGCAAGAAGAACTCGCGCGTAAATTTGGCCCGCTCTGGTGGTCGGGTCTGGCCGCCGGATTATCGGCGGGCTTTTCGATGGTGGCGGCGGGCCTGATGACGGCGGCCTTACCCCCGGGGGATTGGACGCGGCCCTTGATCGCGATTGGCTATACCGCTGGGTTTTTGATCGTAATTCTTGGCCGCCAACAGCTTTTCACCGAGAACACCATTACCGCTTTGATCCCAGTGCTAAGCCGCCGACATTGGGCGGATTTCAAAGCCATAGCGCGACTTTGGGCGATTGTGCTGTCAGCGAACCTGGTCGGCGCGGCGATTTTCGCGCTCGTGGTGGCCCAAGGCGGACTGTTTGGCGAAGCCCCGCTCGCCGCGTTTCGCGATATCGGCAGCCATTTGGTGGAGGTGGGGCCTGCGCGCAATTTCGCCGGCGGGATCGCCGCGGGCTGGCTCATTGCGGCGCTCGTTTGGATTTTACCGTCCGCGCCGGAAAACCGGTTCCTGGTCGTGTTCTTTATGACGTGGCTGATTGGGCTCGGTGAGTTCGCCCATATCATCGTCGGGTCGGTTGAGGTGTTTTTCAGTTTATTTTCTGGCGATTCCAGCCTGATTGAGATCGCCTTGCGCTTTATGGGGCCGGCATTGGCGGGCAACATCATTGGCGGCAGCGCGGTGTTCACGCTCATCACCTATGCGCAGATCCGCGAGGAAATGGATCACCTCGCTTAGGCCCAACGTTTCAGGCCTGGGTCAACCGCCTTGGACGATTTGCGCAATGATGAAGCCGGCGCCGACAAAGCCGATAACGAGCACAAGAATTAACAGAGCAAAGCGACGCCGCTTTGCGCCCGTGTTGAAAACTTCCTCACCCTGCCGGGCCTCATTGGTTTTCAGCACCGTCGGCGCTTCGGTGGCGGACTCTGGGCGAGTTTTCGGGGTGGGAGCGGTAGGAGCGTCCATGGCGAGACACCTCTTTGCTAGTTTTTAGACGGTGGTCCAAAACGCCCAAACCCGCCGGAATCTCGCTCCGGCGGGTCGGAAAATGCGGCGTGGTCGCGGGTTGGATCAGGCCACGCCGCTTGTGGCGATTACTCGGCCGCGAGCGAACGCAGCATCCACGCCGCTTCCTCGTGGACGCCAATGCGCGCGGTGAGCAGGTCCGCGGTGAACACATCCTCCACCTCTTCCGCGGCGGCGACTGATTTGCGCAAACGATCCGCAACCGCCTGGTTCATATGAACCAAGCGTTTGATCAGCGCGGCTGCGGACTGATCGGTGGGTTCGTTGTCGAGCACTGTTAGGTCCGTAAATTCGCGAAAGCTCGAAGGCGCGATATGGCCCAGAGCGCGGATTCGCTCCGCGATCTTATCGATCGCTTCGGCTAAGTCTTCATACTGCGCTTCGGTCAGTTGGTGCACGCTGTAAAACGCTGGACCGACAACGTTCCAGTGCACGCCTTGGGTCTGCAAATAAAGAACGTAGCTGTCCGCCAAAGCATTGCTGAGGTATTTCGCTAATTTCGAGGTGTCGCGGTGCGCGATCCCCGTATCAATGGTTTCCACATTGGGCTCGGGTTTCAGAGCTGCATGGCTGCTCATCGGTAAACTCCTTCGTCTTTTTAGAGACATCTAACCAACGCGTGAGCGACCCGGTGGTTCCAAGGCGATCCCGCGGTTTCTAGGCCGCCGCGTGCTTATTCGAGTGCGCGCGACGCTCGAACGTGATGCGGTCAAGCGGGGCGTAGCTATCCGCGCGCCAGCGCCAAACCGTCACGTCCGCGCAGCGCCCGTTTAGATCGAGCGTGACAAATCCGGCCTCCACCCCGCGCGTCCGTATCGAAAACGCCGTTCCCGCGCCGACCATCCGGGTCGCCTGATCCCCATACGCCAGGGGCGCGACGAAGGGGGCGTGGGTGTGACCGCACAGAATAACATCGACCTCCGCCTCTGCGGCGCGCCGGGCGGCCTCAGCCCCGTTCCAGGTCGCAACCCGCAAGGGAGAGCCTTCGGGTTCGATCAAAGGGTGATGGCAAACCAAGATGCGCCAACCCGTGGGCGCAGCTGAGCGAAGCCGCTCGGTTGCGGCGTCGAGCGCGTTCAGGTCGACAACCCCATGGGACCAGTTCCAGCGAAGCTGCGCGCCGCGCGCGGTGTTGAGGCTTTCAAACGCGGCCTCGTCCCAAACCAAATTGGGCACGTTGAACGCGTCAAAGGTTGTCTCGAACCGTCGAAACGGTCCGGTCAGTCGCGCGAACACGTCCAACAGCGGAGTGTCGTGATTACCGGGGACGAGAACTTTGATGGTGGCGCGGGCTGCGAAAAAGGCCCTCGCCTGTTCGAATTCGTCGCGCGCGCCCGTTTGGGTGAGATCGCCAGAGGCCACAAGCACGTCGGGCGGATCGGCGTCGAGCCAGCGCGCTAACGCGTCCTTTTGGACGACGGCTTCGGCGCCGAAGTGCAAATCGGACAGATGGACGATCCGCATTACGCCGCCTCGTCAAGCGAGAGAAACCGCACGGCGTGAGCGCAAAACTCAAGCGCCGCGCCCCCCTCAATCACCATGGGTTCGCCGTCGAGCATCGCGTGAACCGGCCCGTCGGTGTCAACGTTCAGCTTTGCGGTCTGAAATTCGCGCAGGCTCGCATGGGAGCGCCAGCCCTGCGCCCATGCTTGCGCGCCAAGACTAATCAGCTCGGCGAGGCTTTCCGGTTCAACGCTCACAATGTCGAACGCTTGGCACGGCTCTGCGGGCGGCCGACACGCGAAGATGTCGTCCAAATCACCGAGCGCCGCCACCAGACCCACGCCCTCACCACTAACCTCACCGGAATAGCGAATGCGGCCGGAGACGCCGTCTGCGACCGCTTGGCCCGCAAGCTCGAACATCCGCATGAGGTTCGGCGCGTCGGCTCGGCTTTCTTCTCGCGCGGCGGCGGCGGCGGCGGGAAAGCCCACCACGGCGGTGAGCAGGAACATCTCGCCATTAAGCCGGCCCGCGGGCCAGGTGACGGGGCGCGCATGCGGCAGGGCGGACAGAACGGCGTCGAGACCCCGTTCGCCATAAAGCCGCCGCGGCGCGAGATTCATCGTGCCCATAGGCAGGGGCGCCAAAGGCACGCCCGCCGGCCCCGCAAGTGCGGCGACCGATCGGATCGTCCCATCGCCGCCGGCGATCAGGATCATGTCCGGCTCAGCCTCCACCGCGCGGCGGGCCGCCGGAACCAGCGCATCGGGCTCGACAATGTCGATCTCTTGGACCCGCAGGCCTTTGCACGCTGCGACCTGGCTCGCGAAGGCCTGGCCGGCGCCGTTCGCTAGCCCGCCCGCGCGCGCGTTGCCAAGGACGATCGCCGTGGGGCGCATGTCGCGGGAGGACCTGCCAGCTTGCGGTGATTGCGCCATGATGTGCGCCCCTTACGCAAACGCGTCCGCGTAAGTCCAGCGCGTGTTATCCGACGTTGCTTTCGTGTAAAGCCGTTCCGCCGCGCACCAATCCACAAGATGATCGATAAACGCCTCGAGATACGCACCGCGATCATTTTGTTGGTCGAGATAGTAAGCGTGCTCCCAGACGTCGCAAACCCAAAGAGGGGTAAGGGTGTCGTGGTCGGCTAAGGTTTCCGCGTCATGGGTGTCATGCAACACCACGGTTCCATCCGGTTTCGCAGCGAGCCACACCCAGCCGGAGCCGAAATGACCGGCGCCCCGTTCAAGAAACGCCTCGCGGAATTGCGCAAAATCGCCAAACTGCTTGTTAAGCGCCGCGTTGAGACCGCCGGTCGGCGCATCGCCCTCAGACGGCGCCATGCTGCGCCAGTAAAAGGCGTGGTTCCAGGTTTGCGCCGCCGGATTGAAAACCGCGGCGTCCTCATGATCCCGCGCGCGCGCAATCACGCTTTCTAACTGCAGGCCGGCGGTTTTATAACCGCTGTCTTTAATCGCGGCGTTCAGCTTATCAACATAGCCGCTATGGTGTTTGCCATAGTGAATGCTGAGCGTTTCTTCGCCGATATGGGGCTCTAAAGCCGATTGTTTGTAAGGCAGGTCCGGTAATTTAAACATAAGGGTGCTCCGAAAGTCGGTGCGTGAGAGTGTTCGTACGTCCGGTTGGACGTTCGTGACGTACTTTGGCGATGGCGTAACGCCAAAAGGGCCGACGGCGATGCTCGCCGCCGGCCCGTTTGCTTCACAGAGCGCGCTTAGTTGATGACCAGTTTACCCTGGTCGCGCAGCTCATCCGGCGTCATATCGATCCGGTATTTGCCGTTGGTGTCCGCGACAATGAGTTGGTTCATTTTCACCGCGCGATGCTCACCGCCCAAGCCAAACACGATGCCGTCGGAGAGCACGGCCCAGTCAACTGTGCCGTCAAGCGACATCACCAGGTCGACGATTTGGGCTTCGTCCGGGGAGTCCGCAAACTCCACCTCAGAGCCCAGAATCTCCGAGGCGAGGTGCAACTCGCTGTGTGCGCTGGGATCGTAGATGGGGAATCCATCAAGGATATCCTCGGTCAGCAGCGTGGTGACAACGGCCTCATCCTCGTTCTTGAGCTGGATCAGGTCGGAGCTAAAGTCGATGACATAAACGTCGCCGCCCAAGCCCGCTAAGCCGCCGCTTTTCACCAGTAGCGATTGCGCTTGACCAGAGGCGTCGATCCAAACGTCGTTGACTTCACCGAGCATAGAGCCATTAGCGGCGTAAACGGTCTCGCCAACGAATTCTTCCGCTGAAAACTGGTTGGGTCCAATTACAAGGGTGGACGCCGCTTGCGCCTTCACCTCTTTGTCGCCAAACGCGGCGGCGGGCATAGAGCCGATAGCGACGGCGACGCCGGCAAGCGACGAAACGGCGATTAAAGTGGTTTTCAAGGTGCGCATGGTGACCTCCTTAAACTTCAAACAGTGAATGTGGTCCGTATAACAGCCACATTTAACCAACGTTTGAGCGTTAGGCGGGTTCCAGAGGCGGACCGAAAGACGTTGAAATATTTTCAGCAGGAAAATTTTATTTTTTGTGGAACGTTTTCGGTGGATTTGCGTTGAAGGCGGTCTCCACCGCTTTTTCCGAGGTAATAATTGAATTTGTATCACGCATTTAAATTGATGCGAAGCGACTCGTAAGCTTGGAACATCGCGGCGGCTCAAACGTTGACAGCCCGTAAGGCGCGCACCCCGCGACGCCGGAAAGCGAAGGAGTGTGTCATGGACGACGTTTTCAAAGGCCAATGGATGCAATTGAAAGGCCGTGTGAAATCGGCTTGGGGCAAGCTTACCGACGACGATGTTCAGCAAATCGAAGGGGATTTCGACAAGTTTGTTGGCGTTCTGCAAGAGCGCTATGGTTGGGAGAAGGCTGAGGCCGAAGCCCAGGCGCGGAAATGGTATGACACCGCCGCGTAACTAATCAAAAAAAGGCCCGCGGAACCCGCGGGCCTTTTCTTTTTCAAGGCTAAACATTGCTTATTGAGGATCATCCGCTTCGTCTGCAACGTTGTCGGCGGCCTCGTTCACAGCGTCTCGGGCATTGTTCGCCGCATTTTCCACGCTGTCACGAACATCGTCGGCCGCGTCTTCCACGTTGTCGTGGAGATTATCGAACGCGTCGCCCGCATCTTCAGCCGGGGAATCGCGGTCCAAATCGTCCTCAACATCGTCCACCGCGTCATCGACACTCTCGCCGAACTCTTCGGCGGGGCCCTCCGGCTCATCGCACGCCGCAAGCGCCAGAGCGGGGATCGCCGCGCTTAAAATGATCCAATGTCTCATAGGTTCGTCCTCCGGGTGGGTCTTAGTGCGTTTACACGCGCGGCGCACGGCCGCGCACCACGCTCGCAATTAATGATACGACGAACAGAACAATGAACACGAAAAACAGAAATTGCGCGATTGATGCGGCGCCGGCGGCGATACCGCCAAAGCCAAACACGGCTGCGACAATAGCAACCAAGAAAAATCCAATAGCCCAGCTTAACATGAGTTCTCTCCCTAGTGACCGTACTCCTGGCGAGCACTAGAGTTAAACGCTGAAAGCCTCCAAATTGTTCCCAATGAAATTTAAAGAGGTCCCCTTGGGGACGGAACAGTTCGCTATTCCCGACGTTTTTAAAGGGTCGTTGGCGGTGTTCCCGTTCCCCCATAGCCGCTGGCGATTTGAGGAGAGGCTGCTTCCCCCCGTCGCGGCCTCTCCTCGGCCCGATAGCGTCACCATCATAGGGCTAAGCCCATGAACGCCACCTTGGCGCAGGCCGAGTGTCGGCTGCGCCGGTTCGCCGGCGAACGTCACGACCTCTAGAGCCGCTTCAATTAAATCCGAATCGAGAAGCGGCTCTAAGTCTTTAGTTTATTGCGTTTTCGAGCCGCAAAACCGCTTACACTTTGGCTGAAAACGCTCTAAGCGCTCACAACGGCGCTCGGCCCTTGAGCGCTTGGATCAACGCAGTCACGCAAATCGCAGCGATGAACAGGATAAACAGCCATTGCGCAATCCAAGCCGCCGTTCCGGCCAGCGCGAAGAAACCGAAATACGCCGCGATCACCGCTAGGGCGATAAAGAGTAAAAACAAACTAAACATCGATCGCCTCCTTGGCTAAAGCGGATTTACAGAGACGGACCGTTGCGGCGCGTCTCCGACAGCTCACGCAGTGCGGCCAGGTGCGCAGCCGCACGCAAGCTTAAATCCAATTCGTCTTGCACGCTCAGCACGCGATCGGCCGTGGCTTTCAGGCGCGCGCGCCATCGATCGGCCAAGGTTGCCTCGGAGCGCTCGGACCCGCCCGCATGTTCGGCCCATTCGTAATAAGACGCAGCGACACCGCCGCAATTCATCAAGATGTCTGGAGCGACGACGACGCCTTTGTCGTCCAAAATTTGTGCGCCTTGGAAGGTGATGGGCGCATTGGCCAGTTCAACCACTTGGCGCGCGTTCACGGTTGCCGCGTTCTGTTGGGTCAGCACATCACTTTGGGCGGCGAGCGCAAGCACATCGCAATCCGCCTCAAAAACCCTGTCGGGTTCGCCCCCATTCGCAACTTTGCCGGTGGCGGATTTCCGTTGCGCGACCGCGTCGAGGTCGAGGCCCTCGGGATCGCTCGCCAGGCTGCGGGAGTCGCTGACCGCGATAAGCCGAGCGCCGTTCTGACAAGCGGCTCGGGCGAAGGCGCGTCCAGCTTTGCCAAAGCCTTGAACGGCGACGGTCAGGGGGCCCGCGCGCGATTGACCGTCTTGTAGGTGCTCGAACACCCGCCAAGCGCCTTCGCCTGTCGCGCCATGGCGAAGCTCCAAACCGCCGGATTGCGTGGGCAAGCCGGTCACGGCGCCGTGGCGGTCTTCACCGGCGATCCGGGTCAATTCGTCCGTCATCCAGGTCATGTCCCGTGGACCGGTCGCCATGTCGGGCGCGCCCACATCATCGCGACCGTTCAAAATGTCGGAAAATGCGGAGGCGTATCCGCGTGTGACCGCCTCCCGTTCCGCGTCCGAGCACGCGCTGACGTTGACCCGGGCTGCGCCTTTCGCGCCGCCATAGGGCAAGTCCAGCAAAGCCAGTTTCAACGTCATCAGCAATGCCAGACGGCTGACTTCGTCGGCGTTTGCGTCGGGGTCAAACCGAATGCCGCCGCGGGTCGGCAAGCCAAAGGAGTCATACCGGCACCGCCACGCTTCAACGGTTTTCGTTGAACCGTCATCTAAATCGATATCAAATTCGCGCTTTAAAAAATTATCCGGCAAACGCAGACGAGAAATTTCTTCAGAGAGTTCCGCCTTATCCGCAGCCTTCACGGCGTCAATCAAAAAGCGAAACGTATCGTTATTCGGTTTGCCTTGGCCGCCATCCGCCATAAACGCCTCCATCACTGAGTCTGATCCGCTCAGACCCAAAGGAAACGTTTCCGCGCCGCAGGCGTTCCTGCCGCTACGGAGAAATCCGCTTAATTCGCGCCTTCCGCTCCATGAAAAAATAGCGCTTGGCTGATCGTGGCCTTTAGCGCGTCGGGCAAAAACGGCTTGGTGATCAGATAGGTCGGCTCGGGCCGATCCCCGGTGAGCAGACGCTCAGGAAACGCGGTGACGAACACCACCGGCGCGTCATAGTCATCCAACACCTCATAGGCGGCTTCGACATCGCCCTGTGCGCGCAGCACCTCCGACTTCACGATAGTCGGCAACGCGGCACTCGGTTGCTTCTCCAGCAGCGTTTCGGTTTCTT